>DASTLA010000193.1:0-28676 GCA_035715525.1 Nitrospiraceae bacterium
GAACGTTTTCGCACCATCAAGTATGGGCATCCCGGCACTGCCATGTTCCCGAAACCACTGCTTCGCGACGAGGACATCTGGGACTTGATCGCCTACGTGGATAGTCTGGCCGGCGCCCGGCCGGCGAAATGAGGCATGGCCGGTATGACGGAGGAACAGGCTCGCCATTTCGCAGAAGTATGGATGAGCGCTTGGAACAGCCACGATCTCGATGCAATCCTCAACCACTATGCGCCGGATGTCGAGTTCGTCAGTCCATTCGTTCAGAAATTGTTCGGCGATTCCTCAGGCACGGTGCGCGGGCGCGAGCGGTTGAAAGAGTACTTTCGTAACGGACTGCAGGCCTATCCATTACTACGCTTCGAGCTTCGTCGAGTTCTGATCGGAGTCGGCAGCATCACGCTCTATTACCTCAGCGTGAACGGCCTCCTGGCAGCCGAGACGATGGTGTTCGACCGAGCCGGACTAGTCCGCGAAGTTCGTGTCCATTACTGCAAGCCCTGAGCGCTCACACATGGCGCCGTGAGCCCAATGCCAAGGGCCCCTCTTGATTGCCCTGGGTGACGACGGTAGGCTATTGCGACCGTCGCAAGAACAGCAAGCGCTTCTCCGGAGAGCCGCGTCCGAAGGAGGTCCTCCATGGCCTCGTTGCGCTCGATTGCCATCCTTTCCGTCGTCCTGCTCGAATTTTTCCTCGCCTTCCAGGCCCACGCCGTCGTGTCAGACAAAGCCGCGCCGCGCTATATGGATGGCTTGGATGCATTGAATGGAGAGCGATGGATGGAAGCGGCTTCGGCCTTTTCACGCGCACTGGAAGAAGACGGCGATAACCCCGATATCATTCTGGCTCGCGGCGTGGCCGGTACGTTGGCCGAGGACTTTCCGCGTGCGCTGAAAGACTTGGAGCGGGTCAAACGTTTGGGTTACCGAGGCCGAGAGCCCGACCTGTGGACCTACGTCGCCGAGGCCATGAGCGGGATCATCGTGGTCCCCCATCACGGCTTTAGCGGCGCGCGTGGCCAAGGCTCGGACCGCCCGGCCGTGATCAGCATTCCGGGCCATGTGGCCCAAGGCGGTGATGACTACTCGACCGACTATGCTTCCTTCATCGTGTACCAGCTTGGCATGGCCTATCAAAAACATCGCCTGCCGGCCGACTTCGGCGGCTCCGGCGACGCCAATGGAACGAAGGGCCCACAAATGCGGCAAGCGATGTTGAAAGCCGGCCAGCTGTTTGCGGAAAAGAACTACCGCCGGCCGGAACTGGCTTCTCTGAATGTCTCACGGGCCAAGAACGCTTCCCGCGGCTCATCGGTCGGCGGGGACATGGCACAGGTGGAGCGGGCGCTGGCTTCTGCTCCGGGCGATGCCGAGGCGCACCATCAAGCCGCGAAGGCTTGGCTGGACGCGGGCCGCCCCGCCACTGCCCGGAAGGAATTCACGATCGCGCTCACGCTGAAAACTGATTTTCCCGATGCCTATCTGGGGCGCGCGACCGCGGCGGCCCAATCGGGCGATGAAAAACGCACGCGCGCCGACTTGGAGGTCTATAAGAAAGCCGGCTGGCTTTCGACGCGTTCCGCACGGTCCGCAGTCGAAAACAGGCTGAGCGCGTACAAGGCGAAGGGTTCGGGCGAGGCGCTGTTCCGCGAATTGCAAGACCAGGCACGAAGCGGGAAACCGCTTGAATCGCTCATCCAAATCGCCTCGAAGCTTCACAGAGTCGCGGGTGAGCAGCGTTTGCGCTACGACGAACTGTACCAAGACCGCCTGCGTGAATTGGAAGACGCCCTGCGCGACCACCCCAAGAATCCGGACAGACTGGTCGATCTGGCGGCCTATCTCAACGAAGAGGCCGACAATCGTGGCGAGAAGGTCGAGCCCCGCCGCGAGATCCAACCCTATCGGTTTCAGCTCTCGCGGGAGCAGGAGCTCCGGCATGCGATCCAGGTAGCCGACCGCGCGTTGGGACTGAATGCCCGGCATGTCGGTGCCATCATGCAGAAAGCGGCCGCACAAACCCGGCTGAAGCAGTACGATCAAGCGGACAAACTGGCTGATCAGGCCCTCGAATTGTCCGGCAACGATCCCGATGCGCTGCGCCTCTACGCGAAATTCCGCGCCATGCGGGCCAACCAGATTTCGGCCGAAGCGGCCGGGCTTCGGACGGAACGTTGCTCGAGTTCCTCGCACGATGAAAATCGAAGCGATGGGATCTATCGAGTGACGACGACGACTTGCTACCCGCCCTCGCAATCCGATGTTCGTCAAGCGGCGCAATTGGACTCGCTCGCGGCCGAGCTGCGGCGCCGCGCGCGAGCCGCGCTCGAACGCGCGGCCAAGGTGACGAAGGGCACCGTTGATGGCTTTCTGATCCTTGCGGACCTGGCACTGTGGGATGGCCAGACGGCGGAGGCTCAGGTCCATCTGGAACAGGCCATAAGGCTCGATCCCAAATCGCTCGAAGCGCAGGATCGGCTGGTGCAGTTGTACGCACAGACCGGACAACAGGAAAAGTCGGAGGAGCAACGCCTGATCGCCGCCAATCTGGTTCAGACGACCGCCGCTCCGCTGCTCCGGCTGGCCTGGAACAAAACGGAAAAGACGGCTTGGCAGGCAGCCAAGGGCTACTTGAAGCGAGCCGCGGCCGTCGACCCTCAGGATGCCCGTATTCCGGCCTACCTCGGTGTGGTGAGCGAAGCGGAGGATCAGCTCGATGAAGCCGGGGCGAACTATCGCTTGGCCCTCGCGCTGGAGGAGGCACGCCTGCAACTCGACGAACCGGCTTCTTCGAAGAACACCCCGCTTGGACGGGACGCGTTGGATTTCGGCCTCGCCATTCGAGCCAGGTTCCATCTCGCCAGGCTCGCGGAACAGGCAGGAAGACAGCCGGAAGCCCTTGATCACTATCAAGCCGTGCTCGGATACGAGCGGCGGATGAGCCGCGGATTCGAATCCCGGCAAATGTTCTCGGCAATGTGGCCGGATCAACAACCGGAGAAAGGCGCGATCGTCATGGCGCCGAAAAATGCCGCTACGCTCGTTGCGGAGGCTCATCTACGAACGGGCAAGCTGCTTTCCGCCATGGGCAAACGTGAAGAATCGATCGAGCATTTTCGAACGGCGGCCATGTACGGACCGCTCAAGATGGCCGGCATCCCGAAAATCGGGAATGCCAGAGGTGATACCAACTACGCCGGCCTTGCCGCCGCTCCGGCCGCCGAAGCGCAGTTTTATCTCGCCAAGGAACTGATGACGAAAGGGGATCTCGAAGGCGCGCAGAAAATCTTGTATGAAGCCGGCCCGAATCTTCCCGAACATTTGCAAGCGCAGTTGGGCGAGCTCAACATGGCGATGGCCCGCCTCCACCCGCGCCAAGCGCAGGACCCGTATGGCTCCGCGAGCGCCGATGAGCGCCCGTACGTCGAGACATTACGACGCCAGGAATTGGAACGGCAGCGGATGACGATCAGACATTTGGCGCCGAGGGCCAAAGTGCTGCCGGAGGTGGTCGGCCGCTGGGAACTGCAACCGAACAATCAGTTTCTACCGAAAAAGACGTTGACCATCGACTCCAATGCCGATTATCGGCTGGTCTCGGCGGATGGGACCGCGGCAGAGGGAAAGATGGACATACCGACCGGCCGGGTCCCGGCGCGGGGATTGCCCGTGCCGCCCAGCGGACAGATGATGCTTTACGACGAGAGGTCGGGACAGATCGGGATGATGTGGTTCGAATTTACCGGTGAAGAGGCGATGCAGATCACCGACATGGACGGCACCAAGTACGCTGCGCGACGGACCAAATAGGCCGACGAAGATAGCGCTTTGCTCGCCCGGACGCCATGATTCATGTGAGACCGGCAACAGAGGAAGATTTTGACGCTCTGCTCCATGTGCAGCAGGCTGCGTTCGGCCAATATGCCGGTCTTTACGAAGTGAGCGCCTGGACGACGGAAACGCTCGACAGCCTCAAGCAGGACGCGAAGGAGAAACGGATCCTCGTTGCGGAGTCGGAAGGATCGATCATCGGATCGGTCCGATTTTGGACGGTGGCAGGCGTGTGCGTGATTCGATTGCTATCCGTGAGTCCTTCGTATCAACGTCGTGGCGTAGGGCAAGCGCTGATCGAAGAGATCGAACGCGCCACCGCCGATGCCCATAAGTTCTATGCCTGCACGATGCTCCGTACGGCGAGGAACGTCCAATTCTTTCTCGATCTGGGCTACAAAGCGGAAACCCTGCTTCCGAACCACTACCATCACTTGGATCTCATCTGCTTCGCCAAATATCGTGAGCCGTCGAAATCAGCGACGGCTTCGGCAAGCTGAGCGACACTTCAACCGGCCGAATCGCCCCGAGCGTTGTTTCCAGCTCTAATGGCCGTCCTCCAGCGTCTGCGGCGGGTGCACTCGTTCTCGCTGCTCCTGCGTCAGAATTTCCTTTGCCTTCAGGAAACCCAGGGCCTTGGCTTTCGTAATGTTTCCCCGCACCTCTTCTAGGCGCTGAACGGCCGTCGCGATCTGGGCTTCGGCGGGCGAATCCGAGGCCTGGTCGCGAAGAAGATTCAGGAGCCTCAGTTCGGCGCCCTTGAGCTTCGCTTCCTCGATCAAGACCGCCTTTCTGGTAGCGCTCTTGGCGACCACCAGCGCTGCGATCTGCTCCGAGTTGAGGCTCAGCCCATCGATTTGATCGAGAAAATAGTCGAAGCCGGGGCGGGCTGCACGGGATCCATGACCGGCGCCCGCATGCCCCGCCCTTTGCTGCTCCGGCGGCCGGCGAGAGCGGATGCGTTTGAGCTCGGCGAGTTTGTTTCGCTGCTCTTCGGTCAGCAGCGCGTCGATTTGATCGGAAACTTCGAACAGCCTATTGAACAACAAGCCTTCGGTTTCGCCGGTCTTCTGCATCTTGGACCGGATTACCTCAGGGTCCACGTCCTGGCGCATCACCAACTCATCGGCCTCCACGCGGCTGAGATCGATCTCGGTGCCTAATCGAAGCACCTCGCGCCGTGCCGCTTCCAGCATCCTATGAATGGATTGCGCCTGATCCTCTGTCAAGCCCAGCCCGGGGCGATACCCGTTGTAGACTCGTCCGATGCCCTCCAGCGACATCAATCCGATATTGGTGTTGAAACCCTGCGACAAGCGAAATGTCATGGCCGGATGTGAAGACGCGCGGGCCTTGGCCTGCTGCTCGACCGTCAGCAGACCGCGCAGGCCGGCCAGCGTGTCGATGAACAGGTTGAGTTCATCAGTTTCAATCCCGCCGGTCAGTGTGTTGGCGATGCGGTATTCGCTGTCTTGCAAGAGGCCATGCCGACGCTTCTCCTCCATCTCCTGGAACATGCCCACCAGCACGGCTTCCTTCATCCACATGTCGGTCTTCATCTTCTGCACCAGACCGGCCATCGCTGCCTTCTGCTGTGGCGTCAATCCGAGACTGTGACCGAGGTGCGCATAAGAGGCGGCGATTTCCTCGATCGCTCGTATCATCCGGGGCCCGGGAGTGAATTCCATCTCTTGCGAGAGGGCCGGTACCTGGCTCGACAACGCACCCGCCGCCACTATCGCCATAGCCGACAACGCCACCGCCAGTTTCTTCATGGTGCACTCCCGACGGATTGAGAATGTTGCGCCGGTTCCAGGCCGACAATACGAGTTCGGCTGGACGTCGCCGGGCACAGCACAGCATAGGGTGAGGATGACGGTCAAGGGGAAGATCGGACATAGAGCGCCTGAGCACTCGGGACACCAGCCAATCGGGCCGTGAGCCAAGGTCCAAGAGATGCGGACACCTGCGGACAATACAGAACCGGAGCAGCGACGGACGATCGTATTTCAGAGGAGTACTGCGGAGCGACAAACAGCCCTCTGTAGCCGAGCCATCCGAACAGCCAGGTATCATCGTCGACCGCCGCCTGAACCGGCGCGCAGCGGAGCAAGGACGGCTCGACCACATAGGCCGCCGCGACGAGGTCGAACGGATAAAATCCTTCCAGACCGATGCCTTCCTGCCAATAGGCCATCCAGGGCTTGGCGCGCCGTGCCACCCAGGCTGCGGCTCCGCCGCGCGCCTCCATGCGATCGAGATCCGTAGGCTTCAGCTTGATAGCTCGAGCGGCTTCATAAGGAACCAGCGACAACGGCAACCCCATCGCCATGACTCTCCCAGCCGCCTCTTCATCTTTGGTGAAATTGAAATCGCGAAAAATCGGGCCATGCCCGAGCAATGAACGGGCCGTCGCACCTTCGATGGGATGAAACACGTGGCCCTTGCGGCGGCCCATGACGGCGACGATCTTCACGACGTTCGCCCGCAAATCTGGCCGCTCATGCAGGGCAGCCGCCACGTTCGTGAGGGGACCCAACGCAAGGATAGTCAATGGTCCCTGCGCTAACGCACGGCGCAACATCGTCACGGCAGTCACCGAAGCTCCCCGCACGGGCGTCGTCGCCTTCCCTGGGAGCCGGTCCGGCGACCCTTGATGCACAAGAACGGGCCGCTGCCGTTCGGCGTTCAGTGCTTGCACCAGCGCGCGGGTAATACCATCTGTCTCCTCGAGGGACGCGTTGCCGAAGACCGTCGACACACCCGCTATATCCATGCGCGGCTCCTCGGCCAGAAGCAGCAACGCGAGACAATCATCTGCATCGGTGGCGCTTCCTGTACCGCATGCGGCGTCCGTATCAATCCAGAGCCGAAGTGGAAATGCTGCAAATCGTTGCCCTGGCTCAACGGGAATCGGCAGGGCCGGGGGCTCGCCGGTGCGCCACACATGGATGGGCAATGCGAGCGAAAGCACAGCAAAGCTGATACCGGCGGACATGATTCCGCCTGTGATGAGGCCGACAAGTCGTACATGCCGCAAGAATTTGGACATCGAAGACCTACCTGGGGATCATGACCCTCACTCGCCGGCAAAGGCCTGTTTGAGCTCGGCTATGTCGAGCTTTCCCATTCGGAGCACCGCCTCCATCACGCGCTCGGACTTTGCGGCATCGGGACCGCTCAGCATCGCGTCGATCCCAGCAGTCACGATTTGCCAAGAGAGCCCATACTTATCCTTGAGCCAACCACAAGGCCCCTCCTCGCCTCCTGCAGAGAGCTTTGCCCACATCTCGTCGATTTCCGCCTGGCTGTCGCACTTCACCATGAACGAGATCGCTTCGGAGAATTTAAACAGCGGCCCACCGTTGAGCGCCACAAATTCCTGCCCCTGAATTTCGAACGTCACGGTCATCACGGTGCCTTCCGGCCTGCCCGATGCTCCGGCACCCGCTTTTCCATAGCGGGTGATGGACTTCACCCGGCTATCGTTGAACACCGACACGTAGAACTCGGCCGCCTCCTCGGCCTGGTCCTCGAACCACAGGCATGGCGTAATTTTTTGCATTAGCATTGCTTCCTCACTCGTTGTCTATCGTAGGCCTCACAGTGGCAATCAACTGTTCTCCTATCGCGATTCATCAACCGTCATGCGTCACTCGTCAGGCATTACGAAGAACCTGCTGCCGCATGTCTCATCGTCGCATGTGGTCGATTCTCGACGCCGCTCAACCATCCTCCGTCGTTCGAACTGACACAGAACCTGCTTCCTACACGCACGTTTGACGTTTCAGCCTGATAGTTGACGCTACTCGACTATCCCCCCGCCATGGCGCCGACTATCAGCAACGGCTCCTGCCCTGTCGCAACAGCCTGGGGCAAGAGCGCATCCGCCAGTTCGTGTGAAAGGTCTTGTTCGCAGGCAAAGAACCGGATGAACGGCCTGCGGCGACAGCTCACATGATCGCGGATCGTTCCGCGCAGCACCGGGTGTCGTGCTTCCAGCGCATCCAGCACCGACTGTTGTGTGACCGGCGGCTCCACGTTGAGCGACACCTCGCCCTCCACCCGCGCCAGCGTTCGCAAATGTTGCGGCAGTACGACTCGGACCATCGTTGGCACCTCGTATCACATGAAGGGCACGTGACGTCTTACGTTTTTCCCAACGTCTGCACCTCGACCGAATACACCGCCGGCAAATCGCGCACGACGGCAGTCCAACTGTCGCCGCCGTCGGCCGATCCATAGACCTGTCCTCCGGTGGTTCCAAAATAGATGCCGCAGGGATCCAGCGAATCCACGGCCATCGCATCGCGCAAGATGTTCACATAGCAATTTTGCTGCGGCAGCCCTTTGGTCAGCGGCTCCCACTCGTTGCCGCCGGTCCTGCTGCGATAGACGCGGAGCTTGCCGTCCGGCGGATAGTGTTCCGAATCGCTCTTGATTGGTACGACATACACCGTCTCTGGCTCGTTTGCGTGAACGGCGATCGGAAAGCCGAAGTCACTAGGTAGGTTCCCGCTGACCTCGCGCCACGAATCGCCTGCATCATCGCTGCGCAACACGTCCCAATGCTTCTGCATGAATAGGGTATGGGGCCTAGCCGGATGGCTGGCAATACGGTGAACGCAATGGCCGACTTCCGCATCGGGATCCGGCAGCTCATACTGCGATTGCAGGCCGCGGTTGACCGGCCGCCAGGATAAGCCGCCGTCGTCGCTGCGAAACGCACCGGCGGCCGAGATCGCGACGAAGATCCGCTCCGGACGGCTGCGATCGAGCACGATGGTGTGCAAGCACATACCGCCGGCACCCGGTTGCCACAGTTGCCCCTTCGCCGCGCGCAGGCCGGCCAACTCCTTCCACGTCCGTCCGCCGTCCGTGGATTTGAAGAGCGCCGCGTCTTCTGCCCCGGCATAGACCGTATCGGGATCGGTCAACGAGGGCTCGAGATGCCACACTCGCTTGAACTCCCACGGTCGCTGACTGCCGTCATACCATTGATGCGTGGTCAGCGGCTTGCCGGTCTCGGTCGAGCTATCGTACAGGAACATATTGCTTTCGCCTTTCGGCATTCCATCCGGCCCCATGAGATCTTCCGGCTTGGTGCCGGGCGGATTCCACGTCTTGCCGCCATCATCGGACCGCTGGATGATCTGCCCAAACCAACTGCTGGTCTGCGAGACGTAAATCCGATCGGGGTCGGTGGGAGAACCGTTCATGTGATAGATTTCCCATCCGCCGAAATGCGGGCCTTGCACATCCCAATGCTTCCGTGCCCCGTCGGACGTCAGCACGAAAGCACCCTTCTTCGTTCCAATCAAGAGCCGTACAGCACTCATCTCCGCCTCCTTTATGAGTTGCTCGATTCCTTTTCACCGGGCAGGCCCTCGACGTGGCGCAAAGGCCGGACCTCCACCGACCCGATGCGTGCTCCGGGCACGCGGCCCGCCACCTCCAGCGCCTCATCCAAATTCTCCGCTTCAATAAGAAAATAGCCGGCGACCTGCTCCCTGGTTTCGATGAAAGGGCCGTCCGACAAGGAGCGCTTGCCGTCCCGTACGCGCACGACGGTGGCGGTGCTCGAAGGCTGCAAGGGCGACGCGCTGTGGTATTTCCCCTTGGCGGCAAGCTCGTGGCAGAGCCGGATGGATTCCGCGAGCAGCCCGCTCCTCAGGCTCTCCGGCATTTTGGCGAAATCGTCCTCATTGTGATGCACGAGCAGTAAATATTTCATGGACCTCCTAGGAGCGTATGGCCGCTTGCCCGAGTGGGAAGATGAATCGTCTCGGGCCACAGACTACATGCCATAGGCCAGCAACTCCTGCATGTCATTGTTTCCTCGTATAGACGATTTCCAGCATCTTCGTCTCTTTCTCTCCATGGTGCGCACCATACATGTCGAATGTTTGCTTGTTGTCGTCGACGATCGTCCATATTGCGCGGTGCGTCATTTTTCCGCCGCCCGGCTCAGGGTGGCTGCCCTTCAGGGTGATTGTTTTTCCGTCGGGGCTTGCGGTTCCTTCCATAATGAAAATGCCGGTTCCCATGCTGTCCATCCAGGCGGTCACATATTTCTTCGTCATGTTGTCGTACGCGTCGATGCCGATGCCCGAAAAGGGCTGCCCCATCATCTCGCCCTTTAACTCTTGGTAGAGAAAGCGCCCGTCCAACAGCATCTTCATCTCGGCGGAACCGGTCGATTCCGCCGGTGGCTTGCCCGGTTCCATCCATTCCTTGCTGGTCGTCGTCCAACTCCCTGCCAGGCTCGCGAATCGCTGATGCGGCTCCCCTGGCATGGAGAGTTTCTTCCACAGTTCCATCATGGCTTGCGGGTCCATCGGTTTCTCATGTTTTTTCTCTTTGGCAAGCACCGGCGAAACGCTCAGCACCAAACCCAATGTCATCATCGCCAACTGTCTCACACGCATGGTGGCCTCCTTCCTACTATTGAAGTGCGAAACCAATGTTCTCCAGAACTCCGCCGTTGCGGCAGGTCGTCGTCCTCTTCAGCGGTACCCGGCCGCATCGGCCGGCTTTCCCGCATCGTGTACTTCCCGAAAGTAACGCCAGCAATCGGGCCGTGAGCCATCGAGATCGGTAAAGCCGTACACTTGGGCGAGTTGACCGCTCGACAGCGATTGGCCGTTCCAGCGGTCGACCTCGGGATCGCCGGCCAACCGTGCCACGGCTCGGCCGACGTACCGCGGCGATTCACTAATGACGAAGTGGGGTTGCTTCGCCGTGGCGTCCCGCCAAGTGGCTTCCGTGACCCCGTAGACGTCCAGCATGTGTTCGGATCTCAGCCATCCAGGCGTCACTGCCACGGCAGTACCTCCGTGCGGTCGCAATTCCTGCCCGAGTCCCCACGCCATACGGATGACCGACTGCTTCGCGAGATCGTAGAACAAGGACAAACGGTAATTGACAGCGTTATAGTCCGCCGTGCCGTCGGTCATCTCGACGACCAGCCCGCCCGGCCGCTTGATCAGCAACGGCAAGGCATAGTGGCTGGTGATGATATGGGTGTCGACGGCGAGCCGCAGCATGCGCAACCCCTTTTCGAGCGAATGCTGCCAGATCGGCACGTTCCACTCGATCAAATGATCCGCGCCCCACACGTCGTTCACCAGCACATCGAGACGTCCTTGCTCTCTTTCGATGCGGGCCACCAGCCTCTCTACCTGACCCGCCTCCAGATGATCGACTTGAATCGCAATGCCCTGGCCGCCCAGCTGCCGCACTAATTCGGCGGTCTCTTCGATGGTTTCCGGACGATTCATTTCGGACGGCTGCGCGCGGGTCGTCCGTCCCGTGCAATAGACAGTGGCGCCGGCTGCCCCCAACTCGATGGCGATACCGCGGCCTGCCGCGCGAGTCGCGCCTGCGACCAGCGCAACCTTGCCTTTCAACGATGGACTCATCGGATGTGTCCCTACTTCTCGCTGAGTGCCTTGAGATTCGCCAACCCGGCCTCGAAGTTCTTCCCCACCGTCTTGTCCATGTTCATCACCACGCTCATCACGCGCATCATGAAGGGATGAGGTCCGTGCATCGCCCAAGTTACCTCCGTCCGACCGTCCTTGGGCTCGAGCGTGAAATCGGCGCGATTGCGCGCGGCAAACGGCTTGATGAAATCGAGCTGTATGACGACCTTCGAGGGCGGGGTCGATTCCAAAATCTCCATGTGGCCTTGGCCCACTTTATTGTTCCCTTCCCATTCATACAGCGCACCCAAGCCGTTCGGAGCGCCGCGATGCCTCCGCTTCAAGGCCGGGTCGATCGTCTCCCAGGGCGACCAATCGATCCACCGCCGAAAGTCGTTGATATAGGGAAAGATCTTTTCGGCCGGCGCATTGATGTGAATCGATCGCTCGATGCGAAACGTATCGGGCTTTCTGGCCGCATACAGAAGTAGACCGCCGACCGCCAGTACGCTTGTTATTCCAAAATATGTGAGCATAGTTCCCTCGCTACTTTCGCTTGGCAGCATGCGTCCGCACCCGTTCTTCTTGTTCTCGCAGCTCAGGAGTCAGCGCGACCCCGAAGTCTTCCGCCTCGAACAGCGGCCGAATTTCGATTTCGCTGTCCTCGTTATGGGGATTGGGACATCGTTTGACCCATTCGATGGCTTCCTCCATCGATTTGCATTGCCACAGCCAAAAGCCTGCAATGAGTTCTTTGGTCTCGGGAAATGGACCGTCGGTCACGGTCCGTTTCGCACCAGAGAATTTCACCCGTGCTCCCCTCGAGCTGGGGTGCAGCCCTTCTCCAGCCATGAGAACCCCGGCGTTGGCGAGCTCTTCGTTGAACTTTCCCATGTCCGTGAGCAACTTGTTGCTCGGCAGGACGCCTGCTTCCGACTCCTTCGTGGCTTTCACGATGATCATGAACCGCATGGTCCCTTCTCCTTTTCCATTTTTTTGGTCTCACTGTGGCTGCTCTCATTGGATAGTCGAACGCAAAGCAGGGAATTCGACAGTTGGGAAGACAAAATATGCTAGGCAATCGCCATTCCAAGGGCCCTAGGTCCCGCTACTTCCCGTAACCGGCGAAAATTGAAGGAAAGGAAGCAGCGTAGTCCGTTTTAAGGCGAGTCCCACGACCGGCTGCCGAACCCCTCCCTGCCGCTGATTCGGCAGCCCGCCGATATGTCGGCATTTCCCGGATCTCGCTTATTTGGATCTCGAGAGATAGTCGTGGCCGGGGCAAAAAATCGACAGGTCGAAAAATAGGTAGAAGAAGCTGGAACTATTTCGATGAGAGGAACGGTGATGGCGGGGAATTGGGCTAGAGCTTTAGGTCGGTCCTGATGCGCTGGACGATTGCGTCCGGTGGCAGTGAGGCATCGACGTGGAGAGCTTCGGAAGGCACTTCGAGAATCGCCAGCTGGCTTTCGAGCAACGCTTCGCCCATGAAATGGCCGGGCCTGTTCAAGAGACGCGACCGCAGCACCGGAGGATCGGCATCGAGATAGACCATCGTTACTCGGTCCCTGACGCCATTCAGCACGGCTGCGCGATATTTGGCCTTGAGCAGGGACGAGGCCAGGACGACTCGCCGGTCGTCCCTGATCCAGTTCACGATAGACTCGCGGATGCGGGCAAGCCAGGGCCGGCGATCCTCGTCATCGAGCGGATGACCGCTACGAATCTTGTCGATATTGGCCTGCGAGTGAAACTCGTCTCCGTCGCAAAAGTGCCATCCCAACTCTTGAGCCAAGCGGCGACCGATGGTCGTCTTCCCCGCGCCTGCGACACCCATGAGAACGATGATCGTCGGCTGCATCCCCTCAAGGAACATGGAACGCTCACGGGTTGTACGGGGAGAAACCCCAGATTCTGCCGAAATCCCGCATTCCTGCTTCAGAGGATGGGCTAGGGCATTGGCCAGCTGCAAAATCGAGCCAACCCTGGTAGGGTAAGAGACATGACGACCTACAATGCGAGTCTCAAGCGGCCGAGTCCCGATCCGGACCCCGGACCGATGCCTCCCGATCCCAGTCCCTTTCCTCCGCCCCAACCGCCTCTGCCCGATCCTCAACCGTCGCCGCCTCCACCCACGCGTCCGCCCATTCCCCAGCTGACACTCTGGATGGGTCTGCTGGTCGCCACTTCTGTCGTGGGATGGTTCGGGGAGCCGTCGGCTCAAACGGCTTCCGGAACGCTCTCATCTCCCTCGGCGACTTCTCCGACCTCGGCCTCGATTTCGCCGATCCAACCTTTGTCCGCGCCGACGAGCGGGATCCCCGCCACGGTGGTCACACCGGCAACGACCAACGCCCTGGCACCCTCGACAACGCCGAGTAACAGGGCCCCTGTATTCACCGGAGCGGGTCGAGGCCTACCCGGCATGCAGGGCGGCCCTCCCCTTACCGGTTCGCTGGGCGCACGAGATCCTTCCTCGCAGTACATGTCCCCTCCGGCCATCGGGCCGCTTTTTTGCGATCCGGCCATCAATATCGCCTGTTGATTCACCATCGCCTGTTGATTCACCGTTTCGGAAACCTGCGGGCGATCCCGATCACGACCATGGTGAGCAACGCGCCGGCGGATGCCGCGGCCATGTCTTTTTGCGCGTCCCATTCGTCTCCCTGCGTCCCCAAATAAGCACTGCCCAAATCCGGGCTGACCGCCTGCGCCACCAGCGCTTCGACGATCTCGAAGGACCCGCTCTGAGCAATCATGCCGCTCACCGGGAGATAGTACGACCAAAACCCCCGCACCCCCGCCAACCGCATGAGCAACTCGCGCAGCGGAGAGACCAGCAAGAGTCCATAGGAGAAGTGGACGATCCGGTCAAAGGGATTTCTCGACAGTCCGAAGATCTGTTGCAGCCAATGCCCGAACGGCACCTCCGCATAGGTGTAGTGCGCACCGATGGCATGCAGCGTGAGGAAAACCGTGATCAGGACGTAGGAGGTGGCCGAAAACTGGAACCTTCGATAAGTCGCCGACAGCGCCCCCACTGCGGCCACCGCCAAGATATTCTCGAGAAACCAGTCCTGACGGTCGTAGGGAGCAACGGCCAAGACGATCCAGAGAGCGGCGTACCACAGTGCAAGCCCTTGAAGCAGTCCCGGTACTCGCAACCCGGCCTCTTGCTGAACTCAGCTGAGGGAATCGGCTAAGGAGCTGTGCGTCGCGTTGCCTTGGCGGACGCTCCTCCAACGCAAGGCGAGCAGCAACGCGGCGCACAGCAACGAGCCGTAGAGGGCCGCCGCCATATCTTTTTGCGCGTCCCACGGATCCCCCTGCGACCCAAGGTAGGTCATGCCCAACTCCGGGTGCAGGGCCCGAGCAACCCACGATTCGATGATTTCCCAAAGCCCGCTCAGCCCAAGAATCGTCATGACCGGAAGATAGTAGAGCAACCAGCCCCGAAGGAACCCGGTAAGTCGAAACAGCTCCTCGATTGGGTAGGTCAGCAAGAAGCCGAAGGAAAAATGCACGACCCGGTCATAGTGGTTCCGGCCGGCGTGCAAAGCCTGATCGACCCACGCGCCCATCGGAACTTGCGCATACGTGTAGTGCACGCCGACGGTGTGCAGCGTGAGGAACATAGTGATCAAAGCGTAGGACGCATGCGAGAGCGGGATAAAGCGGTAGGTGCTCACCAACGTGAGCACCAGCAGCAGCGGCAAGAGGCTCGCCATCAACCAGAACTGCCGGTCGGCCGGCTCATAGGCCGTCCAAACCGACAAGACCAGATACCACACGATCAATCCGACGAGCACGGATCTCTTTTGAGTCATTGAGGCAGCCTCCTTGTTGCACGGCGGGCGCTAATGCACTGTACAAGCTGATCCGGGGCGTTGCAACCGGTGCCCCTCACTGCTGGGAGCGGCTGTCCAATTCCAGCAGCCGCCTCTGCAAAAACCTTCTCTCCGGCTCCTGCTTGGCCAGGCTGAGGGCCCGCTCGTACGAGTCGCGCGCTTCCGAGCGCAGATCCAGTCGCCGGCACAGATCCGCTCGCGCGGAGTGGGCGAGATGATAGTCCGCGAGCAAGCCGCGCGACATAATCCCGTCGATGAGCCTGACGCCCTCCTCCGGGCCGTCCCTCATTGCCACCGCGACCGCCCGGTTCAACTCGACGATCGGTGAAGGGTCGCTCTGCAGCAAGAGGTCGTACAGGGCCACGATCTTGGCCCAATCCGTGGCAGCCGGGTCCAGTGCCGCTGCATGCACCGCCGCGATCGCCGCCTGAATCGTATAGGGGCCGATCTCGCCGGCCGCCATTGCCCGTTCGACCAACGCCCTACCTTCGCGCATGTGGGCGCGATTCCATAGGCTCCGATCTTGATGCTCCAAGAGTATGAGATCGCCTTCGGGGTTGGCCCGCGCGGCGCGCCGGGATTCATGCAACAACATCAGCGCCAGCAGTCCCATGACCTCCGGCTGCGGAAGCAACTCCAGCAAGAGCCGGCCGAGCCTGATAGCCTCCCCCGAAAGGTCCGCCCTGGTGAGCGACGGCCCGAACGAGGCGGAATAGCCTTCGTTGAACACCAGATACACCACATGGAGCACGGAATCCAATCGATCCGGCAATTCCGCTGGGGGCGGCACTTCATAGGGAATGCGGGCGTCGCGGATCTTGGCCTTCGCACGCACGATCCGTTGGGCGAGCGTGGGCGCGGAAGTGAGAAAGGCGCGTGCCACCTCTTCCGTCGTGAGCCCGCACACTTCCCGAAGGGTCAGCGACACCTGGGCTTCGGGCTTGAGCGAAGGGTGGCAGCAGGTGAAGATCAATCGCATGCGGTCGTCTTCAATGTGCACGTCTTCCTGTTCCAACGGATCTCGCGTCGTACATTCGACCTGCCTCGCCAATTCGGTCAGAGAAGCATCGTAACGCGCGCGCCGCCTCATGCCGTCGATCGCTTTGAAGCGGCCGGCCGACACGAGCCACGCGCGAGGATTCGCCGGGATGCCGTCTTCTGGCCACTGCTCCATCGCCGCGACGAACGCCTCGTGCAGCGCCTCCTCGGCGAGGTCGAAATCCTTCAGCAAGCGGATGAGCGTCGCCAGTACCTGGCGGGACTCGGCCCGGTAGACCTCTTCCGCGCGCACACGCGCTTGGTTTGTCGCGTTGTCGTCCATTGACGTGCCGACTCGTTCGATAGCGAGATGACTTCCGTCCGCCCCAGGCCGGAAGAATTATCCAATCGGGACAGACTGTCAAACTCCTTCATGTCGCGGACAGAACGAATATTTTGGCCTTCTCCCCGGACAACTTGGCTCTTCACGGCCGGATGCGCCAAAAACTGCACGCGACAAACCATTGTAAACAGGCCCATTCCCTTTTGCTCCATCTCTGGCAGCGCATTTGCGGTGGACGGACTCCTCTTGGTCTGGCTGGAGAGCCGGGTCGCCGAAAACACGACAACAGAATCGCAGCTTGCACGGTGTCGGTGGCATGGTATCTTCTCGCGCAAAGATAAATTAATCGTGAAACAGAAGAAAGGAGGCGGTCATGGCGAGCGCTCGCGGGAATCAAGCAATGATGGGAGCGTTGGTCCTATCGATGATGTGGTCTGCACCGGCCCTGAACAGCCGAGCGGAGACTCCCCCGACCATCGTCGACGGCTCCAACGTCACGATGGCCTATCACATCACGGTGCCGGGAGAGGGGCTGGACATCAGGGATGTCGGACAATTCGTTCAGGGACGTCATGAAGTGCTCCCGGCCTTGGAGCGAGAAATCTCCGGCATGAAGATGGGAGACCAGAAGAACCTCGATCTCTCCGCGGACGAAGGATTCGGTCCGTACGATGCATCCAAAAAAGCCACGATCCCACGAAGCGACCTTCCGAAAGGGGCGAAGGAAGGCGATGTGCTTCAGGATGGAAATGGAAAGCCCGCAACCGTGACTCAGTTATCGGACAGCTCGGCGGTGATGGACTACAATCACCCCTTGGCGGGCAAGCCCATCAAGGTCGAGCTCAAAATCCTGCGGGTGGAGAACGGTTCCAGCGGGCAGGGTTCCGGACGATCAGCCCATTGACGGCCGGGCCGCCGAGGGAAGCAGGCTCATGTCACGCACAGCCGAGTTCTTTGAGCGGACGCACCTCGACGCTGCCGAGGCGAGCAGCCGGAAAATTCGACGCGACGCGGATGGCATCGTTCAAATCGCGGACATCGACGAGCAAATAGCCGCCGAGCTGCTCCTTGGTTTCAGCGAACGGGCCGTCGGTGGTCGTGGTCTGTCCGTTGCGCACCCTCACTGTCACGGCGGTCTCCACCGGGTGCAGCGGGGAGGCCGCCACCAGCTGCCCGAGCCGCTGCAGCCGGTCGCAATAGGCCATCGATTCGTCCGACAGGGATTTGCGCTCGTCTTTCGGAATCGCCCCCAACACTTTCTCCTCCACGTACACCAGGCAGAGATATTTCATGAGCACCCCCCATGAGAAGGTTGATCGTCTTTCATACCTTAGTCGTCGAACCGGCCGAAAATCGACAAGGCGGCTCCTGGTAGCGCTCGCTAGGGCCGAAGGGCTTGGAGCCGCTCGGTCAGTCGAAGGTTTTCCGCATAATCGACCGGGCAATCGATCACCGCCGGGACCGAATCGGTCAAGGCCTTCGCCAGAATCGGCCTGAGTTCCGACTGGTCCTCCACACGGTAGCCGACGGCGCCAAAACTCTCTGCGTAGCGCACGACGTCGGGATTCCCGAATTCAACGGCCGAGGTCCGGCCGTACCGTAGCTGCTGCTTCCACCGGATCACTCCGTAGCCGTTGTCCCGCCATACCAACGTGACGAACGGCAGACCCAGTCGCACCGCTGTTTCCAGTTCCTGCGAGTTCATGAGAAAACCGCCGTCGCCGGTGACCGCGACCACCCGCCGGTCAGGATGCCATAATTTGGCCGCGATGGCCCCGGGCACGGCAATCCCCATGGCGGCAAACCCGTTCGAGATGATGCAGGCATTGGGGACCTCGCAAGGAAACATGCGCGCCATCCACAGTTTATGAGCCCCGACATCGCAGAGCACCACATCGTCGGGATGCAAGGCGGCACGCAATTCGCTCATCAAATATTGCGGCCGGACCGGCCAGGCCCTCGCACCGGCCGATTCGGCTTCAAATCCCTCCACCACTGTCCTGCGGGCATGGCCGGACCACACCTCGCCGCAAGGCGACAGTCGGCCGGCGATGAGGTTGAGCGAAAGGCGGAGATCACCGAGCACACCGACTTCGACGATGTAATGCTCATCCACCTCGGCCGGCGACACATCGACGTGCACGATCCGCTTGTCGCGCCCGGCATTCCAGAAACAGGGCGCGTACTCGACGAAGTCGTACCCCAAGGCGATAATCACGTCGGCCTGCTCCATGACGATGGCTGCATAGTCCCTGGCCTGCATCCCGATCGTATAGAGCGAAAGGGGATCGCTGTCGGGCAGCACGCCTTTTGCCATGAACGTGTGCAGGACCGGGATTCGTAACGCGCGGGCGAACTGCTTGACGGCGTCGGCCGCCCGACCGCGAATCACACCGTTTCCGGCCAGAATCAGCGGGCGCTTCGCGGAGCCGATGGCCTGCACGGCCCGCTCCACTTGAGCCGGTACCGGCTCCGGCAGGACCGGGGCCTGGACGAACAGCGGGTCCGCCGCGAACCGAACCGCTTCTTCGGCCACGTCCTCCGGCAACTCCAGGTGCGTCGCCCCTGGTTTCTCCGTCTGCGCAATCTTGAAAGCCTTCCTGACGGCCTCCGGGATCACCTCCGGTTTCGGAATCGAGGTATTCCACTTCACGATCGGTTTCAGCATCGACATGACGTCGATGTACTGGTGGGATTCCTTGTGCCGCCGATTCAAGGAAGCTTGCCCCGTAATGGCGACCAGCGGAGCGCGGTCGAGATAGGCATCGGCAACACCGGTCAACAAGTTCGTGGCTCCCGGACCCAGCGTCGAAAGACAGACCCCTGCCTTGCCGCTCAGCCTCCCATAGACGTCGGCCATGAATGCCGCGCCCTGCTCGTGGCGCGTTTCAATAAAGCGGATGCGGGAATCCAGAAGCGCATCGGAGAGCTCGAGCGTTTCTTCGCCCGGAAGACCGAACATGCAGTCGACCGCCTCATTTTCCAAGCAGCGCACGAGTAATTGAGCTGCCGTCATGCTTGCCATTACTTTGCCTCCGTTGTGCTTCCAATGCTTCTTTGCTGCTCAGGCTTCCCGCGACCGGGCCACGCCTGTATCAAAGCGAGGAAGGCAGCAAAATTCAGGCCCGCTCCGGCGGCGTGCGAATATTCCCATTGCGCACGCAAATTCGTCCAGCCGTCGGGCAGGATCGTCCAATTGTCGGTCGCCACGTTGGCGGGATAGGTCCAGGTCCAAAAGATCACCTGGGTGCCCACCAGGCATAGAAACGCGGTCAGCGCCGAACGCGCGGGTCTCGAACGGGACCAGAGCTGAACCGTCAGGCCGAGCGTGGAGAGCAGGGCGGCACCGACGACAAACCCGAACAGCGCCCAGCCGCGATAGATTTGCTGAACCGTCAGATAATCTTGCCGTGACAGCCCGACTTTGTTCGGGAGCTCGAACAGGTGCCCCAGCGAGGGGCCCAGCAGCAGCGCCACGAACACCAGACTGAGCGTATGGACAATGGGAAGCGACATTGCTGGCGGACGAAAGAGATATGCAGGCTCGGTCCTCGGGCCTGCCAGGCAAGGTTCGGGCAGTCCCTATGTCCCATGTCAAAGAGGAACCAGGGTCACATGCACCGTACGCTCCCGCGGGCCATCCAGCTCGACCAGGAGGACCGACTGCCAGGTCCCGAGCGCCAGGGTGCCGCCCGATACGGGGATCGTCAGGGAAGGCCCCAGGACGGAGGACGCCATATGAGACCAGGCATGAGAGGGATCGTGGGCGTGGCGGAAAGGTATCTTGGGTATGAACTGCTCCACGACGTCCAGCAAGTCCTGCTCAGTACCTTCTCCGATTTCGCCCGTCGTGATCGCGGCGGTCGTATGCGTCACGAATATGCTGCACAGCCCCTCTTTCATGCCCGCCTGCCCGATTGCCTGTTCCAGCCGCTCGGTCAGATCGACGATTTCCTTGGCCCGGTTGGTTTTGATTCGCAAGGTGTGGCTCATGACGGCTCAACTCCGCTTTCGTCGGCCTACGTGATCGTGTGTGTATGATAGCCAAGCCGGAATCCGTAACGGAAGGCAAAAAAGCGGTTCTTCAGCACTTGCCCTCCCCAAACGGCTTTCGATAGTATTTTTGGACCATGACCCCGGAAGAAGCCCGGGCACACTACAACTTCCTCCTCACCCTCTGCATCCGCAAGGCCGAATCGTTCGGCCCTCTGGCGTTTGCCTTCATCAAGGATCATAGCTTCCCCACGATCGGGTTGACGGCAGAGGAACAATTCAACCTCTTCATGGCCATCAACGAAGCGTTCGCGGATGAACCGAAGCGACATGGCCACAAGCTGGATTGCCTGCAGAAGGCTCTTGACCTGCTCCCGAAAACTTCGTTCTACGATGCGATGCTTGCGCAAGAAATCCAGCATGAGATTCAACGGCTGACGGCGGAGCTCGACCTCTACAACGCCGCGCTCAAGCCCGAGCCTCGGACCGTCCCCCGCGCCAATGCGCGGCCGCCGCTTATCATTGAAACCGACATGCCGGATTACTTCTTCTCCGTCGCTCAGCAGCAGGCCTCGCTCTACTACCAGAAAAAATTTCGTCTTTCGAAAGAGGCCAAGGTTGCGCAGCACTTTACGAGCCAGACCCGCACGTTTGCCCCGGACGATCGGTCGGTCCACAAAGAGTTTCCGGGTGCCTGTGCCCCATTCGTAGCCGCCAGGACTGCCGCCTGGCACGTGATGCTTCCCTTCGATATCAAGATCAGCCGAAAGCCGGACGATCCCTTGGAGGCGGGCCTTCGCATCTGGTACGCCAAAACCGGCTACTCGTTTCCTTTACGATACGAAATGGGCCGCCTGGTGAGTTACTACGACGATCAGGTCCTCGATCTCGATATGGCCGACCCTCATCTTTTGTTCGTTTCCGTTTCGCCCCTCAGAGAGACGCGACTCGGGACCGTGGAGCGCGCAGTCCCGACAGACGTGCCGTTCGAAATCGGACTACCTCGCGCCTATTTGGAGGGGACCAACACACTCGGGCCCTATGTGCAGGTGGGCTGCAACATCAAAGTATGGTTCGATGCGAGCAGCCTTTCCCTGCTGGTACAGGGGGCGCCCGATTTGCACGAATACGGCCTGCAAGGGGGCGCGGGCTTATTGACTCGAACGTACGCCACGGAGAAAATTCCTGCGTACGCCGGCGTCGGGAGTCAGCCGTGGCAACGCGGGATGAGCTTTAACTTCGTCAACATGCACCTTCAACTGTTGCCGAACGTGGATACGGCCTTGGTCCCGTCCGGGACGCCTTTGTTTTCGCTCTACCCCGTGGCCGCCCGCGGAATGTATCAACTCACCGATGCTCGCTCTTTGATGCCAAAAGCATGAACCTCATGGCAACCGGCAATCACCGGGTAGTCTAAGCGGGTTCGACGTTAGGGCGCCGCCGCTGCCTCGTACAGTTTTCGCACATCCACCATCAACTGGACGCCATACGTCGGTCCGCTGTCCGTACCACCCAGCCAATCATTCCAGGTCTCCAGCACCCCATAGGGAAACCGAAAGGCAATGGAGCCGAACCGCCGTTCGATCGTATGTCCGGCGTTCGTGACGAACAGACCGGAATCGATCGTGGCGGCAAATTCGAGTTCCCAGTCAGGCGCCTGCGGGCTATCTCCATAGATGCCGATGGATATCGACGCCTGCCCGAGGAAGGACTGCTCGGCCAGCACGGCATCTCCGTAGGCGGATCCGCCGTACAGGCGGCCATACTGGCCCATGGCGGAGAATCGCACGAAGCGGGAGAATCGTTGCAGCGCCGCGCTCGGACCAGTCACTGGCTCCAACATCTGGGCGATCGACAGGCGCCTCACACCGGCCCGGGCGAAGGCCTCGTGATACAGCGATCCGGACGCAACGCCCACACCCGTAAACCCGGCATCGCCCTGACCGAAAATGGGGAGCCACCGCGTCACCGATCCATTGATCATGATATCGGTTTCTTCGCGCGACCGTCCGACCGGCACTGGATTGTTGCTCAAGAGATGGTGGACGAACCTGTTCTGCAACCACCGTGTCGGCTCGGGATACGTCGGTCCGATGCCGCCTGGCAGATTGAAGGCCCAGCCGGGCAGGCTCGTCGGACGCTCCGTCCAACTGATCGTCGCGAAATTGAATCCCTCGGATTCGTGAGCGGCGCTGAACCGCTGCCCGTCCTGTTTGAACTCGGTGAACCGATTCAGGGTCACGCCTGCCAAGAGGGTTCGCTGCTGATCCGGATAGGCAATGGCTCCCCAGTGCTGGCTCGGCGCGACGGCCTCGGCCCAGGTATCCGGCCCGCCGGTCCCAATCATGGCCAAGACCAAGAGCAACCCCAGCACGAGCCACCTGATCGGTTCTGCCAGCCCAAAAGACTTCATCGCAATTGCCCCGATTGTCACGCATTTCTTCCCATCGCCGTCTTGCCGGCAACGACATCGCCCAGTCATCCGGCCGGCAACAACCACGGCCGGGGAGCGAGGTCTGCCCGATCGAATGTCCGCGTGATCTTGGCGCGTGATTCCGTGAAATGTTCCTACCCTTCATCTCATAAGTGGAGGAACGATCATGGCATCGAACAAGGCTTGCGCCCGCGTTCACTCCTTCGCTCGCGCTCCCCTCCTCATTCGAGCCGAGCATGGGCCGCCGATTTATGTCCTCCGCACAGGCGTCATCCTGCCACAGCCGGTGAGGACGTTCGCGGTTCCTACGCGTCGGGAGCGAACACCTCGCGGAGGGTCACCGCCAAGTCTTTCAGCGCCCGCGCCCCGTTTCCCACGAAGACCGATCCATGCATGAGCGCCAGCCGCTTCGGCAGGAGGTCGGCCAAGCCGTGCAGGATCGGCTCCGTCAACGGCGTGTAGGGATAAGGGTTCGCAAACGGTCCGCTCTGTCCTCCGATCAACGCGCGCCTGGCTCGTTCCACCACATCGGATTCGGTGACCGCCTCGACATCCCCCTCATGCGTGAGCAGATCGGAGCACAACAACGTGCCGGTTTCTTCTTCGAACAGCTGGCAGGCTTCCCAATTATGCGGCACGTGCGGTGTCTGGCGGAATCGAAACCGATGCCTGCCGGTCTTGAGGATGTCGTCCTGGGAGAGCACATGCGCCGGTCGATCGGCGAAATCGTTCACGCTGACCAACGCGCCCACCAGCCCGCACAGGGGTTCCGCGCGTGGCGCGAGCGCCAGCCATTCATTGAGTGCGCCGCACTCATCGGATTCGAAATGGCTGAACGCAATCCAACGCAGCGTGGTGGGATCGATGAGACGCGCCACCGCCTCTCGCAGCTCAGGAAACATGTGTTTCATCCCGGTGTGAAACAGGAGCGGTTCTTCGTCCTTGATCAGATAATGATTGAACCGCAGATTAAAATCCGGCACGTAGATTGAAATCACATACTGATCAGGAGCGATTTCCGTAACCTTTGCCTTGTTCGTCATAAGTCTCCTCACCATCATGACTCCGGGGGACCCCCGCAGGAGTGCCATCCTGTTCATAATTCTCGAAGCAATCGGCCCGCCCCTTGTTCGTGGCTGGAATCAGCAGGCCGAGCTTTATTTTGAAACTCCTCACGTCGGGATACCTCATGCCCGGATCGATGTCGCCTGAGCCTGCTGCCTTCCCGCCGTCGTGAATGGTCCCTTCGAGATGGATGCACCTTTCGCAATCACGAGGGGAAACACCGGCTGAATCTGATCAATAAGGTCGGCGGACCACTCACGCGAATCCTGCGGGTGAGCAAGGCCCAGACCAAGCTTCCCTCCTTCCGAACGAACCGAAGCCAGGTGCGACTGTCCGCCGTGATTCGCACATTTGCCTGCCCGCTATGGCCGTCCTGGACGAGGATCGTCTTGTCACAAATCGTGACCGTGGCCTGTCCCGGCTCCTCGCCCGTAAACGTAAAGTGGTACGTCGCATCCAGACCGGCGGACCTTCCGCGTTGAAAGACATTCGGCAGGCCGGTGAGGAATTGACCGACGGAGCTTGGGCGGAGTCCATTGCCGACGCGCTCGAGGCGTTTTTGAGGGAACCGCCTCGCGACATATCCCTCGGCGTCGGACCCCGCGACCACGTAGATCGTTTCTGGCTTGCGTTGAAGCGGCTTCACGACCTCGTCGACATGGCGTTTAGAGTCATCCAGGTAGGGCGGGATCACTTCCTCGCCGGCGGGGCAGACGGCCAGGCAATAGGCGGCCTTGTAATTTGCGCCGAACGACAGGCTTTGCCACATTGAGGCGGACTCGGCATCGCTGACGCGCCGCCGATAGGCCTTCGCATCGCAACTGTCTGCGATCCGCTCGACCCAGTCGGTGAAGCCGCCCATGAACTCGCGGTAGTTATGGGTGTAACAGGCCGAGAAATCGAACGCCCCATCGGCACCGATCGCACCGGTCGGACAGGCGGCGACGCATAACTTGCACTCCAGACAGGGGTTGTAATCGAGCGGCCTGTCATAGCGGCTCACCACGGCATCGATCAGGACAGTCCCGAGAAGAACGAAGCTGCCGAACTTCGGATGGATCACGTTGCGATGGACGCCCATTCGCCCCAAACCCGCCGCCACGGCGGCGAGCTTGTGAGACAGCACCCAGATCTTACCTGGGAAGCGATCCATCTCCATCGGGAATCCCATGGAAGGGTTCATCGCGCGGATACCGCACCTCTCCAGAGCCGCCACGAGCAGGCGGGCCACGTCGTTTACCCGATCGCCGGTATGGTGGAATTCCAAGTTCGCCACCGAACGGGCGGGACTGCGGATCGGTTCCCGGTTCATTCGGCACACGAAGCTGACCAACGACTTGGCGTGAGGGAAGGTGGCCAAGATGCCGGAACGATCCTCTGCCAGTTCCGGTCGATCGATCTCGACGAGGCCGACGTCGTCCGCACCGGCTTCCAAGCACAAACGCCTGACCCAATCGGCATCGAGCGGCGACGACCGATCGGCCGCGTCAGCCCGCGGAAGCCGTTCCCGCACGGCTCTGACGGTGGGATGCTCGTCCAACTTCACCATACGATGTACCGGGGAAAGGCATGGGTCGCAACAGCCAGCGTCAACGGATCAGTCTGCTGCGCTTCGTCTGCCATGGCTCACCGCGGAGAGCCTTTCAGAGGTTAGAAGATCAAGCCAAGCTCAGGCGACTTGCTCGGTTGCCGGCTCTTGAGGGGATGATCTGCGGAGGATGGAGCTTGCCGCCCTTTCCCGACCTGGAACAGCACGAGGACTTTCAACCTTTTAGTCGGGCTGTCGTTCTTGAGCAGGGATTCAACTCTGGACTCGACTGTGACGATGCTGCCCGGACTCAACGGAACGGACGGTTTCCCAGGAGCCTCCAGACGCCCCGCCCCTTCGAGGACAAAGACCAATTGCCCTCCACGGATCTGATACGGCGGTGCATCACCTGCGCCGGGTTGCAGTTCGACGGTCCTGACATCCCAGTCATCGCTGGTCCTGTCCATGACCTCGCGTTTCACGAGATTGGCTCCACGTTCGATCGCGTGCGCCGGCGATTCGCGTTCAGCGAACGCACCGAGCGACGCGCCTTCCACCACCGTGCCGAGAAGAAGAACCATCATCCAGCGCATGATTTCTCCCCCTGAACCGTTGCGAGATCGTTCGTCCTCGTTTCGAGGCCCCTCGAAGCCCGGGTGAATCTATGGGGTCTTCGACGGAGTCGGCAGCTCTTTCGTCACCCGCGTTCTGCGTTGAGCTTGCCAGCCGGCGGAGCCGCCTGCCCGGTTTCAACCGCTTTCCCCGGCATCTGTTGGGCTGCGTCGAGCGGAGACCATCCGCCCCCGAGAGCCTTGTACAGCTGAATGACCGACACAAGATGGAACCGGTGCGTACTCGTCAGAGACAGCTCAGCATCGAACAGGTTCCGCTGTGCGATCAACACGTCCAGATAATTGGCCAGGCCGCCCTTGTAGCGAAGGGTCGCCAGACGGAGCGCAGATCGCAGGGCCTCTACCTGTTCCGCTTGCGCGGCGCGCTGCTCCCGCGCCGTCCGCACGGCCACCAACGCGTCCTCCACCTCTCGGAACGCGACGAGCACCGACTGCTCGTACTGAGCCAAGGCCTGCCGGGCCTGCGCCTCGACGGCTGCCTGCTGGAAGCCTAACACCTGCGCGTTGAACAGTGGTCCAGTGACGCTCGGGCCGGCCACACCGAAGGCGGTCTGATCGGCGATCAGTCGCGTAAGCTGCGGGCTGGCCACTCCGAGAATCCCCGTGATGCTCAACCTCGGGAACCGGTCCGCCTTCGCCATGCCGATCCGGGCGGTCGCTGCCGCCAGCTCCTGTTCCGCCTGCACGAGATCCGGCCGGCGCTGCAGCAAATCGGACGGCAACCCCGGCGGCACATCGGGCGGCAGCACCTGCTCCGTCAACGATCGCCCCCGCGGGATTTCGCCCGGATTCCGGCCCAACAGCACGCTCAGTTGATTTTCCTTCTGGACTTTTTGCCTGGTCAATTCAGCCACGCGCGCCGCGGCGTTGGCTCGTTCGGCCTGGAACTGATCCGCATCGATCTTCGAAATCATGCCCTGCCGCAGGCGTGCCTGCGCGATGCGCACCGATTCTTCCCAGGAGGCCAACGTCCTGGTCGCGACGTCGAGTTGCATGTCGAATTGCAACAGATCGAAATAGGCCTCGGCCACCCCGCTCACCAGTTGCAACACGACGGCACGGCGGGCATCCTCGCGCGCCAGCAGGTCGCCCCGCCCGGCTTCATTTGAACGGCGGATGCGTCCCCAGATATCGAGCTCCCACGAAAGATTCCCCTGAATGTAATAGTTGAAGGGATTCGGGAAACCAGGGAACAAGAAACTGGCCTTCCGGCCGAATGCCGGCGCGTTGACCGTCACGTCGGCTTTCGGCGCAAAATCCATGTTCGCAATGAACAAGCGCGACTGAAATTCCTCGACGGAGGCCACCGCCCGTTTCAAATCCTTGTTGTGCTCCAAGGCCTCGCGAATGAGGCGCTGGAGTTCTTGGTCTTTCAACAATTCCCACCAGGAGAGATTGGCGAAGGACTCGGTCTCTTCCCCTTGGGCCATGCGAAAGCCGCCAGGGGTTTCGAGATCCGGTCGCTGGTAGTCCGGCCCAACCGCGCAGCCGGCGAGGAACAGCGATATCACAATGAAAACCGTCAATGTGCGCATGGGGCCCTCGCTTCAGTTGTGCTTGATTCTGAGGTCATCATCCGGGCATGAGCCGGTGATTTCCTTGACGATGTGGCCGGTGCAGCATCCGTTCGCGATCAGCACCGCACCCTGCTGCCACATCCTATTGAGCAACGCCTTCCCGTCGTCCCCGATGAAGCTTACCGCCGTGAGGTTCACCTCGACCGGGGCGGAGGCCGTGGCGTTCACGCTTGTCCAGGCTCGCTCGAGTTCGAGCACCCACGGACCGGTCAAACGGCCTTCCACCGTCAGACTTGCCGAATCCGGCGTCCGCTGGGATGAAATCTTCAACATGATCCTCGTTCCCTTTCGATCAAGACGTCAACACCGGCTCCGCTGCCGTCGCCGGACTCGCATGCCTTGTGTCGGCCCGCTCAAAAACCTTGCGCGGCTCCCGTTGCGCTGCGATCAGCGAGTAAAACACCGGCACGACGAACAGAGTGAACAATGTGCCGACCGTCATCCCTGTCACCAGTACCATCCCGATGCTGTTGCGCGCGGCCGCCCCCGGCCCCGACACCAGGACCAACGGAAGATGGCCGAACACCGTGGCCGCCGACGTCATCAGCACCGGTCGAAGGCGTGTGAGCGCGGCCTCACGCAACGCCGCCGTCTTGGGCAGCCCTCGTTCCTGCAACGTGTTGGCAAATTCCACGATCAGGATGCCGTTCTTCGCGATCAGGCCGACCAAGGTGATCAACCCCACCTGCGAATAGATATTGATGGTGGTCAAATCCAGAAAGCTGAAGATCAGCGCACCCGAGATGGCGAGCGGCACGGATCCCAGCAGCACGATCAGCGGGTCCCGGAAGCTTTGAAATTGCGCCGCGAGGACCAGGTAGATCAACACGACCGCAAAGCCGAGCGTGACGGTGAGTGCCGCACCCTCATGGCGGATCTGCCGCGATTCCCCCGCGTAGTCGAGCGTCACTCGCGGCCCGTCGGCCTGGGCGGCCGCTGTTTCCAGCACGCGCAACGCTTCTTCCTTCGTGATGCCGGGCTTGACCCCGCCGAACACGCGGACGGCATTGCGCTGCTGAAAGC
>DASTLA010000194.1:0-15592 GCA_035715525.1 Nitrospiraceae bacterium
GACGGAGTTGAACTTCCTATTTTCCCTTCCGAAGGATCAGGACACCGCGACATTGTCGATCCCGCTCCCCGATCCGACCGTTCACGGTATCCGCGTGACGTGCAAGGACCTGACGTTCATGCCGGGAGGAGCCGCAACGGCCCCCATCTTCGAGCGATTTAGCTTGGAAGTCACCCCTGGCGAAAAGATCGGCATTTACGCCGGCACCACGCTCGCCAAGACGGCCTTGGCGAGAGTTCTTTCCGGATTGGAAGCCCCCACCTCCGGCGTCATCCGCTACAACGGGGTGGATCTGCGCCACCTCAGCCTCGATACGGTCAACCGGTTTCGGGGGTTCGTATTGGATTCCCAACTGTCCCTGTTCGAAGGGACATTGGAGGAAAACATCGTCCTGGGGCGGAACTACGTTCCGTACAGCGACGTGCGGTGGGCCCTTCGGTTCACGGAGCTGGAAGAGGAAATCGACGCCTTGCCGCAAGGATTGAAGACTCATGTCCGAGCTCCCGGGAAAGTCTTCGCACCCACCCATATCATGCGGATCCTGGTCGCCCGCGCCATCCTTGCCCGTCCGCAGCTCCTGATTTTTGATGGCATCCTTCACAATATGCAGCCGGCACTTCGCGAAACCATTCTGCGCCGGCTCTGCAGCAAGGATGAGCCCTGGTCGGTCATCTTCGTCTCCAACGATCCCAATTTGACGCCCCATGTGGATCGGCGAATCATTCTGGATTGACATCGTTCCACCGCCGTCCGTCTTGACAGCGAGCCTCTGATTGCCGAGACTGCGCCAGCACCGGAAACCTTATTCGAGCCATCGGCGTGAACGAGCCCCTCACTGACCCGGCGTTGCGACCGCCGTCCGTCTGGACGGTGCTCGCTCGCCTGAATCTGGTCGTCGGGCTCGAACGCCGCATTCTCCTCATCATCACATCCTACGCGGTCGCCATCAGCTTGTTCGCCTTGATCATCCCGCTCACGGTGCAGGAATTAGTCAACACGTTCGCCTTTGCCATCCAGCCGATCATGATCGTGACACTGGTCGCCGTCATGTTGGGAGCTCTGCTGTCCATGGGGGCCTTCCGCGTCTTGCAGGCTCGGGCCGTGGAGATTCTCGTCCAGCGCCTCTACGCACGGATCGCGTTGGCCTTCACCGAGGCGCTTCCCCGCTTCCGAGAAGACGCCTTTGCCCCGCATCATACGAATTACTTTCTCGAAGCGGAGTTGTTGCCGCGCGCGCTGGTCGCGATGCTGACCGACATCGTCAATATCCTGATCGCCGGTGCGGTCGGGATGGGAATTTTGGTCATGTACCATCCTTATTTCCTCGGCTACAACATCCTGATCGTCACCGGCCTGGCGTTCCTCCTCTCGTTCTTTGGCCGTGGTGGGCTGGGCATCACGCGACAGGTCTCCCGGCTCCACTATGAAACGTTTCGCTGGCTGCAGGATGTCGGCCATAACCGGCTGCACTTCAAAGCCACCGACAGTCTCCCGCTCCTGCTCAAGAAGACGGACGGCCTTGCACAAGCCTATGTCATGGCTCGCAAAACCAGAAGCGATATCCTGACGGGCAACCAGTATAAGAGTGCGGTGATTTTTCAGGCCTTTGCCCACAGCGGGATGATCGGTCTCGGAGCCTGGTTATTGTCGGTGGGGGATATCACGCTGGGGCAGTTTGTCGCAGCAGAGGTCATCGTCGGAACGCTGTTGCTGAACGCGGATATTATCGCCCGCCGGATGTACGCCCTTCTGTACGTGTTCACCTCGCTCGACGAGCTTGCCAGGCTCTTCGAATTGCCCAAGGACGCCGCATCCATTCCCTTGGAGGTGTCGCTGCCGGACCCCTCGTTCTGCGGCGTCCGGCTGACGGCGAAGGACCTATCCTATCGTCAGGGGGCGACGCTGATTTTCGAGCATTTCGACCTTGAAGTCATGCCCGGCGAAAAGATCAGCGTACTGTCGAAATCGAGCATCAGCAAGACATGCCTCGCGCTCGTATTGGCCGGCCTCTATCGTCCGACTTCCGGCGTGGTCCGGTACAATGACGTGGATCTGCGCGATGTCTCCCTGTCCTACATCAACCGCTGTCGCGGATTGATGCTGGATTCGCAGCCAATCCTGTTCGAAGGAACGCTCGAAGAAAACATCTCGCTCCGCCGGCCCTCCGTACGATTTGACGACATGGGATGGGCGCTGCGCTTCGTGGAGTTGGAAGAGGAGGTAGACGCGCTGCCGCACGCCCTCGAAACGCTCGTTCAGGCGAACGGGGCTAATTTTACCCGCAGTCAAATTCTCCGGATTCTGCTCGCCCGGACCATCGTCACCCGACCGCAATTGCTCATCTTCGACGGGAGCTTGCACAATATCGAGCCGGGGCTTCGGATGACCTTGCTGCGCCGGCTGTGCTCCAAGGAGGAACCCTGGTCCGTCGTGTTCGTGTCCAACGATCCCGAAATGGCACCCCTCGTGGATCGGCGCATCGTCCTGGAATAGAAGCCATTGTTCTTGTCGTACACGCTGGTCTGCTGATTTCCCGAGCCCCGATCTGCTAGACTTAACGCAGTGAAAGGAACCGCCGTGCCCCTGGCAAGCCGACTCAAAATCCCCTTCCCTTCGACCAACCAGTTGATCATCAGCATTCTGATCGCCGGGTTGGGCTGGCTCAGCGGCCAGGCCTTGAGTCAAATCGATCTGGACCTTCGCATCATGTATACGGAATACACGCTCGGCGCGGCCGACTTGGCTCATATCTCCGCCGACGTGATGCGTTATCGCAACACGATCATCCGGTCGTTGGAGGCCGACGACCGAAGGGAATTCGAGCGCATCACCGAATCGCTGCCAACCCAGCGCGCTCGCATCCAGCATGCCGTGGATCGCTATGCCGCAGCGGGACTTCGCGTTTCGCGCAGCGGTCGGAGCGAGGAAAAGGACATCCAGGCGGTGCGTGAAAGCCTCGATCAGTATTTTTCCGCGGCCAGCAAGACGATTCAGTTATTGACGATGCAGTGGTCGGCCGGCTCCCCCCAGGAAGCCGAAGAGCTGCGGCGCAAGGCCGAAGTGCATGCCGCCGATAACGCGGGTCCCAAGGTCATGCAAGTCAGTCTCGCGCTCGACCGGCTGCTCGAAACGGTGGCCGAGGTCTCCAAAGACATGCGTGACGAAGGTACCAAAACCATCCGGACGACAAGCTTTTGGCTGGTGGGCGGCAGCTTCTTCATCGCCTTCTTGAATCTATTCCTGCGCCGCTCTCCCAGAGAAACGGACGGGCCCCAACCTCTCGAGACCAAGCTGGCGCTCACGGACCGGCCGACCGGCCCGCTTCCCCTGCCGGCCGAACACAATAACCCGGCTCTCCGCGCCGAATAGCAGGCGGATCATGAACCCGGCGTCGTCTGGCGGCCCAAGGCCCGAAAGAGCTCCTGTCGCTCGGCCGCGGTCAATTCTTTCCACTCACCGATTTTCAGTCCTTCGATCGTAATGTGCATGATGCGGACGCGGTGGAGCGCGACCACCCGATATCCCAACGACTGCGTCATGCGCCGGATCTGACGGTTTCGCCCCTCGGCCAGAATGATACGAAACGAGCGCGGACCCAGACGAGTCACGGTGCAGGGCCTGGTCCTAACGCCGAGAATCACCACACCAGCCGCCATGCGATCGAGAAATAGCTGATCGAACGCCCGATCCACTTCGACGCGATACTCCCGCTCATGGCCATGTTCCACCCGCAGAATGTCGTTCACGATGTCGCCGTCGTTGGTCAGCAGAATCAATCCGGACGAATCCTTGTCCAGGCGGCCAATTGGAAAGATGCGCACAGGATGACCGATTTCAGCGATGATATTGCGCCGTACATGCGGTTCGCTGGTTGTCGTGACGCCGATGGGCTTGTGATACTTGATGTACAGCGCTTCGGTGCGGCGATTGACCACGATGCCGTCGCGGGCCACCACATCGGTTTCCGACACACGGTCGCCCAGCTTGGCGAGGCGACCGTTGATGGTCACGTGGCCTTCCGCGATCATCCGGTCGGCCTCGCGCCGTGAACAGAGTCCCTGCTCGGTGAAGAATTTATTGATTCGCATGGGTTGGGAATATCTCGTTACTCGTCAACCGTCATACGTCAACCGACCAAAACGTTCAACGTCAACCGAATAAAATTCAACCTCAAGCGTCAAACGTCAGTCATTAGTCGAATGAGGACAACAGTAGGATCGTCAACATGCGAACGGACGGATTTGCATGATGGTTGACGAGGATGCGAGCCGATCTTCATGTAGGCTTGTCGCAGCAGCGAGTTGCTGGTTCCAGGAGAACCGCCCATGAATAATGCGGGCTAGTGGACGCGTCGGCCGGCGCGGATCCTACCCAACATCCGGTAGATGAGGCGGGCGACACTGAATTGCGGGGCGACCATTCCCTGGATCGGGGCGATTTCACTGATGTCCATTCCGAGGATGCCGGGCCCATTGGCGAGGGCGGTGACCAATGCCAGCGTGTCGTACCATCCCAACCCACCGGGTTCCGGCGTCCCCAGCGCAGGCATCAGCGCAGCATCCAGCCCGTCACAGTCGAACGTGAGATACACGGGGCCTGTGCATGCCGCCACCACATCCGGGATCCAGCGCGATGCCCGCCCTTCGTACGGGCCCGAGGGGTCGAGGATGGATGACGCAAAAAACGTCTTGATCCTCGGCGTCTTTTCGATCAGGTCGATTTCTTCCTGACTGATCGATCGAATCCCTACTTGCACCAGCGGCAAACCGTCTTGAACCACGCGAGCCATCACGCTGGCATGGCTGAAAGGATTACCCTGGTACGCCTGACGAAGGTCCCCATGAGCGTCGATTTGCAACACGCACATGCCGGGATGGATCTGTGCATGGGCACGGATGGCTCCCAACGCTCCGGTGTGTTCGCCGGTCAACGTGACGACGAACTTCCCTTTCCCGACGTGAGGCTGGACGAAGTCCTGAATCGCATGAACCGCGGTTCCATCGACCCGTCCCTTAAGGTCCAATGTGCAGGCGGTCGCCACCCCGCCCCATTCTCGGTAGGGCTCGCTCCTCAGCGTCTCATCGTACAGTTCGACCTGGCGGGACGCTTCGATAATAGCGGACGGGCCGCTGTCCGAACCGAGGACATAGCTGGACGTGTGCTCATAGGGAGCCGGAAGTACCAGTACCCCGGCATGATCGGGATGGCACCAAGGCTCGTCGATTCCGAGAAAATTATCGTTGAGGCCAAGCCACCCGGACGGGAGAGCCATTGGGGTTTCGTGCGATCAGCGACGCCGCGCGCTTTTCGGTAGGTTTTCCAGAGGGATGAAGACCGCCAAGGCCACGACCGTGGTCCAGCGATGCGGACGTCCGATGGCCGACTGCGTGATGTTCAGCGTGCGGACGATCTTACCGCCCATCTTGAACACCTGCTCACGCTCTTTCCACGCCACGTTCGGATCGAATTCGATGCCCTGCGTCGTCGCCAGCATCTGCGCCGCCAGGTCCTCCGTGTATTCCCCGGACTCTTCGTCCGTTTCGCCGTAGGCATGATGCTCCGACAGATACCCGTAGGTGCTGCGGTCGGTTGGGACCGCCAGCCCTATGGAGGCGGAGATCAGCCGGTTCCGCTCGTTCGTCTCCGACCGTGCCATGACGCAGAACGTAATCTCGCCGGGATTGAGAAGTTTTTCTCCACGCTTCCGCGGGATGATCTTGCAATTCGGAGGGAGGATCGACGAGACGCTGACGAGATTGCAGTAGGCCACGCCGGCGCTCCGCAACGCTTGCTCGAAGGAAGCGAGCTTCTCCTTGTGCACTCCCACGCCTCTCGTCAAGAACATGTGCGTTGGTACCATCGTCCGTCTCTCCCTTTACCGATCCTCTCGATCGCCGGCACGGCGCGATCGACCCCAATGTCATGGACGTCACACGGCAGCGCATGCTCGGCGGATACGGGCGCAAGTTGTATCAAGTTTATGGTGCATCCGCAATATGGCGCGACGATTTTTTTCTCTCCAGGAGCGGAGGTGATCAGATTCGCGGGAGGAGGTTGAACACGAGTAGTTTCGGTTCGGTCATTTCCTCGATCGCATACCGAACACCCTCCCGGCCGATGCCCGAATCTTTCACGCCGCCATAGGGCATGTGATCGGCACGGAACGTAGGAATCTCGTTCGCGAGCACGGCCCCGACGTCGAGTCGTTCGAACGCGTGGAAGATTCGGCTGACCTGCTGGGTAAAGATGCCGGCCTGCAGTCCATAGTTGGACTCGTTCACCGCCCGCAGAGCCGCATCAAAATCTCGGTAGGGTGTCAGGGTGACAAGCGGCCCAAAGACCTCCTGACAGGACACTTTCATCGACGGCATGACATCCGACAGTACCGTAGGCATCACGACCGATCCGTTTCGGCCGCCGCCCTGCAGCACCCGTGCTCCCTGCGTCAGCGCTTCCCCAATCCAGGCTTCAACGCGGCGCGCGGCGCCGGCATCAATCAGCGGTCCGACCACCGTCGCTTCGTCTGCAGGGTCTCCCGTGCCCAGCCGCCCGACCTGTGCCACTACTTTCTCGGTGAAGGGGCGGACGATCGATTCATGCACGAAGATGCGCTGCACGGAAATGCAGGTTTGCCCGGCATACGTATAGCCGCCCGTCACGCAGCGCTGCACGGCATGATCGAGGTCTGCATCCGGCTCGACGATCACGGCGGCATTTCCACCCAACTCGAGCACGACCTTCTTCTTTCCGCATTTCTCCTTCAACATCCAGCCGACCGCAGCGCTGCCCGTAAAGCTCAACAATTTGAACCGGGGGTCCACCACCAATTGTTCGGCCACCGTATTGTGACAAGGAACGACGTTGTAGCCGCCTGGCGGAACGCCGGATTCCATCAACACCTCGCCCAGCAACAGCGCAGTCAGCGGTGTCTGCGGTGCGGGTTTGATCAAGATTGCGTTCCCAGCCGCCAACGCCGGGGCCACCTTGTGCGCCACCAAATTGAGAGGGAAATTGAACGGCGTGATACCGAGAATGGCCCCCAGCGGAAACCGTCGCGTTACGCCCCAATAAGAATCCATCCCGGGGGACCAGTCCAACGGGACGACCTCACCACCGATGCGCTTTGCTTCTTCGGCCGCGATGGTGAAGGTTTGGATGCCGCGGCTGACTTCGCGCCGGGCATCCGTGATCGGTTTGCCAGCCTCGGCGGTGATCGTCTGCGCGAATTCTTCGAGACGATCCTGAATCGACCGCGCCGCCTTCGAGAGAATAAGGGACCGGGCGTGCCCGGACAGTTGGCGCATGGCGGCGGCTCCGTCCACCGTCGCCTGGGCGGCTTGGGCCGCCTCGTCCGGCCCGGCCTGACAGACCTGCGCCAGCAGATCGCCCGAGTAAGGATTGTGGAGGGACGTGAGGGTCGCAGTCCGGTGCCACCGGCCGCCGACCAAGAACGGACGCGCTTTTTCCAATGGCTGGACTCCGGAGAGCAGAAGCGTTATTGCGCCGACTCGACGGAAGATGACAGAGAAGCAGCGGCCCGCAACGCCTCCCCCGCTTCTTGCGCCTCGATCGCTTTGGCGATCAAATCGTCGGTGCCCCAATCCCGAACCGCGGCAAGACTGAACGCCTCGTAACTCGAGACGCCGTGGCAGGAGGGGCAATCAGGCATCGGAACTTTCCTGTAAAACACCTCATTAAGGCAAGACATGCAGACCCAGAGATCCGGTTCACCGTCTTTCGGCGGGACAGCCCAGAAAGCTTGCTTCGCACTCATAGGCGATTCCTCTTCTTGTGACAGCGAATGGGTGATCGTGAAATCAAACTACTTGGAACGCCCCTGCTCCGGCTTGGAAGCGCCGGACTTGGCCGGGGGAGCAGCGGCCAACATCTTATCGATTTCCTCTGCGAATGCTTCAAAGGGAAAGGCTCCTGGGATCGCGACAGCCGGATCCTGCTTCGTCGGTTCCTGAGCCGTTTTCATCAGTACAAATCCCGGTGTGCCGCGAAATCCCCACGAGTTGGCTTCCTGTCGATCCTCGAAAATGGCGGGCAGGTACGCGGCATCCCGGAGACACTGCCGAAAAGCGGCCTGATCGAGCCCGATCGCTTTCGCATGGGTCACGAACAGATCAGCATCCAACCGCCCGCCATCGGCAAACAACCGGTCATGCATCGGCCAGTACGCCCCTTGGTCGCCGGCGCATCGGGCCGCTAAGGCAGCGGACACGCCGGGGCCTTGGTCGGCCCTGGGATAATCTTTATAGAGAAACCTGACCTTCCCGGTGTCTATATAACGGGCTTGCAACCGGGGCCATGTCTCTTTGAAAAATTTCAGACAATATCCGCAGGTGAAATCCGAGTACTCGATCAGAGTCACAGGCGCATCGGCATTTCCACGCATGCGGTTATCGATATCGGGACTGTTCTTTGCTCCGGCTGCAGCGGAAAACAGGAGCAATGCCAGCGCAGCTACAACGACACGTACCGTTCCCGCTTGGAAGGTGATCATGACGAAGACGGCTTCTTCCGCTTCCGTTCCAGTAGGCCAAGGACGAGCAGCGGCCATACGGTCGTCGCGTCACTCAAGACCTCGGCGAAGCGACCGCCGTCCGCCGGCGGCACGAATTTCCCCCATGAGATACCTTCTTGGTAGGTGCATCCGCTCAAGCCGCCCCAGTAGTCGGGCTCCGGACAGATCCGCACGCCGTACTGGAACCTCGGCGGTTTGACGTTCAGCCCCAGCCGGGCATTCCCTATTTCAATGTAGGGAGCGACTTGCTGTGCCCAGTTTCGAGGGACTCCCCCACCAATAGTGAAGATTCCGAGGCGTTTGGCGCCCAAAATTTGCTCTGCGTAATCGTTCAGGTCCAGATACGGATTGAAGCTGGGATAGGTTTCATGCAAGGCCCGGAGAATGGCGAGATCGCCTCCTTCCTTGGCCTGACTGCGGGCACGATCGATGTTTTTGCTCATGGCCCAGGTGCCGACGTCGAGTCCCACTTCCGAGTCGGTGAAGGCCGGAATGTACACCGGTACCTTCTTCAAATAGGCGCTCTTCAAAATGCCGGGCCCTTCGAATTCTTCCGCCAGCGTCTTTCCCAATTCATGCGTCAGGAGATGCGACGACAGGGCCTGTTCCGTGTTGATGCGTTTCAACGTCATCGAGACGACGTGCTCGACGTAGTTCAGGTTTGCCTCCATCTCGAGCGTGTCGTAGACCCGATTGTAACCCTTTCGAAAGAGTTCCTCGTCGGTGGCCGAGGGGCGGTGGCGGTAATGCACCTTCCCGACGGACTCGCTCAGCCCGTGTGCGATCAGGGCGCCGGTCGATACGATGATATCGGCCATGCCATGATCGATCATCGTACTAATGATCTTGCCCATCTTCGCGATGGTCATGGCCCCCGAAAGCGTCAGCACGATCTTGCAGTCGGGGTCCTCCACCATGGTGGACAGGACCTCATACGCCTCCCCTAGCCGGCGTCCGCCGAAGGCGGTCTTGCGCATCGCTTCCAGCAACTCGGAAAAGCCATGGATGTTCTCGGGGTCGAGCGGTTCGAGCGCCTCCAACCCGTCCTTCGCACCGTCATGAAATTCGCGCGCGGCCATGATGAATCACTCCCGAAAATCCGGATGTTCCTAAAGCAGCAAATCTTATACACAACCTGTCGACAGGGGTCAATTCGGTTCGGATGATGAGATTGACACGCTGGCGTCGGATTCCGTTCAGCGATAAAAAGACCAGAATACTCTACGAGGATCCGTGCTTCCAATACACCGGGGTACCATCACCATGGTGGTTTCTGCGAAAATGATCACCGCGGGGCCTGTATTGTGGTGCGCCGATGAAACGAGCAAAGTCCTCCAGGAATCTCGAACGGATCGGCGGGGCCGCAGCCATCGCTCAACGAGCTGCGGACGGCGCCATGCTCGTCGACGAGGATGGGGTGATACGCTGCTGGAATCGAGCGGCGGCGCGACTGCTGGGATACAGGGCACTGGACATGATCGGGCGCAACTGCCACGAGGTCATGCATGGGGTCATGCTCAACCAGCAGCCTCTTTGCTCCCCTTCTTGTTCAATCGGACGCCGGCTCGCCTGCGGGCACGGAGTTCGAAACTTCACGATGGAGACCCACACCAAACGAGGCAAGACGATTCGTCTGAACATCAGCTCGTTGCCTATCAAGAGCAAGGGTCCCCACCGCTTCCTGGCGCTTCATCTCTTTCGGGACATCACCGATCAAGCGGTCATCCTCGAATCGGCGGCCAATGGCCCTCGACGGGGAAAGCGGGTTGGCTCAGGGACCGACCAGACCAACCATCAAACCGAGATTCCGGTCATCCCACCGTTGCCGTCGGCCTGGCTGCCCCTTACGCGACGCGAGCGGGAGATCTTGCACCGGCTGGCACAGGGTCAGGAAACGTTCGCCATCGCTGATAACATGTGCATCAGCCGGAATACGGTTCGAAATCATATCCAGCATATTCTCGTGAAGTTGGGTGTTCATTCCCGCCTACAAGCACTCGCCACGGCCTACCGCCCGAGCGCCTGACTCTTTCGACTCCGCCACAACCACTAGCCCACATGTCGGGAAAATGATGCAACTGCATCATTGCCCGCGCCCGAGCCGCCCTTTAGACTTGTGCCATGAGCATAACCTGAAGATTGAACGGACTGTTCGGCTGAACCATTCACGAGGCAAGAGCAAGGAGGGATGAACGATGCGTTGCCCCACGATACAAAGGACGATTCTGTCGGCGCTCGTCATCGCAGGTGCGGCGCTGCTATTGCCATCTTCGGCCGCTGGGCAGTCGGGCGACTGGCTGGACCAGCTCACGGCATTGGTCACGGAGCACCGGGACATCGCCAAGTCCGAAGGAAGAGAAGCAGCCTACGACCCCTACCTTGCACAGCTCCAGGTCGCTCGCTCGGCCCTGAACCGAAACGAGACGGAAGCTGTGTATGTCGCGATGAACCAATTCATGACGATGCTGGACCATCATCCCGAAGCAGCGGGCGTGCCGGTCTGGTCGGCGAAGATACTGTTCGACTTCTGCGGCCGAGTGACGCCGCCGATGTATCACGACATCTCACGGCATGTACATGATCAGTACGCCGGGGAACCAGCACAGCGCCTCCCCCCTGGCACAACAGAGCGGCATCCTGCATGACGGCGGCTCTCGGCCCTGGGAACACGATGGTCGAACAAGGGCTACACCTAGTACGGTGCCCCTTCCCCTCCGTGATACGGCTCTGCGCGTGTCACCTAACACAACACTCAGATGCCGCATCGAGATACAAGCCGGTTCCCAAATTGCACCGCGGCTCCATTTTTGTCTGGTCCAGTTCCTACTATGCTTCGCCCTCGGCGCCATGGCTGATCGATGCGAAAGCGCGGAGTTGACGGCGATTGGGATCCGGGGCGGCGCCAGCGTCAAAGGCGAGTCGCCGTTGGGTGAACGCATGCGCGAATCGTTCACCGGCGGTGATCTGTTCGGCATCTTCCGCCTTCCATTGAACTGGTACAGCGCATCCGGATGGGGTGCCGGCACGAGGCTCATGAGCAGCGTCGGCCTGCTTTCCGAACAGGAGAAAGTGGCGTTGGTGACGTCTCTCGTCCCGATGGTCTCGCTTGGCAGAGAGGACGATAGGTTCTCGGTGAACGTAGGAATCGGCGGTGCGCTGATCAGCGCGCATCGATTTGGACGACATGATCTCGGCGGTCCCTTCCAGTTCGTCGGCACGGCAGGCGTGAGCATCGAATTGGCACGACCATGGAACCTGGGTTATCGTTTTCAGCATTATTCCGATGGTACGGTCTATGGCAATGGCACCCGCGGAGTCGATTTGCACATGATCGAACTCATTTATCGGTACTAGCACGACCTGATCAGTGATTGTCCTCGCGGCAGCGCCGAGCCGCCGAATAATGACGCAACGCTTCTTTTTGACGTCCGAGCCGCTCGTAGAGCGCAGCCAGATTGCAGTGTGCCTGCTTGAACTTGGGATCGAGATGCGTCGCGCGAAGGTAGGACGCGATGGCATCTTGCTCCCTACCGCGATCTTCCAGCAACACGCCGAGGTTGAAATGCGCGAGCGGCAGGTCCGCACCGTATCGAAGGGCCTTGCGATAGGATGCCTCGGCCTCTTCCAATCGACCGGCTTCGTGGAGCAGAAGGCCAAGGTTGATATGGGCGTTAACTAAGGTCGGATCCAGCCGGATGGCTTCTTCAAAAGCCCGGCAGGCCGCCTCAGGGGCATGTTCCTGAAGTTCGACGCCGCGTTCACACCATCGCGCAGCCGCTTCATGTCGGGACGCGTGACGTTCGGCAGGCGGTTCAAGCCGTCTGGCCTGGGCCGACGGGCGGGCCTCAAAATCGAAGACAAACTGCCCCGAGTCGGGCTGCCAGCGGCTGGTCCCATCCCAAACCACGACGCCCTGCCCCGATGCGTAGACTTTGACGCTCGACATCGAACGGCTGTCTCCGAGCTGGCGTTGCAAAGATTCCAGGACCTTTCGAATCCTGCGAACCGAGACCCCGGCGTCGCGCAGTCCCTTCGCCGTTCGCAGAACCACCAACTGTTGAAAGGAATAGGAACAAGGATGTTTGGCAGTGGAGGCGGGCAGCAGCGCGGCGCGCAGGCAGGCTCGCAACTCGGCATCGGTCACATGCAGAATCCGGCGGAGCTCGGAGAGCGAGTAGGCCCCGGTCATCGTGTTCCGGTCGTCACCTTTTTCGCCCCTTCGCGGACTGAACGGCCCGCCGGCAGCGCCCTGGAACGCACGGGGCGTTTCTGCGAGGCCTGGGCCAGACTTTCTTTGAGACGCGCCATGAGGTCCACCACATCGGTGACCGGCGGCGGCAACTTCGGCTCCAGCTTCACCGATTTTCCTTTGGCCTTTTCCTCGATCAATTCCAGGACCCGCTGGCGATACTCGTCGTGATAATCCTCGGCAGCGAACGTGTCGCTCGAAATGGACTCGATCAACTGCGCCGCGAGCCTCAGCTCCGCGGTACTGACCTGCTCGTCTTTCGGCACGGCATCGAAGTCGCGAATTTCATCATAGTAGTACATGCGGTGAAGGAGGAGCCTACCCTGAGCCGGCCGAATGAGGAAGACGCTTTCTTTCCCACGCCAGACATATTTTGCCACCGCCACTCGCTGCATGTCCTCCATGGCCTTCGCCAATAACTGGTAGGCTTTCTCACCGCGTCGTTCCGGGCCCAGATAATACGTGCTTTCAAAATAAATGGGGTCGACGGCGGCTAGCGGCACGAACTCGACGATCGTCATAGCCTCGGATTCAGCAGCGCGTACTTGGTCCAGTTCGTTCTGCGAGACTCTGACATATTCATCCTTGGCGATTTCATAGCCTTTCACGATTTCGTCGTAGCCGATGTCCCGCTTACAGGCCGGGCAAACCCGCTGCTGTTTGATACGGCTCCCGCAGGGCGCATGCAATTGGTTGAAATGGATGTCCTGTTCGTCGATTGCGGAGTAGATGCCGACCGGCAGGGTCACCAGTCCGAATGAAATATGGGCTGTTTCCAGCTTTCGCGGCATGGCGCATATCGTAGATCGCTTCTGCGGGGAGGCCACTGGGACAAACCCTTGATCGAGGGCAATAGGCTGCAAACAGCCGGAAGCCGGCTCGCCCTTCATTAAGACTGCTTGCTTCACCCAATCGGGCGATCTTCCAATGAAAAATATACAACCAATATGCAGCCAAAGGGGCTTCGTCCCCTCATGCCGATCGGTTTTGCTTTCTGTATGAGAGACCGGCTTTCTGTTGAAAGGGAGACGCTTGCCTTGACACCGCAGCGTCGCATGCCGATTATACATACCCGTACTTAAGAGGGGTTGCCATGAGTGGCCCTTATTAAGCACCGTTCGCGGCATGTCTCGCCTTAACGGAGTGATCAACACATTCCTACAGTTAAGGCTCAGCCGACCTCTCGGGCTTTCGTTGTTTCTATTGGGCGCTTGTACCTACCGTTCATATGAGAACCAGGACATTTGGGGCCGATGGTCTTACCCCTATGCGGCCGTTCTCATCGTCGTCGCATTGTTCGCATGCGCGGCCGTCGTAGATTCCTTCCGGCGACATTGTCGAGGTGCTGGTCTACATGTCTCTCGGAGCAGAGCAGCGCTCGATTTGGCATTGCTTATTTGGGGCGCCAGTTACCTCATTGCCTCCCTGGACGATCCGAATAGCGCAGGTCGCATCGCAGATCTGAATATGTTCGGATCGACTACGCCGATTTCGGCATCGCTTGATTGGATTGCACTGAATCTGATGGCGATTGCGGCAACGAATTATCTCTATAGGCGGGGACGAGCCAAGAATGGCGGCATCCTGGTCTTCCTATCTATATGCCTTGTCCTAATCGTCGCTGAGGGGTTCGTACGAGCTGTGCGGTGTATTCATCCCGTCGTTCAGGGCTTTCCTACCTACTCCTCGCTTCTCTGGAGTCGATCGCATGTGCAACTGAACAGGGACGGATTCAGAGATGGGGATCATGGATCCGCACGAGACCGTAATACGTATCGCCTGCTGGTGGTTGGGGATTCCTACGCTTTTGGCTGGGGCATCAGGAAGGCAGAAGATCGATTTGGTGAACGGTTGGCGATGAAGCTCCATCGTGCCACGGGGAAACACTGGGAATCTATCAATGCCAGCCGCCCCGACACCCACACATTGCATCACCTCCAATTCATCGAGGCGGCGCTGAGTCATCGACCAGACCTGGTCGTGATTCTGTACGTATTCAATGATATTGATTATTTGTCCTCGGTCACACCCCGCGAGGGCCAATCCGAAGCGCCCAAGTCTTTGCTCGACTACGTGGACCCAGCTCGCATGGCATTCCGAAACTCTTACCTGTTCCAAGAATTTTATGTGCGCATGCGGCTGATGCTTTACTCAGCCGGGCGAAGCAACAACTCCCGTTACGATCCATATGCCGACAAAGAGTTAATGGCGAAACACTTCAAGGATCTTTCGCTGCTTATATCCCGCGCTTCGGAAAGCGGTGCTATGGCCGTAGTAGTCCCATTTGAGGTTTCAATTAACGCCGATTCGAACGTGCGCACACGATACGAGAACTTCGTCACGCAAGGCTTGGCAGCCGGGATTCCCATCTGGCCAGCAGAACATGCGTTTGACGGGTATGCATTGGAACAATTGACGGTGAATGCGCTCGATCGGCACCCGAACGAATTTGCCAACGACCTGTTGGCGGAAGCCGTCACCAAACAATTCTCGGTGGTCAAACGCGACCTGCTGTCGACTTCCGTTCGAGCACAATTGCCTTAGACCGCGGCTTCCGATCTAAGTGACGGCCGACCGGTATGGACCCGGCCTATTTGAATGGAATGGTTCGGTATGCCCGCACAGTGGGACGCGCGCGCTGAACAAGAAAATCGATACAAACCGATACAATAGAAGAAATGACCGGACGTTGGTTAATAGTGGATCGTCGTGGTAATCTCACCATCATGAAACGGATGAGCGCTCTTATCCTCTGGATTGTGCTTTGGCTCCTGTGCCTTCCCTGGGTTCATACCCATCCAGAGGCCAATCAC
>DASTLA010000195.1:0-11717 GCA_035715525.1 Nitrospiraceae bacterium
GCCGGATAGTCACCGGCCTGGTGACGGTGGGCCGAAGCGGCCCGCCTGCCCGCCCGATATTCTGGATGCGGGCTTCGTAGTGTCCGGCCTGCACCCACAGCCGACTGATCTGGATCTCGTCCGGCAGCGTCCGCCAGCATCGTTTATCGGATTCTTCCGATGCAATCGCCAATCCATGTGCGAGGAGACTCACGGCCAGCCCGACCCAAGGCGCATCGTCCTTGTTGACCGCCTGCTGTGCTCCACGCGTGGCGGCCTCGGCGGCCGCGAACTTGACGGCGGCCCGGGCAAGCGCCTTGGTGGTGATACCGACCATCCGATCTGATAACGCTCTTTCTGCCAGTGCTGTGCTGTTGTAGACGAGTTGCGATCGCTCCGTGATGGGCGACCCGTTTGCTGGCACCAGCGTGATTTCCTCGTGCCCCACCTGGGTCTTTTGCGGAATAAGTCGTGGGAGCGCCACGCGCACCACCCGACCGTTTAATCCGTAGAGAATGCTGTCGGCCGCACGACGCTCTTTTCGATCGGACGCATGAATCACGCCTCGGTTCAACAACACAAGCTGCAAGGCATCCAGGCTGATCGGAAGGTCGAGAAAGTTATCTTCCTTGTGAGGAGCACGGCCATTGTAGCTGATGAGAACGATCTGGGCGAGATCGGGTTGATCCTGCCGAGACATCCACCCAATTTCAGGAAACTGGCGCCGGTATTCATCGAACTCGTTGGTGAGATGGAGGGCGTCCGCGATCCGCAGCAAGTCCGATTTCAGCATGGTCGGCAATGGAGTTCGCGACCACCCCTTTGTCGCTTCATAAACGTCGTACGCCTTGCGATATGCGACGAAGGCGTTATTGATGTCCCCGGCTGCCTCATACAGAACGCCGGTCAAATAACGCGCGAAGGCATCCTCGTGATAACCATCCTTGTCTTTGACTTTGTCGGAAAGTACGTTGAGGCGGTGGTCGATTTGGCGGGCTTCGACCAAGGATTCATCGACCTGGCCTTGGGCGGCATAGTTGAGCGCCTTGATGACGTTGATCATCACATGCTCAAACGGCTCCCCTTCGTACGGGAGCACGTTATCGTTGGTCAGAAAGGCGGCCGTTTCAGTGCGGATCGTTCGGGTATACAACCGTTCCACTTCTTGATCGGCTTTTTCGAGGAAGACGGTGCTCTTGCCGTACTCGCCGGCTAGATGGAGCGTCATACCCCGTTCCATGCTGTACAAAAGGCGGCTGCGCGAGCCGTACTCCGGCTCCGCCTGCTCCATGATCGCATCGGCCTTTTTGAAGTCACCGGCCATGAGGTTTTGGTCGATGAGCAGATAGTAATTGGTGGAGAGACCGCACCCGCCCAGCATGAGCAGCAGGCCCGGTACGAGCAACGGGCGAAGCAGAAGAGGAAAGCGGCCTCCCGACCGGGAGGCCGCCGTCGATATGGATTGTTGTCTCAACGGATGGCGTCGAAACTAGAAAATCGTGCGTTTCTTTTCGATGACTTTCTTAATTTTCTTTTGTCCGAACCACGATTTGATGTTGTTTTCGAGATCCACCATTTCCAAATCGACCTGGTAAAACACGGCCTTCGTCCCGTCCTGCTCGTCTAGAATGGTGGAAATACTTCCCCGCATCATATAGTCCGCCCCGAGCTCCCTTCCCGGAGCCTTCTGCGTATCCTCACGCGCGTGCACCGCTTGTTCACGCCGTTCTTCTCGCACCTCTTCGCGCTCTCCCTTTCCGGCCACGAACATGACCCGCTGAGAATTCGTCAATTCCCGCTCAAGGTCGCTGACGAACGTCTGAATATTGATATGCTCGTGGCTCTTGTTGACGATCGTCCCGACGATCACGACCGGCTGGCGGGTCTTGGCTTTGGCAAAGTTATCCAACCAAGGACTTCCCACGGCTTCCTTGACCATCGTCTCCGCCACCATGCGCGAATCGGTGTCATTCCAACGCCCGCTCAGATCTGTCACCGTACCCGTGTCGACTCGCGTAACTTTATTCTCATGTCCACACCCACCGATCAGCAACGCCACGCCGAGAATGGCGCATCCCGCCATTGCCTGACCTTTCGAACGACGGCAGCACTCAATCATGCCAGTTCCTCCTGATGCGGCTCATGATCCATTCAGTCACTTCGTCGCGCGCTTTTCTTCTTCCTTCTCGAGCCGCTCGAACAGACGGTCGGCATTTTTCCGGACGAAATCACGGACTTGGCTGTTCAACTCCTTGGCTTGGTCCAGATTGTTCTTCATATCCTCGAGGCTGAGCTTGGTCAGCACGTAATAGGTCCCGGATTTGTCATCCTTGTACCGGTCGATCGGTTTCACACCGTTGAGGGTGACCGCAGAAAAAGTTTTTACGGCCCGCTCGATGTTCTGCTCCTCGCTGTTGCGCGAGAAATCACCCGCCGTCGTTGAGGCGGCATAATCGCGCATCAGATACGCGGTGTAGGTTTCGAAGGTTTTCGCGATCTCGGCGCGGCTGCGATTTTCGGCCGTATCCCAGGCAAGCGGCTCGTTTCGTACGCCGACGACGGATCCGACACCGTAGAAGGACTTATCGTTCTTTTCGTTGTATGCGCCCGAGCCCTTCTTGACCCAGTTCGGAGGACCGCCACAGGCCGCCAAACCGATGACAAGCAAGAGCGCCAACGCGCAGCCGGTGAACTTCGAGATAGTTCCCACTACTCTACTCATACGGTTCCTCCTTGGTGTAACGCATGTAAGAGCTGTCGGCGGTGGAATGCGGTGGCAAGAAGCATTGACGCGTTCGGGGCTCAGTCAGGGTGGCGACATAATTGCCCGCAAAATAACGGGGTTATGCTAACATGCACCTCTAGGAGAGTCAACGCGAGCGGCGATTGTCCCTCGACAGTATTCCATAGGAAAAATCCGACGGGGTTCATTCGCAGACAAGGAGGACACGGTGGCAGACGTCCAGATTCACGACGGGATCATTCGCATTGCGGACCTCGATATACAGGATCCGAAAGCGGCGGCAGTATTGCAGGAATACCCGCAGGTACGCTGGCCCGAGATCACCCGCCGCGCACTAAAAATCGGCCTGGGGTATCTCAAAGGCGGGGGGAAAGATTGAACGCGTTGCCGTGAAAAGAAGATTTTTGGAAACGGTTTACTGCCCCGGTGAAGGGGAGGCTTGCTGCACGGCACGGCTCGCCCGCTCACTCTGCCCGCCGAGTTCCAAATAGCGCCGGAAGGCATCGACGGACTTGTTGGGTTCGTTGAGATGGTCGGCATAGAGCGTACCGAGTGAAAAATACACATCGGGATAAGCGGGATTCACGGCGAGAGCCTGCTGCATCGCCCGCTCCGACTCGGCAAAGTGTCCCTGTTTCTCGAGCACCAAACCCAGTGTGTAATACGAATCTGGATTCTGAGGCGCATGCTGAACCGCCGCCCTCGCGGCCGCCAAGGCCTCTTCCATGTTCGGAAGAATCTCCAGCCGCACGTAGCTCTTCAGGACATACGCGTCACCGAACGAGGGGTCGTATGCGATGGCGCGGTCGAGTCTTTCAAGCGCTTCCTCGGCCGATTTTTGCTGCTGCAGGAGCGAGAACGCCTCTTCGTATTGCATGCGCGCAGCTTTGGCACGGTCGGCTTCGCTCGTCGGTTCCTGCCCCAACTGGAAAGATGCTTTGCGACCTTCCACGAGGATCACATCGCCGTCCCCCTCCAGCTGAGCGAACTGCGGATGCTGATCGGTTTTCAATGACTCGAGCTGTTGCTTGACGTACGAGCCGAGCTCGCTCGCCATGACCCAGCCGTTCTTGTTGAGATCGGCCGCCCCCTTCATCCCGGCAATCAGCACTTTCACGAAGGAGTCGGGAGTGGTCGAACGGTCGACGGATTCATTCTTACCCCCGGCTGTGAGCAACTGCACCGCGCGCTTTTCGGTATCGTCCTCGGGGGACAGTCTACCCTCGAGCGACAGCTGTTGCGGCGCGGTGACCTCCCAGCCGCGCAGGCCGGCATCGAGTACCAGCAACAGGTGCTTGGATGCGGAGCGACGCGTGAACTCTTTGATATGATCGAAGGTCACGGCCTTCGCCACATTGTTCACGTGTGCGTCCCATGGCACCAGGTAACCCAGTTCCTTCGATTGCATGTCTTGCGTAGTTGCACCGTGACCGGCGAAGAACAGGACGACGCGGTCTTGCCGCCCGACCTTTCTCGGCAAATAGTCGGAGAGAATTTGCAGGAGGCGTTTCGACGTCGCATCCTGATCGTAGAGCTCGATCACTTCATCGAAACCCAATTCCCGCAGCGACGTGGCGACTGCCTTTGCCCCCTCCACCGCGCCGGGGACTTTGGGGGCGACCAGATAATTTCCGATCCCGATGACGACGGCCCAGGATTTGTAGTAGAGGCCTTCGGGTTTGCCCAATTGGGCATGCAGCAACGGAGGAGCTGTAAGAACGACCGTCTGGAGGAAAAGCAACAGCAGCGCCAGGAAATGGAAAAGCCGGCCTGTTCGGTAGGAGAGCATCGGTCGCGAGTTTTGCTGGATTGGCGTCGATTCAGCGTAACCCGCTTTCATCACGACTGTCAAGAAAGCCGGCCGCACGAGCGATCCGTGATGCCGATTTCACGCCGAGACCGATGAGGAGAACAAACGCATCAGGGTTGCAGTTCCTCATGCCTTTGCACATAATGCCCTGCCTGTCGCGACCCGATGAGGGTGCACGGACCATAGGGGAGGCCTGGTACGTATGGAAGATAAAATCGATACGCTGTTGAAGGAAAGCCGCATCATCACCCCGACCGATAAGACCAAAACTGCGGCACATATTCAAGATTACGAGGCGGCCTATCGAGCGTCTATCGCGGATCCCGAAACCTTCTGGAGCGGAGTGGCCAAAGAACTCGACTGGTTTTCCCCTTGGAACCGTGTCCTTGAATGGAACTATCCCTGGGCCAAATGGTTTGTGGGCGCCACCTGCAACATCTCTTACAACTGCCTGGATCGACATGTGAAGACGTGGCGGCGCAACAAAGTCGCCGTCATTTGGGTCGGTGAACAGGGAGAGGAACGAGTCTTTACCTACGGCGAGCTCTATCGGCAGGTCAATCGCTGCGCCAATGCGCTGAAGGGACTGGGTCTCCAGAAGGGCGATCGCGTCACGATCTATCTCCCCAAAATACCGGAGCAGATCATTGCGATGCTGGCCTGTGCACGACTCGGTCTGATCCACAGCGTCGTCTATTCGGGTTTCAGCGCCCCGGCCCTGTCGAGCCGCATTCAGGACGCCGAAGCACGGGTCGTGATTACCGCCGACGTGGGCTACGACCGGGGGAAAAGCACGAATTTGAAGGGCGTCGTCGATGACGCTCTCAGGACCTGTCCCACGGTGGAAAAGGTGGTCGTGGTACGGCGTGAGAAACTCGGCATCGCGCTCACCGAGCCCAAGGAAATCGATTGGCATGATTGGCTGAAAGAACAAAAAACTGCGTGCGAGGCCGAACCGCTGGATGCCGAATCGCCGCTCTACATTTTGTATACCTCCGGCACGACCGGCAAACCGAAGGGAGTCGTACACGTCCATGGGGGGTATATGGTCGGTACCTACATCACGACCAAGTATGTCTTCGACCTGAAGGAAGAAGACGTGTACTTTTGCGTTGCCGACCCCGGGTGGGTCACCGGTCACAGCTACATCGTGTATGGTCCGCTATTGAACGGTGCGACCATCCTGACGGCAGAAGGTAAGCCGGACTACCCCAATCCCGGCCGCTGGTGGGATCTGATCGAGCGCTACGGCGTGTCGATCTTTTACACCACGCCTACGGCGATCCGACTGCTGATGAAATACGGCGAAGACTGGCCAAAAAGGTACGACCTGTCTTCATTGAGAATTCTGGGAAGCGTCGGCGAGCCGATCAACCCCGAGGCCTGGGAATGGTTCTACCGTGTCACCGGGAGCGATAAACCGATCATGGATACCTGGTGGCAGACGGAGACCGGCTCGATTTTGGTCACCCCTCTCCCCTGCGTTCCATTGAAGCCCGGCTCGGCCACGAGGCCGTTTCTGGGCATTGAAGCGGACGTGGTCGACAAACAAGGAAAGAGTCTTCCCGGCAACGCCGGGGGATTTGCCGTGATCAAGAAACCTTGGCCCTCCATGATGCGGACGATTTACAAAGACCCGGATCGGTACAAGGTCTATTGGAACACGATTCCGAATTGTTACACGGCGGGCGACGTGTGCCGCAAGGACAACGACGGTTACATGTGGTTCATGGGCCGAGCGGACGACGTGATCAAGGTCGCGGGCAATCGGATCGGAACGGCGGAGGTCGAGAGCGCGCTGGTGGGCCATCCGGCGGTCGCCGAAGCGGCCGTAATCGGGAAGCCGCACAGGACGGCAGGAGAGGCCATCAAGGCGTTCGTGATTCTGAAGCAAGGCTATCAGGAATCGAAGGAATTGATTCAGTCACTCAAAGATCATGTGCTGAAAGAGTTGGGGAAGATTGCCGTGCCGCAGGAAATCGACATCGTGCCTTCGTTGCCCAAAACGCGATCCGGGAAGATCATGCGGCGAGTGTTGAAAGCCAAAGAATTGGGGCAAGACGTAGGAGACATTTCCACGCTAGAAGACTGAACTGTGCCAAAGGAGCCGGGTTGGGATCTGACGCCGATGACGCGAGCGGCAAACCCGGCCTGCCAGTGGCGCCAGGCCAGTCCCTTATCACCCAGAATCACGGAGGCCCGCTATGCACGTACCGTTCACGACCATTGGGTATGCGTTCATCACAGGACTGTTGTTCCTCGGACTCGTGTCCGCGTCGTTCGCCGCGGAAGATCAAAAAAAGCCGGCCGGCAAGTCGAAGCAGGAATCCGGGTCAGCTTCGCCGGCGAAGAAGGCGCCCGAAAAGAAGACCCCCGACAAGAAAGCCGGTGCGAAGAGCAAGAGCGTGCCGTCGAAAGCTGTGGGCTCACCTCCTGCTAAGGGCCCCGCACCAACGTACGCATCCGCCCAGATCGCCGCGAGCGGACAAGCCTGTTTCGGCGACGCACCGAGGATCGAATCCATCTCGCCGGACGAAGGAAAACCGGGGGACAAAGTCACGATCACCGGCAAGAATTTCGGTTCAGCGGATTGCATTCGATCCCTTTCTTTCGGACCGGGCCACCCCGCGGTCTATCAACTCCAAGGCGAGAACCACATAAAGACCACGGTCCCAACCGGTGGACGCAAAGGGTTGGCGATGGTGACCGTGACCACCGCATCGGGCGAGGATTCGAAGGGATTTTTGGTGAAGTAGCGCGCGCCTATCTGCTCTGTTAGAGCAGACCGCGCTTTTTAAGGTAATCCCTGTCAACGACCGTGGCGGGTTTCTTTGGCAGAATCCCGCGTTCTTGGAGCAGTCGCTCGACATACTTTCCGATCAGGTCCGATTCCAGGTTCACCTGATCTCCAACTTGCTTCAGGCCAAGCGTCGTCACTCTGGCCGTGTGCGGGATGACGCACACGTCGAACGTCCGCTCTCCTACCTGATTGACGGTCAAGCTGATACCGTCTACCGTGATCGAGCCCTTGGCAATGCAATAGCGAAGGATTTCAGGCGGGGCTTCGAATTCCAGCATCACCGCATTGCCGTCCTGTTGACGGCTGCGAACGGCACCCACGCCGTCGACGTGGCCCGATACAAGATGTCCCCCGATCCTGTCGTTCACCTTCATGGCTCGTTCGAGGTTGACCGGCGACCCGGAAGCCAGTGATCCGAGGGTGGTGACGTGAAGCGTTTCCGGCGAGACATCAACGGCGAAATCTTTGTCCGTCTTTGCGACGACCGTCAGACAAGCGCCGCTCACGCTGATGCTGGCCCCGATGGGAAGATCGCTCAGCACCGTTGAGGCCATGATGCTGAGCCTTGTCCCAGCCAGACCTTTCGTCAGGCCGGCGACGACACCCATTTCTTCGACAATGCCGTTGAACATGCACTAAGCCCGGTTGCGCGTTCTTACCAGATAGATGCAGAACGCCAGCAATCCCATCGCTCCGATGGCGGCTATCGTCTGTTGTAGAGTCTCCAGCAACTCGGTATCCATCCCCCTACTCTTCCTTCGAAAAGACCTGCCGATACACCCAAATAAAGACGTAGATCAACACGAGAACGCCGAGACTGGCGAGTACGCCGATGACGATGTCGGTTGTCTCAAATCGATTCTCCATGAGTGGGCGTCGCCTCGGACGGCGGCCGCATTATAACACTATCGGAAGGCTGTCCTCATCGTCAGCCAGAAGGCGGCGGCGGCCGCTATTTGAAGCGCTGCAATGACGGCAAAGGCGCCCTGATAACTGAAATGAGCGATGAGCAAGCCCGCCAACAGTGGCCCGCTGGCATGGCCGATATCCATGATCGTACCTTGCATCCCCATTCCCGCTCCGAGCCGCTTGAACTCGGAACTGTCCGCGACCAAGGCGGCGGAGCTCGAAGACACCACCGCCTCTCCGAACCCGAAGCAGGCCGAAAGGCATAACAACAGCGACACTTGCGTTACATGAGGCATGCTGACGAAAGAGCCGGCACAGATCAGCAGTCCCAGTAGAATCAGCGGTTGCCGCCCGATCCGATCGGAGATACGGCCCATGATCGGTTTTGAGAAGAACGAGGTGACCGCCTGAACACTGAACAACAGACCGACTTCACCGGCGTTCAGACCGATCGACAGCCCATAGAGCGGCAGAAAGGCCATCAAGGCGCCGTTGGCAATCATCTTCGCCGCGTCGGTCGAACTGGTGATGAGCACCCGATGGTTGCGCGCCACCGCCTTGAAGCCTTTCGCCATCTCGATCACGACCAGCGCGAATCGCTTTTCGCGCACGGGCGGCGGTTCATCGAGACGCAGGCTGAAGAAGATGACGATGGCCGCACAACCGAAGACGCCGGCCGTCACGAACGCGGTCGGAAATCCTGCAGAATGGACCAGCCACCCGCCCAGAAACGGCCCCAGCAACGCGCCCGACTGGGTACAAGCCGTATAGGTACCCATCGCAGCACCGCGGCGTTCCCTATAGAGATCGGCGACCGTGGCGAGTGCGCTCGGAGCAAAAATCGCCGTGGCCAATCCATGGATGAATCGCAGGCCGGTCAGCACGTTTAAATCCGACACGAACGGATAGACAAAGGGCGGAAGGCCGAAGGCCAGTACGCCGATGCGCAAGAGCATCTTTCTTCCATAAATATCCGACAGAGCCCCCGAAGGCAGCTTGAGCAGGACTCCGGTGATGGTCGAGACCGATACGATCAGGCCGATCCGTTCTGGCCCGGCCCCGAGCGATTCGGCAAAGAGCGCCAGAACGGGCATCCGCACGAGGTTGTAGCTGATGAAGCACAACACGCCGAGGGTGCATAGAAAGAAAAAGCTGCGGGAGGCCGTCATCGGGGTGCGGCCGCTGGGTGGGAGACCTCCATTGGATGCTGCAGTGCCGCCAACGCGGTTTTCAAGAAGGCTACCGCCTCGTCCGGCAGCGGTGGAGAATCCGTCGCTTCGAACAACACGCGGGCGGGATCGCGATACATCGCCTCGCCAAGTCGATGCGCGGCCTCAAATCCTTTGATCACTTGGCGCGTCACGACCTTGCCGGCCAAAGGCCGAAGCAGCGAAAACAAACCGGATAAGAACCGGCTGTCGAGCTTGGTATAGGCAATGAGCACGGTCTCCATGCTGTCCCGTCCATCCGCCTCCTTCACCGGGCGCATGCGCAGCAAGACCACGGCCTTCCCGGTCACCTCCGGCAGAAACGTTCCATCATGACGACCTTCCACGTAATAGACGCGGCTATCGGCATCGCGATACATCAACTGGACGATACCCTCCGTGCCCTCGCCATCGGTCCCCCAGAACCGACCAGGGCCCAGCATCGAGGCCTTGTGGAGACCGAGCTCCAATCGATTGACCAATGCCGCCGCGGTCACCGGATGGTCCAGTAAATAGTTGTAGAGAAATTGTGGCAAGGGCGTGCGCATCGGCCCCACCTTATTTGCAGCGGTGTATTGCTCGATGACGGGGAGCATGGCGCAGGTCCGTTCCTGATCAAGATGGGTCAGAGGAAACGACAGGCCTGCATGAAAGGAAGGAATCGTACAGGAGCGGGCCGCGGCGTTGACCTCCCACCCCCATGCAGCATGCCATAGGATAGTGGCAACTAGAGCGGCCGGTGCGATAGTTCGGGTCCTTTTCTGGCTGATCATGACGCGGGAGGCGGCACCGGAATCGACAGTTGGATGAAAAACAGTCGTCGCGGGTCCTGCCGGAGACGCGCCTGCTTCAGCAGGACCTCCGCAGATGGGGTCAGGCGGCCCAGCTCTGAAACCTGTCCATTGACGACTGCGATCACCGGCTTTGTGACGTCGATCAACTCATCGTTGAGAAACAGCGTGAGCTGCCTGACATGGTCGCTCTGTAGCTCAATACGATTCGGCTCGGCGACCCGGGCCGTGAGATGCGCGTAGCTTCGCTGCCTGATTGCTTCGTCGCGCTTGTCTACCAGATCGTCTGAAAACGATGCGATGGCATCGGTGGCGTCGATCCTGACCCAGTTGAACGGGAGGAAATGACTGGCGTCGCGCACGACCGTGAGCACCTTTGGAGTGGCAGTCCGCCGCTGGTTATCGAACCATCGGATCAGCTCGGGAAGCTCCTCGCGTGGAAAGAAATGGCCGCCCGCCATCGGATGCGTACGGTCATGTTCGCGATAGACGAACGGGTATCCCAGATTCTTCAATTCACTAGACAGCTTTCGGCTCAGCTCCACGGGCATCACCTGGTCCTGTCTGCCATGGATGATGTACGTGGGGGTCGATCGCAAATTTTCCAAGAATGGAAACAGGACGTCGTCGATGCCGCTCGCCATCGGTGCCAAGCCTGCGAACAGCGGTGCGTGATGCATGCCGATCAGCCAGGTGCCGATGCCCCCGTTCGACATGCCGGTCAGAAAGATGCGGTCCGGATCGATCCGGTAGCGCTGGCGCACCGCGTGCTGGACCGTCAACACCAATTCTTCAGCCCTCCGCGTAAACCAGGCGCCGGCTGGGTACGTCGGACAAACCAGGATGTACCGTTCTCCCAGCCGTTGTTGCCAACGGTCGAGATAGGCCTCACCGGTAAAGCCGGCGCCGTGAAGGCAGATGACGAGGGGATAGGCGGAGGTCGGGTCGTAGCTTTGAGGAACATACAGGCTGTACTGATAGGGCTGGCCCCGCACCGTGACGCGTTGGTCGGTGAAGGTGCCGACTGGCTGAAGGCCATAAGGCGTGCCCTGCCGAAGAATCTCCCCTAGGCGTTCGAGCGTCGCATCCGGCCGCTGGAGAATCGCCGCCAACTGGCTTCCGGCTTGATCCCCGTCCTCGTTATTCACGTATTGCCATACGAGGGCAGCGAGTCCATCGGCGGATGATTCTTCACCGGCCTGGACATGGCCACAAGAAAGTACCAGAAGAGCGAGAGCGGTGCTCAAGAGCCGCCCGACGGTGAGGGTGAAACGAACCATTGCTCCAGAGAAACTCCTAGCGGCTGGGTACATCCGCTGTGATCAGAATATCACGTCCCAGCTGCTCCGTGCGGAGATTCTCCAGACTGCGCGCATGCCTGAGGTGTGCGGGACCGCGACCGCCGATCACTCCCTTGGAATCCTGCCCGCCGAGCAGCAACGGCGCCTGATACCACATAATGCGTTGGGCAAGACCG
>DASTLA010000196.1:0-6246 GCA_035715525.1 Nitrospiraceae bacterium
GCCCGTCGTTTCTCCCTGAAGAACGGCCGGGGTCAATTGTTCTGCGTTCGTCTGAGCCAAGAAATGAAGCGGCTCAGTCGCTCCTGTTCTTCGGCGTGGAGATGCACGAAAGAGAGCCCAAATCCCGTCGCATCGGCCCACCGAACTTCCGCAACTTCCACTTTCAGCGGTTCATGCGGCTCGGGGAGTTGGAGTCGCAGCGCCACGTAGGCACGGGAAGGAAGCGATTCTTCACTGAGTACGTGGCACCCGTCCTTAGAGAGGCTGGTGACCAATCCTCCCCCTGCGATCTCATTCCCCGAGAACGTCAGTGGAACTTCCACCTCATAACGCGCCGTTTCCCTACGTTCCACGAACACCTCCTGAGAGTGGAGAGCCTCTTTTCGCTCGGTCTCAATGCGGAAATACGCCTTTTCCGCTGTTAGATCAACCGTCTCGCTCTGGCTGCTCGAGGATTCATCGGCCCATCCACGAGTATCCTGGCTTATCAAAAGTGATACGCTGGCCGTATCTTTTCCAACTGCCTGTACTGCCGTTTGGCCTAGGCGACGAAAGCGTAACCCAGCCAACCGGCTGAAATTGCTTCGGGTTCGCTGCAACCGCTTTCAAGCCAAGCCCTGATATCCCTGGCACGTCGATTGCTTATCGGTTATCACAGCCAGCATGTCGGCCGGTTGTTCTACCGAAGAGGAGAATTGAGATGGAAGCCACAGGGTTGATAGTTTCGGTTACCGTTTTTTCCTTGGTCATCGTTCGTTGGATCTACGAGGTTATCCGCCTGTCGAACAAAGATTTCCTGTAGGTGCAGCATGGTCGAGGCCCTCGCGTTTTTAAAACCGCATCGGGCGAGCACCAGGCGGCGGCTGACGCTATTGCTTCTCGTCATTATGCCCTTTCCGATCGGCCTCCCGCTGGCATTCTGGCTGACTCGCCGAGATGGCTCGACTCAAAACGCTATCTGTATGGAAGCCATGCCGACCCTGACGTCCCTCCCTACCCCTACGACGCAATCCTTCCACGCCGCTTAAGTTCCCCTGAACCGCCGCCGAAAAGGGGATACCAAGCAAGGCAAGGAGGCCTTCAGATGGTAACGGAACTACGCTCCGCTGTTCGTGTAGAGGTCGATTATCCGGTACGGCTCTCGGGGGATTCGATGATTGGTCAAGGTACCGTCATCAACCTTTCAGCACCAGGATGCGCGATTCGTACCTCCGTTCCTATTCGGCCGGGGGATTATCTCGAGCTCCGGATGATGACGCCTGATGAGGCACGGCCGCTAACGGTCGGCTTGGCGAAGGTTCGCTGGGCCCTAGGTGAAGTCGCCGGTGTGGAATTTATTCGGGTTCGCCGAGATAACCAGGGTCGAATACAACGCCTGATCGACGGGTTGCTCCGCGAACCGGCTGCCGCCTACGCCGATGCATCGGAACTCGCCGCGGCCTGACCGTCGGCCGCGTCCGTTTGACCAATTCTGTGGCCGATTTCCGCTGGGGAGGTGGCAGCGCGCGGTGGAGTACGGCAAGTAAATTGACTAGTGTCCGCTGGGTTTTGTAGATTCCGACATCCGCTTCACGATGATCTTCCGGCCAACCGTCATCAAGGCGAACGAAATCCCGAACGCGACCGGCACGAAGAGCGCCGTCGCGAGCGTGGCATTTTTGAGCCAGCCCAGCTCATAGCAGGCCTTGAGCACATAGCTTCCCAATCCGGTCAGATAGTAGGTGATTACGATCACCGATAGGCTCTCGACGGTCCGCTGGAGTATGGCCTGCCCTCGCGTCGTGGAATCTACACTAGCCAGAAGTTTCATGTTCTGATCCTGTAACCCCAAGTTCTGTTCCTGGAGCCGCAATTCGATATGTGTTCGGAGCACCGCCACCGTAGCCTCAAAGTCCTTCTCCATCGCATCGATTCGCCGCACGAGCTGCTGATACCCATCCGTCACACCCGTAATCTTCCACGAAATATATTCGGACAGCCGGCGGAGCGGCGCATAAGGCCGCTCCTGCAACGATGCCAGGTTACTTTGCACAATACGGTCGTAAGGCACGGATGCGGACAGTCGGTACCGCATGGATTCCGCCAAGCGGCTGACTTGCAGGAGATCCTGGGTCAACACGGTCAACCATTTCTGCATCGTCTGCGGAGTCGATTCGCTTAATTGTTCGATCAGCACGGCACGCTGATACAAATGACGCTGTTCGTAATCATGGATTTGATCGACGGCACGGGAGAACGCTTGAAATGGTAGCATCACGAGATGATAGTAATTTTCGATCGACACCAGAGTATCGACGATCTTTGCCACGTGCTGTTCGAGAGCCTCTTCCGACTCCGAACAAATGAGGTAGCGTTCACGCTCAAACTCATCCGGCGTGAAGCTGGTCACGGCCACGATGTCCTCGCCGAATATATGACTGCCATACACAATCGCCCCCGGTAGACGGCCGCGCAAGGCATCCTGCAGCGGTGGCTCCTCCGGGAGGATCAGGATGTCCAGGGCATTCACGCGGATGCCTAGCGGGCAGATCGGCATGACGTAATCGGGAAAGGTGATCGGCCCGAAATCCAACCGGCCTGTCGCCTCATGGACGACATGCCAGACTTGGTAGCTGTAGTACTCGGTGTGGGCCTCCCACACGACGACGAGACGATCGCCGTTGGGGGCCGTCTTGAATCCGTATCCGAATTTTTCTTCGAATGCCCCTTCCGTGATATCGAGTGCTTGCAGAAGGTGTTGAAATTCGCGCCGGCTGTTCGGGCGCTCGATCGGCGGATTCGCCATTCGATGCGCGACGTGATGAATGTGTGCGGGAACCCCCAGCCACTGGGGAAGATAATGTTTGCTGGACTGATGGATTCGATTTAAAAAGCCCGTCGGGCGTAGCTCCTTCGTGCCGGTGGTGGGTGGGTCGTTCACGCGCGAAATCTCAAGGCGACTCGTTGGGCCAATGTGTGGCCTTTGGTCAGTCCTCGTCCTCTTCTTCAATATCTTCAATACCTTCGTAGCTCACATCGCCTTCACTGATTGAAGAGGCCATTTTCTCGCAGGCTGACTCGATGATTTCTTCCGCTTCCTCAGGAGAATCGGCTGAAATCATGAATTTGACAGTAATTCCAAAACGTTGGTTCACTTCCCCACTCCCTCCCTGTACGCAACGATGAGCTCAGCGATCGTCCTTGCATGGCTCAGATACCATAAGCCCTTACTGATTGTCATCCTGGATAGGTCGATGGCTGAGGAAATCGATGTAGGAAATAAGTGATTGTGCGGTATCGGAAGGGAAGCGGGAGGAACTTATCCCCGGCGCCTCCTCACACGGGAAAGCGCCGGAGTCGGTCGCTTATTTGCGCAGCATCATATGGCCGCGTCGGTTTTGTTGGTAACAGGCTTCATCATGCTCACCACAGAAGGGCCGCTCCTTCCCGTACGACACAATGGCCACTTGCTTGGGGCTCACTCCAAGATCAACGAGATAGCCTTTTGCGGCTTTGGCCCGTTTCTCCCCCAACACCAAATTGTAGTCATGGGTGCCGCGCTCGTCGCAATGCCCGGAAATCTTGAGCTGCGCCCTAGTGTTTGCTTTCAACCAATCCGCATTCTTGACCAAAACGGCTGCGCCTTCTTCCGAAATGCTCCAACGATCATATCCATAAAAGACATCCTGCAACCCAGCCTCGATCGCAGCCGCTTCCTCTCGTCGTAGTTCGGCGAGGTGCTTTTCGTTCCGCTCGACAGGTATCATCATCCTGCTGTAGTCGCTTCGACTCAGGCGCTCCTCTCCGGCGATCCGGCCGTTCACCAGCGGAGTGAAACCCTGCAACGAACCGCCTTCGGGATCGCTCATCCCCTCCTGGCGGCCGATCGCCGGAAATTGTCCATCCTGCCCGCCCTGTTCGCGCGCCTCCTTCGCAGAGCGAGTGCTTTGTCCTTCCTTGTCGCCCTGCACGATCTGCGAACCCTTGCCGCGCTTACCATTGGAATCGGACAGCTCATCCGATCCTGACTGAAACCATTTCATACTACTGCAACCCGAGGTGCTCAGGATGACCAACGCCATACCGGTCAGGACAAATTGCGAGATTTCGCGATGTTTCATAACCAGTGCTCCTTGAATCTGGGATGTATCGGCAGCGCAGTAACAAATATAGCACCGGCATCTCGGGCCGCTGTCCGACCACGAATGTTGGAGAACTGTCTATTTGCATCAAGGGGTTAGGAGATGCTCAGGATCTACACAATCAAGAAAAAGGTTCGCCTGGAGTGAGCCTTGGTACACGCACGGGGGAGGGACCGTTGGATTTTAGGGATGAGTCCCTGGCGGTGGCAAGAAATCCGGATTCACCGGAGGATTTTCTGGGAACACAATGAAAAGAGGCTTGGCTTGGTGAGGCGGAAGGAAGTCGAAGAATTCGACTTGTGGAACTTATCCACTCGCGGCAATCGCTGAAACCCGATAAATCGCTCGCGGTTAAACAAGTTTTGCATGGCGCGCCCGGAGGGACTTGAACCCCCAACCCTCGGATCCGAAGTCCGATGCTCTATCCAATTGAGCTACGGGCGCAGGCGGCTATAAGAACCACGTCGACAGAAGGGTTGTCAAGGAATGCCGTCTGCACCCTTAATCACCAGCGATCAGTTCGGCCGCCGCCACCGGTACCCGATCCGCCCATCCCGTGATCACCGAACGCGCGCTTTTCCTGCGGACGGGCTTCGTTGACGACCAATGTTCGCCCACCGAGTTGCGTACCATTCAATGCCGTGATGGCCCGTTGAGCATCTTCTCCGGTAGCCATCTCGACAAAGCCAAACCCTCGTGATTGTCCCGTGAAGCGGTCCGTGATCACCTTGGCCGATTGGACCGAGCCGTGCTGTCCGAACAACTCGGCGAGCTGTTCGTCCGTGGTGGAATACGGCAAGCTACCAACGTACAGTTTGTTGCCCACGACACACCTCCCTCAGAACAGAATGATGGATTACGGGAGGTGCTCACGAAGGAGGGGTCAGATCAGCGGAGTCGAACACAGCCGGCGTTCTGGGACATCAACCGGCACATCCTCGCAGCAGACGACCACACCGTAGCTACGGATGCTTCGCTCCATGCGCATTCCCGCCGACACACCGTCAACAGGTTCAGCCTAGCATGCACCAGCATGCAGTTCAACGGGGCGATGCGGCTGAAAGCTGCTGCAGAATATGTTCGGCCACGTCCGTGACGGACCGCCCTTCTGTCGGGATCACATGATCCGCCGCGGCTTGATACTTGGGACTTCGCTCGGCCAGCACTTCGCGGATCTCCTCCGTAAAAGACTTAGTGCCGGTAAGTGAAGGTCGTTGTGTGTCGCCGCCGATGCGCTTGGTGATGGTGTCCACCCCGGCGGTGAGCCAGAACAAAACGCCGTTTTTCCGAAATGCCTCGACGTTCTCCGCTCTGAGGATCGCCCCGCCCCCGGTGTCGATGATTAGTTGATCGCGGCCCGCATAATCATGGCAGACGGCGGACTCCAGATCGCGGAAATACTCCCAGCCGAACTGCTTGACGACTTCCGGAATCGAAAGTCCGGCCCGCTTGACGACTTCAGCATCCGTCGAAATGAGCACACGTCCCAGACGCCGCGCGAGCAGGCGGCCCACCGTACTTTTCCCCGTCCCGCGGTATCCGATCAACACCAGATTCACACGCCACCCGTTCTCAACCCGTCACTGAAACCGAGACTCCAATACCGTCCGCATGACGTCGATCGGTGCCGGACGATTGACCCAAAGCTCGAACTGTTGCGCCGCCTGGTTCAGAAACATCTCCAATCCCTGAATGGTCCGACATCCCGCGGCCTTAGCGTCCAGCATCAATTTGGTGTCCCGCGGGTTATACACGACGTCCATGACGGTCAATTCGGGCCGCAACAGATTGGGCGGCACACAGGATTCGTCCCCCTTGGGAAACATGCCGACGGGAGTACAGTGGATCAGGGTCCGTACGTGAGGGATCCAATAGCGCAGCATATCGAGGCTCAGCGTTGCATCTTCGACCGGAATGGCAGTCTTGGCCCTCAGATCTTTGACCAATTTTTGCCGCTCGGCATCGTCTACCCCGAGGATCGTCAATCCCGGGATGTTCGACCCGGTGACAAGGGCGAAGGCAACGGCCCGGGCGGCACCGCCGGATCCCAAGAGGAGCACCCGCTGCCCTTCGAGCAGCGCCCCTCCTTCCCTGAGTGCTTGCAGCGCACCGGAAGCATCGGTGT
>DASTLA010000197.1:0-10392 GCA_035715525.1 Nitrospiraceae bacterium
AGCGCGCTGCTACAATGCGCCAACATTTCGTCCGACTCGGAAGGCGATCTCGTTGCTTCCTCGGACACCACCGGACAATTTGTTGGCCGAGCAATCGCTGTCCCGAGATCGATGAGCCCCCCAGTCGAACAATCGAAAGCCCCCACGGAAACCCATCTCCAGCGCACGCTGACGTCCGTCATCAACGGATTGCCGGCGGATGCGGCCCTGGCGGCGGTCTTTCATCAAGAGAAGGGGCCTCTCACCGCGCATGTTCATCGTGGGTTTACGCCGCGGGATGTTCAGGCCATCGTTCGTACCTTGTCTTCCCACAAAGTGCTCGCTGCAGTCCCGACCGCAGGCGACCTGGACGCATCCCGTACCCTGCGTTTGCAGTTGATCATGCCGGGAGCCAAGTCGCTTCTCGGCGTGCCGCTCCGCCATCGACAACAGACGTATGGGTTCCTCGTGATCGGACGCAAGGATTCGGCCACCTTCGCCAAGAAGGACAAGGTGATGCTGGAGCAGGCTGGCGACGACATCTCGAAGGCCTTGGAGCGCGAAGCCCTGTTCGATACCAACGTCATCCTCGGGCGGCCCATGGTACACCAGGAGCCGATGCCGACGACCTCGCCGGCCGATGTGTTCACGGCGACACCGTCTCACGCGACGCCCGAAATTCAGGAGAAGGTCGTCGCCCTGCTCAACGAGCTTGGCCAAACGTTGCCGTTCGACCGGGCCTCAATAGGGGCGTACGATCCCCTGGCCGGCAATGTCGAGGTCCTGGGAATCGCCGGCGAGATCAAAACCGATCCCAAGGATCAGAAGAAGGATCTCAAACCCGGACAACGTCTGGCATTGGACGCCTCGGCCGCCGGATGGGCCGTCCGCCATCGCAAGCCCCGAGTCGATCACGATCTGGCTTCCACGCAAGGCCGGTTCTTGGATCACAAACATCTCTACAAAGATCGCTATCAATCCTCTCTTGTCGTTCCGTTCTTTCTGCGCGGACAAGTCGGTGGCGTCATCACCCTGGGGTCGAAGCAGCCCGACCGGTACGCCGTCAGCGATGCGCGCAGCATTGAACCGATCAGTCTCAAATTGGTCGAGTTGCTCCAAGCCGCGCCGCCAGCGCCGTCGCCCGCCCATCCGACGGGAGCGACGCAGGAAACGGCGACCGGTACCCCGGCCTTGACCTCCACCGAGCCGGTAATCCGCAAGCAGGAACGGCAAGCGGCCATCGGCGAGTTCAGCGCGTTCCTGGCGACCGAGGTGCGGGAGCCATTGGCCTCGATTCGCGCTCAATTGGAGGAAGTCACGGCGGAAGGGATTCTCGATTTCGATCCGCAGACCCGCGTCGAAAACGCCATGCGGGACTTGATCCGCATCGAAGCGATCTTGAACGAGATCCTGGACTTCGCCAAACCGCTCGAGTTGACCAGGCGGTTGTGCCGCGTTCCCGAAATGGTCGAAAACGCCCTCACCGTCGTAGGGACGGAGTTGGAAGCGACCCGCATTCAAGTGGTGAAAGAGTATGCGGGCATGATCGCGCCCGTCAGGGCCGACGAGGCCAAGATGCAGCAGGTCTTCCTGAGCATCTTCAAGAACGCGATCGAAGCGATGACGCCCGGCGGTATCTTGACGATTTCCATGAGCAACCAACGATCGGGACGGCATTTCGAAGTGCAGATCTTGATCAAGAACAACGGGGCGCCGATCCCGGCCGAGCACGTGGACAAGGTTTTCGAGCCCTTCTTCACGACCAAGCGGTCCGGAACCGGCCTGGGGCTGGCGACGGTGAAGAAAATCGTGGAAGAGCATCAGGGCAGCATTGCGATCTCGAGTGCCCCAGGAGAAGGCACGACGGTCACGATCCGCCTCCCAGGTATCAGCCGAGGCCCATCTCACCGCTATAGAGGTCGCGGTCGCCGTCCCCCCCGCCGTCCGAACTAGCCGCTTCATCCCAGTTGATGATTTCCATTGCTGCTCGCCGGCCGTCTTTGCTTAAGGTCAGGCGTCGTTACTTCTTCCATTCCATCTCAAGGCACACCGCGACGCTCTAGCTTCTCGTGCGCGCGTCGAACGAGGGCCTTCTTAGGCCGCGCGTTCCGCGAGCAAAGAAGCCTAGTCCGATGGCCTGCCCCTCCCCCCTTTGTGCTTGACAGGGCACCTCCCGGCGGATAAGATTCCCCCCGCTCATAAGGCTTTAACCGACTACATACTCAGCCACCATACTTTCACATTCTTTCAAAGGAGTAGGGGTATGAAACTCGTGATCGGCACCGTGGCAACCTTTGCAGGCGTCTTTTTCACCCTTTCCCTCGCCTCTGCGAACCCGGCATTGCTGCCGAAGCACGAGGGCTATCCCATGAAGAACGATGGCAGTCCGGTGAACGGTCAACCGACCGCGAATGACCCGGGCCAACGCGATGCCCGTGGGGAGTCTACCCTGGTGAAGTCAGCGGACTCGGTCAGGCATGCCGAACAAAAATTGGCGGATGAGAACAACAACCGGATCACCAAGAAGCAGGGCGCCGGGCGCCTTCCGGATGTGCAGGGCCCCCAGATCAAGATCGAACCCCCTGTAAACGCGGCCACCAAGGCCGATGCCAGCTTGGGCGTGAAGTAGGACCAGCAAATATCGCAGTGAAAGGGCAGCCCTGCGGGGCTGCCCTTTTTATTTGATCCGACGCTGTTGTGGACCTGTCCGCGAGCGGCCGACCCTACCGGGCTCGTGAATGCGGAATCGCCAGGGTTTGCGAGCCCATTCACCGGCGTAATCTACTCCAATCCTCGGGTAAGTCTTCAGCGCTCCCCTCGGCACGCGGACCCCTCGGTCCTCGAACCAGAGGGCCTCTCCTACTGTCAAATCCACCCGGTTCAAACTGCGATCAATGTCGAAGGCACGAGTCAGTCGGCCCGGCCCGTCGATGAGCACGCCGTCACATTCCACGGCGCGCAGCAAAATTGCCGCCGGAAACCCTTCCCGCTCGGTCACGACGTTCAACATTTCGTACATCCCGTAGCAGAGATAGACGTAGGCGTGGCCCGGCGGGCCGAACAACACCTCCGTCCGAGCCGTCCGCCCTTTGGACGCATGACAGGCCTTATCTTCCGGCCCGACGTAAGCTTCGACTTCGACGATCCGGCCGACCATTGGGCGGCTTCGCCGGTTGTCGCGAATCAGGAACTTCCCGACGAGCGAGCGAGCCACCTCTACCGTCGGGCGAGCGAAATATTCGCGAGGAAGAATCATGAGACCTTACCGGCAATGAACCATGAGTCATGAATGCTAAATGGAGGGATCTGGGGGTTTCAATGAGTACTTTTCATGTAACATTCCTCATTGGCTACAGGCGCTTTAGAAGTACCAAGCGAGACCGCCCATCACGAACCTCGGATTGCCCGGCACGAAATGGATAGCCGTCACCCCGGCTGCCTCAGTCCGCAGCCTGGACTCGAACGCGAACACAGCCTGTTCCCATTTCGTATTGAGAAGGTTCTGGATAAACAGGAAGGCCTCCAATCGCCCATGGGGAAGCTTCACAGGGATCTGGTAACGTTCCGAGAGATCGAAATCCAGCCACGAAGGGGACTTGATGCTGCGATCCTCGTTCAACGGCCTCACGCCCAGGTAGGTTGCCTGTAGCTGAGAGGTCAACCCTTCCGGCCATCGCAGGATAAATGCACCATAGCCGGTCAATTCAGGCGCCAATGGGATTGCATCCCCGTTCTTGAATTCCGCTTGCGACCAGGTCACGCTGCCGTTGAAATAGAGCGGTCCGATGATGTGACCCCGGGCGGACAGTTCGACGCCACGTCGCCGCGTCGCTCCTCGAATCTCCGTGGTCCCTTCATCACCGACGAAGACCAACTCCGACTTCAGATCGATCGCCCAAAGGGTCGCAATCAGTTCGATGCCTTCGTTTCCCCAGGGCTTGGACCGGACTCCCACCTCATAGGTTTTGGCCCGCGCGAGCGGCGCCGACGCGGGTGACACTGCCGAGCGCGCATCGTTGCTATGATAGCCCTCTCCGTAATTCGCAAAAACTTCCGTGCGAAACCAGGGGCCGAAAATCAGATTGATTTTCGGCAGGACGAGACCGCTGGTCGTTCTGCCCGCCGGTCGCTCGGCACAGTCCGGGCAGCGATTGCGAACGTCGAACGTAAAGACCTCGCTGCGGATGCCGCCGGCCATCCGCAACCACCAGGTCGGCTGCGCTTCCAATTTCACGAACGGCGAATAAGAGGCTTCGAGGATGTCGCTGTCGATGGTGGTGCCCAGCGGGTTGCGCTTGGTTTGGGTGCCTAACCACGCATGGATGTTGTCGACACGCGATTGAACGCCGACCGTGACCGCGCCATCCACGTCCATGACTCGCACCGGTTGCCGGTAGCCAACATCTCCTCCGTAAATGATTCGGCGGTCGGACTGTAGAATGCCGTCTCCATTGACCGGGTCATTCAGGAAGAACGTAAAATTGGTGAACAGATCGAACCTATAATACTGCCCATAGGCATTGGCAAAGAACCGTCCGCCTGACGGCGTGTCGTAGTGGTAGTTCAGCCGCGCCGTCGACCGGATCGTTTTCCCGCCCTCGGATGGATCGATGGCGCCGAATCGGTCGAGCGACCCGTCCTGCACCGCCCGGAGAGGAATCTCTCCTGAGGCGTTCCATTGAGACTTTTGAAAGGTCCCGGTAATGCTGAGCTCAGAGCGAGGAGTTGGATTCAGCGTCGCCTTGCCCAATAAATTGGTGCGGAAGTAGCGATTATCGTTCAGGAACGGGCCGTTGGTGTAGTAGCCTTCGCCGGCGAAGAGGGTTCGGACCTTGTCCTTCGTCGGCGAAAACATGAGCAGATAGCGTTGCGTATCGAACTGTCCGCCCGCCGCCTGCACGATGCCTTCGTGGACGACCTCTCGCGTTTTAAAGTTCACGGCCCCCGCCGTATCAAAGTCGCCGAATTCGACGTGGTAGGCCCCTTTGTACACATCCAACCCTTCGATCGTTTCGGGGATGATGAAGTTGAGATCCGTATAACCCTGTCCATGGGCATGGCTGCGTAGATTAATCGGCATCCCGTCGGTAAAGAACGCCACGTCTGTTCCATGGTCGGCATCGAAGCCTCGAAGAAAGTATTGATCCGCTTTACCCGCGCCACCGGAATGTTCGACCGCGACGAAGCCTGGAATGAGGCGTAGCACCTGGGCCGGCCGGCCCTGCGGCTGCATCACATACTCCTTGTCCGGGATGAACTGCTGAGACGAGACGGCCACCGGCCGTTCGGCCGAAACCTCGACCTCGGGCACCTCGACATCGGGCAGATCAGGATCATGGCCCAATGCAAAGTCATGGCCGCACAGCAGGATGACGGCCATGCTCAGTCCAAAGCCTAAACCCGATCGGGGCATGAGACGCCTCGCTGTACGTGAACGGACGAGGCATTCACGACGATCTGTGCCGGTTCCTGCCAACCGGTTCAGATCCTCGTGATCCGAATGTCTGGGTTGAACGATGATGAAACGAGGTCTCGTCGGCGATTACCCGACCAAGGACGCGATGCGGTCGACGGCATGGTCGATCAAGCTGCAGAGGGTTCGTCCCTCGGTTCCCACGATCTCCACTTTTCTTCGATTGAGCGGAAGCAGCATCTTTTGGGCGGGAGAGTCGATCACGGCTTGTGCCAACTGAGGACTGACTTCTCCCAACATGGAGCCTGGAAACACGAGGCTCAGCGAGCCGGCGATCACATCCGCTCGCGCCAGCAATTCATACAGGGCCGCCGGTGTCGTCTCCACGCGAGTGGCACCCGCCCTGAGCATGGCATCGGCAGAGGCCTTATTCAGGCCGAGTCCGATGACCTGATGGCCATCGGACGACAGTCCACGGAGGCCCGCGATGAGACTGCTGCCCAGCCCTCCCCCACGCCCGTCGACTACGCAGATCTGCATCACAGACTGAGTCCCTTACCGGTCGTCGTCATCGTCAACTTCCCGTGCTTAACGCCCTTTACGCTGACGAGCGCGTCGGCGACTTTCCGGATCTCCGCGCCTTTTCCTTTCACGACCAACACCTCAAGACAGTGATCATGATCCAAGTGCACATGCATGCCGGCCATGATGTGCCCCTGAAAATCATGTTGGATGTGAGTGAGCTTTCGCGTCAGATCCCGCACGTGATGGTCGTACACGAACGAAATGGTGCCGACCGTCTCCTTGTTTTCGTCCCACTGCTGCTCGACGAGGTTGTCCCGGATGAGGTCGCGAATGGCTTCCGAACGGTTGGTATAGTGTTTCGCCTTGATGTGGCGGTCGAAATCCTTCAGCAGATCATGATCCAGCGACACCCCGAACCGGACAATGCTTTTCATCTTCACCGGCAAGTGCTACCAAATTAATTTTCGTGGCACGAAGGTAACAGATGGTCACGCTGCGGTCAATCTGCTTTTTGCTCACTATGAGGTTGCTGGTTGATCGCCTGTCATCCCGGGAGCGGTGGTCCGCGAGACTCCCATAGCGCAGATGCTGTTCTCTAGGAGCGAACAGCGGAGTGAACAGCAATGACGTGTCGTTTCGCGCCATGCAGGATATCGGCCGCTCGTGCCTTCCATGTTCCGATCAATGATGGACCACCTGTCACCGTTCGAAGGGTCACGAGCGAAATCTCCGGAGGCACCCGGAAACGAACGGGAAGAATACTCGTTCCGATGCCCGAACTCACAAAGAGATGGCGTCCCCCTTCCACGATATGGCCCACGGCATACCGCTCGCCGAATTGTGACGGCACGATGGGACGGCCCAGGCCGGGAAGCCGGACCTGTCCGCCATGAGTATGTCCGGCAAGAGTGAGTGCGACCGAAGCCGGTACTTCCGGGAAGATGTCCGGGTTATGGGTGACGAGGATAATGGGCGCGGTCCCATCGGTTCCCGCGAGGGCCTTCCGGACATCATGCCGGCCTTCCCAAAAATCGCTCACTCCGACCAGCCAACATGACCATCCAAGAGCCTTCAGCCGAACGGCTCGATCCTCGAGAACCGGAATCCCTGCTGCTTCCAGCGCACGTTGAACTCGCGCGGCATCGAACCACCAATCGTGATTGCCCAAGACGGCGTACACGCCTAGAGGTGCCCTCAGACCTCGCAGCACTGCCGCGGTTGCTTCAGGCTCCACGAATCGCCCTCCCACTACTCCATGTATGACGAAGTCGCCGGCGAGCAGGACGACATCCGGCTGAGCACGATTGGTCCTATCCACCACCTCGCGGAGCCTGGAGAGGTCGTTGTGAGGTGAGCCGGTATGCAAGTCGGCCAACAGCGCGATTTTCAGAGAAGGAGCCTCCGACGGCCACGCGGGAAGATCGAGATCATACTCCTCCAGGTACAGGGAGGCGGGCTCCCACCAGAAGGCCCAGACCGCGAGAATGAGCAGCATTACAGCTGCAAGCCGAACGGTCCACCGTAATGTTCGATCACGACTCGGGACCAATCTTGGAGAATCCTCGACCTGATTCGGTCGCTACTCTGCTTGGATGGGAATGTAGATCACGCTGCCCTGGCGATTCACGAGCAACAGGGCGAGATCCGTGGGCCGCAACGGCTCGGCCAAACGCTGGAACACATTGAAATTCGCAATCGGTTGGCGGTTGAGTTCCAGAATGATATCGCCCGGCTGCAGCCCGGACACCTCGGCCAAGCTCCCTTCTTCAATATCGGTGACGACGAGTCCGGAATTGACGGCGAGGTCCATTTGTCGGGCCAGCATAGGCGTCACGTCATCGACGATCACTCCTGCTAGCGGATGCGCAGCAGCGGCGGTGGAGGCTGCTTGCGATTTCTTGACCCGCTCGCGCGGCGCTTCCTGGACGGTCAATTCGGTCTGCATCAACCGGCCGTCTCGAACCAGCTCGAGCCGATGTTTGCTGCCGATGGTCGAGGCGGCAATGAGGTTCCGCAGATGGCCGCTGTCCATGACATCCCGCCCATCGAACCGCACGACCACGTCGCCTCGCTTGAGTCCTGCCCGCTCCGCCGAACCTTTTGCCTGAAGATCAGTCACGACCGAGCCTTTCACGTCGGGCAAATGGAAGACCTTGGCCAGCAATGGCGTGACGTCTTGCGTCGAGGCGCCCAGGAAGCCCCGGACAACGCGACCGGTCTTGATCAGACTCTGCATGGCCGCTTTCGCCATGTTGCTGGGAATGGCGAAACCGACGCCTACGCTGCCGCCGGTGGGGCTGGCGATCGCGGTGTTGATGCCCACCAATTCACCGTTGATGTTGACCAAGGCTCCCCCCGAATTGCCGGGATTAATGGGCGCATCGGTCTGAATAAAGTCCTCGAAGTCGGCGACCCCGACGTCCGCGCGCCCGACGGCGGACACAATGCCGAACGTGACGGTGCGGCTCAACCCCAGCGGGTTGCCGATAGCCAGCACGAAATCGCCGACGGCGAGGCCCATCGAGTCTCCCCATGCCACGGTCGGCAAGCCGATCGCATTGATTTTGACGACCGCCACGTCGGTCTTGGGGTCGGTCGCGACGACCCGGCCTTTGAATTGTCGACGATCGGCCAGGACGACTTCGACATCCACGGCGTCGGCGACGACATGGTTGTTGGTGATGATATATCCGTCCTGGGAGACGATCACGCCCGAGCCCTGCCCGTATTGCCGGCGCGGAGGCACGTCCTTGAACATTCCGAACGGTAAGCCCTCGTCGCTGAACGTTTGGTCGTGCACCACCACCGTCGAGGCGATGCTCACCACGGCGGGAATGACCTTGGCCGCAGTGGTTCGGACTTGCGATTGCAAGTCCGAGGCGCTGGCCACTGAAATCGGACGAAGCGGTACCGGATCGCGATGAGCCGTCCCCGCCGCGGCGGGAAGCGACCAAGCCAGGACCGGCACCAGGACCGTGCACACAAACCGGCTCTTCATCTGGTTGATCTCCTTATTGATGCAGGCTTTAAAGCCTACCATGCAGGCCGGCCTTCCGCACTGAGAAGTTACAATTGGACGTGGCGGAGCCGGAGGGCGTTGGAGATGACCGACACCGAACTGAACGTCATCGCTGCGCTGGCGAGCATCGGACTGAGCAACAGACCGAAGAACGGGTACAGCAGTCCCGCCGCAACCGGCACTCCGATCATATTATAGACGAAGGCGAAGAACAGGTTCTGACGAATATTCCGCATGGTGGCCCGGCTCAACCGGCGCGCCCTCGCGATTCCCCGTAGGTCGCCTTTCAAGAGCGTAATGCCGGCGCTTTGCATCGCGACATCCGTTCCGGTAGCCATGGCCAGCCCCACGTTGGCTTGAGCCAACGCCGGCGCATCGTTGATCCCGTCTCCCGCCATGGCGACGACCCGGCCCTGATGCTGCAACTCTTGGATGATCCGGCCTTTCTCTTCCGGCTTGACGCCGGCACGGACATCATCCAAGCCCAACTCTTTTGCGACCGCCTCGGCCGTGGCACGGTGATCGCCCGTCACCATGACGAGATGGACTCCATCGTCTTTGAGCAACCGCAGGGCGTCCGGAGTGGATATCTTCACCGGATCGGCGACGCCGATCAAACCGGCCGGCCGGCCGTCGACAGCGACCAACATCACGGTCTGGCCGGTCTGTCTCATCAGTTCCGCGTTGGCTTCGATCTCTTGCAAGGACGTCTCGGGAATGCCGGCTTCTTTCAAGAACGCAAGCGTCCCCACCGCCACTCGCCGTCCCTCGACGATCCCGTCGACACCTTTCCCGGTCACGGTTCGAAATTCCCGGACCGGCTGCAGCCCCACGCCTCTCGCCTCGGCTCCGGCGACGATCGCGCCCGCCAGCGGATGCTCGCTGCCCCGTTCCACCGACGCCGCCAACCGCAGCAGGTCCGTCTCCTTCCACGGAGCCAGCGCACTCAGGACCCGCATCTTCGGCTTGCCCTCCGTCAGCGTCCCCGTCTTGTCGACGACCAAGGTATCGACCTTTTCCAGCACCTCCAAGGCCTCGGCCTTCCGAATCAGCACCCCGGCGGTGGCGCCTCTGCCTGTGCCGACCATGATGGACATGGGCGTTGCCAGGCCCAAGGCACAGGGACAGGCGATGATGAGCACGGCCACGGCGTTGAGCAACGCATAGGCCAACCGCGGCTCGGGGCCGAAGAGGGCCCAGGCCACCCCCGTCAGAACGGCCACGCCGACCACCAACGGCACGAAATACGCGGCAACGACATCCGCCACCCGCTGGATCGGCGCCCTGCTCCGCTGCGCTTCTGCGACCATCGCGACGATCTGGGCAAGCACCGTGTCGCTGCCGATTCGTTGGGCGCGCATGACGACGCTACCGGTTCCATTGATCGTCCCGCCGGTTACACGACTGCCGCCGGCCTTTTCGACGGGCAGCGATTCGCCGGTGAGCATAGATTCGT
>DASTLA010000198.1:0-3434 GCA_035715525.1 Nitrospiraceae bacterium
GGGGAAGCCCCGATCCTTGATCCGATTCGTCACCGACCGGCCGGGCCACGACAGGCGCTATGCCATCGATTGCACCCGGCTGCGGAACTTGGGCTGGCAGCCGCAGGTTCCGTTCGAGCAGGGCCTCCGCCAGACCGTGGAATGGTATCGAACGCACGAGCAATGGTGGAAGCCGATCAAGTCCGGTGAGTTCAAAGACTACTACCGGCAACAATATGAACAGAGATTGCAGGCTGGGACCGCATGCGACTCACAGTGACCGGGGCGCAGGGGCAGCTTGGCAAAGACCTCCAGCGCGCATTGTCCTCCCACAGCCTCACGTTGCTCGATCTCCCGACCTTCGATCTCACTCGGGCCGACTGCGGCGAGATGATTGTCGCTGCCCGGCCGGAGGTCGTCGTCCATGCGGGCGCCTATACCGATGTGGACGGGGCGGAGCGCAATCCGGATTTGGCGCTGGCCATCAATCGGGACGGCACCGAGCGGGTCGCCCGCGCTGCCGCCCAAGTCGGTGCGCGCCTCATCTATATCTCTACCGACTACGTATTCGACGGGTCCGCCCAGCGGCCCTATGCCGAATGCGATGCGACCAATCCCATCAATATGTACGGCTTCTCGAAGCGGGAAGGCGAGGAGCGCGCGCGTTCCATCTGTCCTGACGGGCTGGTTCTCCGAACGGCTTGGCTATACGGCCGGCATGGGAAGAACTTCGTGAAGACGATCCTGCAATTGAGCGCCGAGCGGCCGGTCTTGAGGATCGTCGCCGACCAACGGGGTTGTCCGACGCTGGCGGAGGATTTGGCGGCCGTCCTCAGGGAGCTCATCCAGCGGCGACTGTGCGGGACCCTGCATGTCACGAATGCCGGCTCCTGTACCTGGCATGAATTTGCGGCTGAAATCGTGTCCTTGTCGGGCCGTTCGGTGCGAGTGGATCCCATCACGACTGCCGAAGCCGGCCGGGCGGCAAAACGCCCGGCCTATTCGGTCCTGGCTTCCGACCGTCTCCATCAGCTTGGACTAAGCCTGCCTCCCTGGCGGGATGCGCTGAAACGCTTTGTTCAGTCCGACATCACCACAGCCGCCCTCTCCTAGCGCCCCGGATGTTGAAAATCAGCGTGCACCGACCATTGTGCTTCCGCCTGCGGCCTGCTTCGACCACGAGCATGTCCTTGTGCAATGAACCTGTTTTCTCTATACTGCCGTTCCTCAAGCCGATGCACCGTATCGCAACGACGTTCGTCTCTCCACAGCATCCGATTTTCCACCTCAGGCGGCAGAACGGCTGTGTGGTATCCCATTTCCGTATGAATCGGAACTCGTTGCAATGAAGCCTGCCACGATATGGCTCACCGGGCTTCCCTGTTCCGGGAAGACGACACTTGCCAACCATCTGTTCCGGTCGCTGCTCGAGCGCGGTACCCACCGTCTTGAAGTGCTGGACGGCGATGTAGTGCGCACGCATCTTTCCAAAGGATTGGGATTTTCTCGGGCCGATCGGGATACGAATATCCTTCGGATCGGCTGGGTCTGCCAGGTCTTGACCAAGCATGGCGTCACCCCGATCGTGGCAGCGGTTTCTCCTTACCGCGACAGCCGGAATGAAGTACGGACGATGATCGAGAAAGTGGGCGGTCCCGGCTCGTTCATCGAGGTCTGGGTGCGCTGCGCCGTGGAGGAATGCATCAGGCGTGACGTCAAGGGCATGTATGCGAAGGCCCTCCGCGGTGAAATTCAACAATTCACCGGAGTCTCCGATCCTTACGAGGAACCCCTCGCTGCGGAAGTCGTCGTCAATACGAGCATGGAGTCGCCCGAAGAATCCGTGGCACGCATTCTCGCGGTGGTGGCTCCGCCGGGGTGACTGCGGCATTGACCGGGGTTGTCGTCAGGCGAGTATCCTCCATTCAACGGAGGGATATGCGATTACGATGAAACGGGCATTGATCACGGGCATTACAGGACAAGACGGGTCGTACCTGGCCGAATATCTGATTGAAAAGGGCTACGAGGTGCATGGGATCGTCCGCCGCGTGGCGCTGGAGGATCCTGAGCATCGCCTGTGGAGAATCGCTCCTATCAAAGAATATCTCCGATTGCACGCCGGCTCCCTGGAAAGCCTTCCAAGTCTATACCGCGTCCTACAGGCCGTTCGACCCGACGAGTGTTATCACCTGGCGGCGCAGAGCTTCGTGGCCTATTCGTTTGAAGACGAATTCTCGACGCTCAACGCCAATATCAACGGCACGCACCACATGTTGGCCGCGTTGCGCGACGTCGTTCCCCAATGCAAGTTTTACTTCGCAGCCTCCAGCGAAATGTTCGGCAAGGTGGAAGAGGTCCCGCAGACCGAGCGCACGCCGTTTCATCCCCGTTCGGCCTACGGCATCTCCAAGGTGGCGGGGTTCGATTTGACGCGCAACTATCGGGAAGCCTACGGCCTGTTCGCCTGCTCGGGCATTCTCTACAACCATGAATCTCCGCGGCGGGGGTACGAGTTCGTGACGAGGAAGATTACCTCTCATGCGGCTCGGATCAAGCTGGGCATGGCGAAGGAATTGAAGTTGGGCAACCTAGACGCGCGACGCGACTGGGGCCATGCTCGGGAGTACGTCAAGGCCATGTGGTTGATGCTGCAGCAGCCGACACCCGATGATTATGTCGTCGCCACGGGCGAGCAACATACCGTGCGGGCTTTCGCGGAAGCGGCGTTCCGCCATCTTGGAATGGACTATCGCGACTATGTTCAAGTCGATCCCCAGTTTCTCCGTCCCGCCGATGTGGAAACCTTGCTCGGGGATTGCTCGAAGGCCCGCAACAATTTGGGATGGTCCTATACGCTCACCTTCAATGATCTGGTAACTGAAATGGTCGAGGCCGACATGCGGTGGCTGCACAGTCCGAACAAATCATCGACCTAATGCCGGAACAGCCAGTAGTCTCCGATCAGCGTCACTGGCCCCATTCCTTCCATCGTCTCTGGCTGTATCGTCCTCGCAGTCTATGGGACGTCCAGTTGTATGGACTCGCGATCGTCATTTTTCTGAGCTTCTTCCCGGGTTGGTTTCACGCCCAGGAATATCTTCTCTTTTCCTTGCTTGCCCTGGCCTTGTGGAGTTGCTGGACTGGCAGAATCGTTCCGCATGTGCGATCGCCGCTCGACCTACCATTGGGTTTGTTCAGCCTCTGGGTCCTCGCCACCGTACCCTTCGCCATCGATCCCTTGTACAGCCTGACCGAGTGGCGGAAATTCACGACCCATGCCTTGGCCTTTTTCTGGGCCTACTTAGTGATTCGACGGCAGACGACGGAACTGTGGAAACCCCTGTGCTTCGCAGCTGTCGCGGCGGGTACCTTCGGGATGTCGCTGTACGCAGTCGTGGAGTTTTTGGTTCGAGGGGGATCCTTGTACAGCCGTGCGATCCGAGCCGGGGCTC
>DASTLA010000199.1:0-11853 GCA_035715525.1 Nitrospiraceae bacterium
AAACGGCAGATGGACCAGATGGAGAAAGGACTCGCCGGTATAATTGGTTTCAAGAGGAGTGGTGATGAAGCGCCAGCCCCAGATGGAAAGGCCGACCCAGACGAGCGATCGCCCCGCAAAGTGAAATGGGTTGACCGGTTCTTCGGCGGAAAGGAACAAATCCTTCAAAATCGAACGCCTAGCGGAGGATAAAGGGCTCCCAGGAAAACGTGATGACAAAGATCGCCAAGGCGAACCAACCGACCAGCCGTCGCCCCGAGCCAAGAGATCGATGAGGATTCAATACCGGAGGATGTGCCAGCCCCATCATGCCCGCTAGTCCAACCCAGAGAAACCATCCTTTCCACCCCAGCCATCCAAACAGGAGCAGAATGGGAATAGCGGCGGCTGCCAGGCCCCGCTGCCTGTCGCCCCACAAAGCATAGGCGACGTGGCCGCCGTCCAGTTGCCCAATGGGCAGAAGATTCAGCGAAGTGATGAAGAGACCGAACCAGGCGGCAAATCCGATCGGATGAAGCACGACGTCCGCGGTCGGCGGCAAGGGACCGATCACCAGCCAGGACATGAACTGCAACAGCAGCGGTTCGCCCAAATGCAGCCCATAGCCGGTTTGCAAAGGCACCACGGTCGAGAGACGAAGCCCGACGATCAGCGCGACCACCGCCACCAGGAATCCCGCGATCGGCCCGGCGACGCCGATATCGAACAAGGCCCGCCGATCGGTGACCGGCCCTCGCATGCGGATGATGGCGCCGAACGTCCCCACGAAATGAGGTGGGCCGGGCACGAAAAGCGGCAGAGAGGTAGGGACGCGGTGAATGCGCGACAAGACATAGTGACCGAGTTCATGCGTGATCAGGATGCCCAGAAGGGTGGCGGCAAAGGGAATGCCCTCCAGCAGTACCGTCGGGTCGCCGGTCAAAAAGCTCCAGGCACCCACCAACGGATTGGTGTTGGTTTGATAGGCACCGGCCCAGAGCGTGGTGAAGACCGTGAGCAGGAGGAGCCCAACTGGGAGCAGCACGGCGGAAAAGAACGAAGGCGATTCCTCCACATCCTCTTCATCGAGAAAGTCTTCAGCCGGGACGGTGGTGCTTTCAGCACCGACGGAGGAACGGTTGGCTTCTTCATCCTGCATCGGACCGACTCCATCGCCTATGCGTAGAAAGGATTGTGAACCAATTCCTCGCGAACCGTTGTGGCCGGACCATGGCCGGGTAAGAGGCAGGTCTCATGAGCTAATTTCAACACGCGCAGGCGCACGGATTCCAGATGGGTGCGATACAGAACGGCGGGATTCGAGCGACCGATCGACCCAGCAAACAGCGTGTCTCCTACGAAGCAAATGGGCCGGTCTGCCTGGTCGAGTCTATAGCAAATACCGCCGGGGGTATGGCCCGGCGTCGTCATGAACCTGAGTGTGAGTCCGCCGACATTGACGGACTCACCGTCTCGCGGTGTTTTGACGACATCATCGGGCGGGCGCCAGCCGAGGAGATCCAGGTCATCCGGCCCTAAATAAACAGGGACGGACACCCTTTGAAGAATCTGCTCTATGCCTTCGGCATGATCGGAGTGACCGTGCGTGAGACAAATCCCGCGAAGCTGAAGCCCTTTCCGTTCGAGGAGACGGAGCATGCCCTGGGGGTTGTAGGCCGTATCCACCATCACGGCTTCCCCGCGGTCGTGCACGATGTAGCCCTTGACTTCGTAACCGCCGATCGAGCCAAGCACTGTTTCGACATGAGGCAGCTTGGGAGGAACCGCGCCCGGCACCCAACCGTCCACCACCTGCGCCAACGGCTCGGGTCGTAAGCCCAAGGCCTGCGCCACCGATAATATGTGTTGTCGATGCCGAGGAGCATGGCCTCGCTCCAAGTCGGTCAGCTCGGCATCGGTGAGCCCGCTGGCCCGCGCCACGTCGGAGACAGACCGCTGCTGCCCGGTCCGCGCCTTCTTGATGATGTCGCTGAATTCGTCTTCCAACATAGAGATCGTCTATCGTCACTCGTCATGATGATGAGGAAAGAACCGAGAGCCGGTTGCGCATGACTTTTGACGAATCACGAAAGCTCCGCGCGCCAAGCCTGCACCATTGCCGGATCGATATCGACCAGCGTGACGGCTTTCAGCGCATGGGGCACGAACGTTCGGACTTCATCGACCATGCGGGCCGCCGCGTCCTGCGGGGCGACGCCTCCCACCCCGGTTCCCATGCCGGGGAGGGCCACTGAATGGAAGCCATGCTCGTCGGCAACTCGGAGCGCCGCCTTGGTGGCCAAGGCCACATTGGCTTCCGGGACCGTCATGCCTGGCTCGGGCATCGTCGGCGCGTGGATGATGCCTTTGAACTTCGTGTTCCCACCCGACGTCAATACCGCCTGTCCGACGGCGATCGGCGCCTGCTTCCGCGCTTCGGCCTCCACCGCTTGGCCGGCCGCGCGCTTGATCGCGCCCGCCACGCCTCCGCCCATGATGCCATAACTGTTGGCCGCGTTCACGATGACGTCCGCGTCGACCTCGAGAATACTGCCTTGCACGCACTTCACGTCCAAATTAGTCATTGATCTGCAACATTACCGTGACCCAATGCTGACCGTCGTGGTGTGCGAACCGCGGGCGTTTGCGGATGTGAGCGCCACCGGAGCCGCAGCGTCTCGGGCAATTCGGCGACTCACCAGATATGGGCCCCGACCGCGCCTCGGCCTTTGCCGGTCCAAATCATCCGAAGCTCCACTCTTGTTTCAGATCGCGGCGGGAAGCACAGCGCCGCTATCATTCACATGGACCTGACTGGCCTCGACGCGACCTTTGCCGGAGAAGCGGCAAACTCTCGGGAGAGGCGGTCAGGAAGGAAAGCGGAGACTGACGAGTCATCCAGGGATTTCCAAAGGACTTCCGCCTGATCGCCTCCGTGAGGGTCGCTTCGCGGGCAAGCGAGCGGCGCGGCTGGGCAGGCCGACGCCTCACCCCTCCGGCGCCAATTTGATTTCTTTGACCTCGCCGAAGCTGGCCAATACCTTGGACAGTGCCTCCCCCGATCCCACCGCAAGGATGCGCAATCGATCCGGATTGAAATGTTTCCGCGCCGCTTGCTGAATGTCTTCCTTCGTCAACTTTACGACCTTGTCCCGGATTTGCTGCAGCCAGTCCTTCGGCAGGCCGTCGTATTCCAAGTCCATCAAGCGGCTCACGATGCTGGAGGCGCTGGTGAATGAGAACACGAACGAGTTGACGTAGGCTTCCTTGGCTTCTTCCAGTTCGGCATCGGTCACCGGTTCGCCGCGGAGCCGTTCCATGTTCGCCACGAACCGATTCACCACTTCCTGCGTCGATGGCAATTTGGTTTCGGCCCGCATCAGCCAGACCCCCTGGTCGTGCACGCCGGCCCTGAGGCCGCTGCCGACCGAGTAGGCCAGACCCCGCTTCGTGCGAACGTCGTTGAAAAGCCGGCTCCGGAACGAGCTTCCGCCCAAGATGTCGTTCGCGATCGACACCGCCACGTAGTCGGGATCCGTCTCGCGGATGGACAGGTGTCCCACGCGCAGATGCGTTTGTGAAGTTTCCTTATTGATGAACCGTACGGCCCCGGTTTGCGCCTCGGCGGCCGGCACGTCGGGGATAGTCAATTCGGGTACTGTGCCCTTGGGCCAATCGCCGAAGACTTCCCGCAACAGGGCCAGCATGGCGCCTTTCTCGAAATCCCCTGTGACGCCGAGGATGATGCCGTTGGGCTGCACCGTTCGTTTGTGAAACGCCAGGAGGTCATCGCGCGTGATGCCGCTGATCGATGCAACCGAAGTCTCCCGGGCGCTGGGATGCTGCGGCCCGTACAGGAGCTTGGCGAACTCCCGTCCCGCGACCGATCCGGGATTATCCTGCCGCCGGCGGATTCCCTCCAGCGCCTGCAGCTTGGCCAGCTCGACTCGGCCCGCCTCAAAGGCCGGCGTGCGAAGCAGATCGGCAAAAATCTGCAGCCCGCGTTTCAAGTCCTTTTTCAGCACGTCGAGCGAGGCCGACCCCGATTCCTTGCCGAAGCCGATCGACAAATTTGCGGCGAGCCGTTCGAGCTCCTCGTCGACCTCGTCCGCGGACATCTTCGCCGATCCGCCCGTGCGCATGACCGCTCCGGTGAGGCCCGCTAATCCGACCTTATCTGCAGGATCCAGCCAGTTGCCGGTCCTGAGCATCGCGTTCACGGTCACCAGCGGAAGTTCGTGATCTTCCAGCAGATACACGACCATGCCGTTCTCCAGCACTACCCGGTCGGCATCCGGTGGTTTGAAATCGACCGTCGGAAACCGCATGCTGCGGGGATCGCCGAGAGCCAGGTCTGCGGCGACCGCCGCGGTCCATTGCATGAGGACCAGGCAGACAACCAACAGTGTCCCGAAAAGCTGTTGCCGCCCGGCGACAGCTGCCTGACGCATCCTGCAACTCATTGGGACACCTCCTCCGAAATCGCGGCCATTTTCTTGTCCGACGGCTTCTTGACCAGGACTCCGACCGTCCGGTTCGCCTTGGTGAAATACTGGGTCGCCACCCGCTGGACATCGGCCGGAGTCACGGCCGCGATCCGTTCACGTGCCTGCAGAATGTACCGCCAGGTCCCGGCAACCGTGTGATAAAAGGAGAGTTGAGAGGCGAGCCCGCTGTTGGAGCGCAGCGAGCGGAGCAGATCCGCATCGAGGCCGTTCAGCACCCGCTCGAACTCCTTGGGGGAAATGGGTTCGGTCTTGAGCCGCTCCAGCTCCTCGTAGATGGCCGCCTCGACTTCCGCCGTCGTGTGGGGCGCCAGCGGCGTGGCGGCAATGACGAACAGGTTCGGGGCGCGCACTCCGGGGTAGTTGGTGTCCGACATCACGGACGCGGCCAAGCGCTTGTCGCGAACCAACTTGCTGTAGAGCCGGGACGTCATGCCCTCGGTCAACACTTCGTCGATCACGTCGAACACGAAATCGTCCGGATGGCCGATGGTGGGCTTGTGATAGCCGATCGCCACGGCCGGTTCGGCGTCGAATTCCACCTCGATGCGCCTCTCGCCGCGCTGGGGAGGCTCTTCCGTCACCAGCGAAGGGATGGGTGGCGCCGCGGGGATCTTGCCGAACGTCGATTCGATCAGTGCAATGACCTCCTTTGGATTGATGTCGCCGACGATCGCCACCGTGGCATTGTTCGGGCCGTAATAGGTTTTGAAAAAGGCTTCCGTCGCCGCCGGCGTCAACGACAGGATGTCGGACCCCCAGCCGATCGTCGGCACCCCGTATTGATGGGCTTGAAACGCTGCCGCAGTGAAGGTTTCGTAGAGCAGGCCGTTCGGGCTGTCGTCGGTCCGCAAGCGACGCTCCTCCATGACGACGCCGCGCTCCTTATAGAACTCACGGAGGACGGGATGGGCCATGCGATCGGATTCCAGCGCGGCCCATAAGGGCAGCCGGTTGGCGGGCAGACTGATCACGTAGCGGGTGATGTCCTTTCCCGTCGACGCATTCAGCCCGACGCCCCCGTTTCGTTGATAGAGCAGGGCCATTTCATTGCCGACGACAAAGTGCCCGGCTTGCTCTTGTAGCTCCTTGAACCGGCGTTGCAACGCGTCAAGCTCCGGGGACGGTGCAGGGGGGGTGCCGGTTGGTTGCGCCTGCGCCGCTTCCTCGCGCTCGCGCCGTTCCAGCTCCATGCCGATCTTGGCGAGCTCATCCAACAAGGCCTGTTCTTTTTCGTAATCCTTCGTGCCGACCTTTCTGGTGCCTTTGAAGGCCATATGCTCGTATAAGTGGGCGAGGCCTGTCTGCCCGACCTGTTCGTTGACGCCGCCGACGCCGAAGGTCATGTTGATGCTGACTATCGGCGTCTGGTGTCGTTCGACCATCAACACCGTCATTCCATTGGCAAGTTTGTGCTCGATCACACGATCCGCCAGGTTGGAAGAATCAGCATAGGCTTGGCCAAGGCCCAGGATGATGCTGACTGCGATCAGCATGGCGACCGCACGTGGAGCGCGACGCGCGCCGATAAAGGGTCCTGGCTTGTCAGCAGCCATACGTTCAGGGCTTCTTGCGCGGTCGAGATACGCTGCATGAGACGGGAGAGGCAGTTCGGGCTTCATATAAAAATCTCCATGAGTTCTTCCGGTCGTTCAACAAACCAGTCGGGGTTGCAGGCCGCCATCCGCTCCCGATTTCCCATGCCATAGCCTACCGCGCAGACCCTGATCCCGGCGTTGTGCCCGCCGTTGATATCGTTGGTACTGTCCCCGATCAGCACCGTGCGGTCCCGCTTTGCGCCCATTTGCTTCATGATATGGGTGATCATGCCAGGATCGGGCTTCAGGCCGAACCCGTTGTCCCCACCGACGACGTAGCTGAAATGATGGCTTCCCAGACCATTGAGGATGACGTTGGTGTATTCGATGGACTTGTTCGTCGCGACGGCCTTGGCCTTATCCATAAAATAGTGCAGCATCGGCTCGATACCCGGATAGAACCTGGTTCGGTCCAGGCAATGCGCCAAATAGTGCCCGCGGAAGACCCGCAATGCCTCGTCGTAGAGCGCCTGATTGGCTTCGCCGACCGCCAGGCGAAGAAGCTTTTTGACTCCATCCCCGACGAAACTGAAGATCTCCTCTTGCGACCGCTCGGGCACCCCGAGTTCACGAAGGGTGAGATTCACGCTGTCGGCAATGTCCCATTTGGACTCAATCAATGTGCCGTCCAAGTCGAAGATCAACAAATCCACCGCCGTTTGTTTCATTCCTTGGCCTTTCGCAATTCCTGCTGCAGCATCGCGAGCGAGTCCCGCCGGCTGTCGCTCTGTTCATCGAACATGGCTTGGCGCACGAAATTCACCATCCGCTTCTGTCCCACATGCGGCGGCACCACCGGTTCCATGATCTTCCAGCGAGCACCTTGCACCTTCACACGTACCCGAATCTCTTCCGTACCCGGCTCGGGCACGAACCCCGCCGTTTCGAGATACACGTGTCCCAATACGCGGAACGTGACCGGTATGATGACTTCCAGCGTGTTGACGATCTCCCATTTACGAAAATCGTCCGGGACGGTGAATCCGTTGATGACGACGATTTTGCCCCAGGTGGGCTCTTCCTTCCAGTCGACGAACGCGGCCACGGCGTCGAAAGAATCCGCATCGAGCCGCACCCCTTTGTTGTCGAGCGAGAAATATTTTTCCACCACCTTGGCGGGGGAATGGGTGCTGGCGTTCGTCTGCGCCGATCCTTGCGGCACGGCGGAGGCCAGCCACAGGCCCAAGCCGGCGAGCAGGATCGGCACCCTTAAGCCGCGCCATGGCATCATTCACGTGACCTCATGCAATTTCATCAAATTTGTCCCCCCGGGCTGTCCGATCCGCGTGCCCGACAAAATCACGATGCGTTGCCCGCTTTTCACCAACCCTTCCGCCTTCAACCGGCGCTCGGCTTCGTTGATGCGCTCGTCCGTGTTCGAAATTTGCGCGAGCGTGTGCGGGACCACGCCCCAGTACAGCGCCATGTGCTGGCGAATGGGCGGGAAGGGAGTAAAGGCAATGATCGGAGCCGACGGCCGCTGCTTGGAGACGAGCCGGGCGGTCATGCCCCGCTCGCTGAACACGACGATCGCGCTCGCCCCGGTCGCCAACGCAGCCGCGGAGGCGGACGTGGAAATCGCCTCGGGGAAAGGCACTTGACCGTCCGGCTGTGACCGGCGGACAAACGTGGGCTCGATCTCCCCTTCTGCGGCTCGCACGATCCGATCCATCACTTTGACGACCTCCACCGGATGCTGGCCGATGGCCGTCTCCGCGGACAACATGACCGCATCGGTGCCGTCGAACACCGCATTCGCGACATCGGAGGCCTCGGCCCGGGTTGGGCGGCGATTGTGCGTCATCGACTCCAACATCTGCGTTGCGGTGATCACGAGGCAGCGGCAGCGATTGGCGGTCGTAATAATACGCTTCTGAAGAACCGGCACGGCTTCCGGCCCAAGCTCGACCCCGAGGTCGCCGCGCGCGATCATCACCCCATCGGCCTGCTCCAAGATGCGATCCAACGTGGCAATCGCTTCCTGCCGCTCGATCTTGGCGATGACCGGGATGCGTCCGGCGCATTCGGTGACCAATTGTTTGGCGGCGACGATGTCCTCCGGTCCGCGAACGAACGACAGCGCAATGTAGTCGACGCCCTGGGCCACGCCGAACCGGATGTCCTCACGATCTTTCTCGGTCAAGGTCGGCGCGCTCACGCTGGTGCCCGGAAGATTGATCCCTTTATGCGACCTGACGCGGCCGCCGATCTCGACGGCACATAAGACCGATCCGTCGACGACTTGCGTGGCATGCAACTCGACGAGCCCATCGTCGATCAGGATCCTGGCTCCGGGTTGGATATCGCGAGCGAGGAACTGATAGGTGACCGGAATGTCCACCAGGCCGGTTGGCCGTTGCGTCGTACGGGCGCCGATCTGCCCGCCGGATCGAAGCGCGACCGTCTGCAGTCGTACCTGCTGGCCCGCGACCAATTCGAGCCCATCACCCGGAAGTTCCCCGATCCTGATGCGCGGTCCTTGCAGGTCTTGAATGATGGCCACTGCGACTCCCCTGCGCTCGGCCGCCTCACGAATCGCCTTGATGGCACGGCCGTGGGACTCATGCGTCCCGTGCGAGAAATTGAGCCGCGCTGCATCCATGCCGCTGCCGATCAACTGGTCGAGCATCGCAGGACGGTCGCTCGACGGGCCGATCGTGCAGATGATTTTAGCTCTTCGCATGGTCCTCGAGGATTGGCGGTGAACGAAGCTACCTGTGCCACTCTGAGACGATGGGAGACACGGACCCCAGAGTTTCTTTCATCGGGACGACAATTGTGTCATTCTAACAAACGCTTTCCCATGCCGCAAAAGATCATGCTGTTGCATCACGCCGAACATCGATCGCAACATCGGCACCATCCAAGAACATCAACCGGTGAGGCACTACATGGAGACGTTGAAGGAGCGCACGACCGACCAGCTGCAGTTCGTCACTATCGCAGGATTGCTGAAGTATGGAGAGTCGCTCGCGCAGCGGAAGTCGACCGACCAATATGCGTTGCCGGATTCACCGCCACCTGACTCCGATCGACAGGGTCGCGCGGAGAAGGCCTTGGATCACGTCCGAAAGTTCGTACGGCAGGGTATGGCCGGACTACCCGATGCTAAGAGCTACCGACAGGCGCGGCGTGACCTCATCGCGGACGGGTGCCACGGCGATGAACTGGCCTTCTATGCGGCCTGGAACTACCTGCTCGCGCAAGGCGAATTGGATGCATTGTATCGGGCGCCCATCGGGGCCGTGCAAAAGCCGACTCATCGGCGGCCGGTTGCCATCGTGCCCCGCGCCCACCTCACTCCGCAACTGGCCGAGGGCCGTATCGTGCTCGACCTCGGGGACGACCGTTTTTGGCTGCTTCCCCGCGAGCTGAAAAACCGGACGTTGTTTTTTACCATGCGCCACGGAGTATCCCAGATCGAAAGTAAGACTCATCGAGTGGGACGGCGGCTGGCCAATGTCCTCGACAGCGAGCGAGGCGTGCCTCGCGCCGACGCGGTCGGCGCCGCACTCGCCCGGATGGTGGGCGTCGTCGGCCAACAGTTGGACTATCTCAAACTCCACAATTACCTGGATCCGAACCAGTTCCGTCACATGATCAGCAGCAGCCCGAATACGGAACAGCTCTGCCGCAGGATTTTCCAGGCCCTCGTGTCCCGGCCCGACACCCCGGATCCGGCCACAGAGGCTCAGGTCGAATGGACATTGGAGTCGCAGGATTTCGGATGGGTTACCGGGATGGAAAAACAGGCCGAGACGGATGCGGCGGGCCAGGCGTTCGGCGTGGACCCCAAAACCGCGAAGCGTCTGATCAAGCACCCGCTCTACAGCTACCCCGGCGGGCATTCGTTTTTCGACTTGTATGTGGATGTGATCGATGGTCTGCATCAACTCGGCCGCGCTCACACGGGGGAGGTGCTCTGCCTGTACACCCACAGCTCGACCTTGCGGGCCTTGCGGATCTTTCTCGACCCCCGTCCGTTCCGCGAGGCCTTCACGGAGTTTGGCGAGTACAAGGAAGGCCAGGACAACGTCGTGTTGTTGACGTTCGAAAACAACCAGCTCTCCGGCTATTCCACGGCGATCGGCCTCATCGAAAGCGAGCGCATCGCCCGCGAGGCCTGGATCACCACCGAGCGCGAACGCAGGGACCGAGTCCGGTTGAAACCACGGTCGATCAAACGGCTCATCGCCCTGGTTTCCGGAGGCGATTTCGGCGGCGGCGGCGCGGCGTTGAAAGAGCTGCGCGTGACCGGCCACCGCTTCGGACTCGAGGTGATGTTCGTCCGCCATGGATTTCTGGGACTCGCCAACAACTGGATTACCCCGGTCAACGAAGAGGATACGCGCGGGATGGGGAGCCATGCCAGCAGCCCCATCGGGAGCAGCCGGTTCGAGGATTTCAAGGACGAGCAGGTGCAGCGCGCTGCGATGCGCAACCTGGCCCCTTTCATGGATGACAGCGCGGTCATCGTGCTCGGCGGCGACGGAAGTCTGCGCGGCGCCAGGGCGATCTTCGAAACCTTCGGCGTGCAGGTTGTCGGGATCCCCGGCACCATCGACAACAATCTCGCCGGCACGACTTCGCTGGGCTTCCACTCGGCCATCGGCCTGGCAAACCAATCGATCGAATCCCTCAAGGCCACGAGCGCGGCGATGGGCAGCATTTTCTTCGTCGAAGTCATGGGAGCCGGATCGGGGCACCTCGCGTTGGCCTGCGCCTATCAGGCAAGAGCGGAGGGAATATTGGTGAACGAACATCCCGATCCCAACGCCTACATCGATCAAGTCATTCTCGGCACGCTGAAGCGTACGCTGGGCGTGCCCAACAAAAGCCATATCTTCGTCGTAGCGGAGCGGACTCCGCACCGGCATCACCCCGACGGGGGCGTCCACGGCTTGGTGGATTATGTGGCCAACGCCATCGCAAAATGGCCGCCTCGCCGTCAGTCCTCCGCCGCCTATTCATTGGCATCGGCCACCAAGGCGACCATTCTGGGCCACACCCTGCGCGGGGCGCCTCCGACACCGGAGGACAAAATGATCGCCCAACATATGGCGTATGAAACCATCCGCCGACTCGTCGAGCAGCCCGAATCGATCGTGGGCACCATGGTGACCTATCGCGACTCCAACGTGATCGACACGATTCCCTTACATGCCATCTGCCCCAAGCAGTTTGATTGGGAATTATTCACCCGCATGCACGGCACCGGATCGACGCCCGAGCGGCTCTGACAGCGTCGCCGAAGGTTCCGTTGACCCTGCTCGAGACCGCGTGCTAGGGTTTGGCCGGTTCACCACCGCGCCTGCATCATGTCCCTGCGATGCATCACTCGCCTGATCGTTCTGCTCTGCGCCGTCGTCATAGCCTGCTCAGTCACGGCCCGAGCACACGATCCAAGTCCGGATAAGACAGGCGCGCCTCCGGCGGTCACCGTTCCACCTGATCAGGCGGGGTCGGCCTCAGCCGTATCTGAGTCCGGCGGTCTGGGCACCCCTGCCGCCGCATCGACCCCCACAATTCCCGGCATCGCGCGGGAAACGCTGCAGCTCATCGAGGCGCGGAAGGGGAACCCCATCCCCGGTTATGTCGGCGGGCGGCCTTTCCGAAATCGAGAACGGCGTCTTCCGCCTGGTTCCTATCGCGAGTATGATGTTCATCCCAAGGTGCCCGGGCATAACCGCGGCGCCGAACGGATCGTGATCGAGCGACGGACCGGCAAAGCCTATTACACCGGCGACCATTACAAAACCTTTGTTCCGATG
>DASTLA010000200.1:0-2478 GCA_035715525.1 Nitrospiraceae bacterium
AAATCGGCGACGACGGCTGACGGGGTTTCTCAGGCGGTGCACCATACCACGCCGGACAGTAAGAACTCGCTGCTCATGTCCATGCTGCGTGACGACGCCGATACCGTCCTCGTATTCGCACGGACCAAACACCGCGCCGATCGGCTAGGCCGCATGTTGGATTCGGCCGGCCATCGCGTAGCCGTCCTGCATGGCGGTAGAACCCTGCCGCAGCGTCGGGCCGCGTTGGAGGGATTCAGGCGCGGGACCTACCGGGTGCTGGTCGCCACCGATATTGCAGCACGGGGCATCGATGTGGCAAATATCGGCCATGTGATCAATTACGATGTGCCGAATTCCCCGGAGGATTATGTGCATCGGATAGGGCGAACGGCCCGTATGCGTACGACCGGCCGGGCCACGACCTTCGTGACGTTTGAAGACCAGGACCAGTTGCGTGCGATCGAACGCTTGCTTGGACGACCTGTACCGCGGGCAGAAGGCAGTGCGATACCTGCATCGGGTCGGCGGCCGGAAGCCGCTACGGCCTCTTTGCACAGTGGCCGACGCCGCCGGCGCGGTGAATCGTCGCAGAAATGGCAAGGCGCTTCGGGGGGAATGCGTAGTTCCGGCGGGGGTGTCGTCCAGGACGGTGATCACGGAACCTTGTCGTCATAGTCGAATCCGAGAGCGGTGTATTTACATTAACTGGAGGACGATAATGGCAGGCGATGGAAACCAGGATGGGGTGCGGCCGGGCAGTCGATGGATGCGGATTCCCGATGGGACGATGGTTCAGCATCGTCTCGACGGGCAGAAGGGGTACATCGACGGCTTGACGGAATTCGTGGTCGGCCCGGCCAAGAATCCTGATGGCAGGACTCAATACCGGATCAACGTTGGAAAATGTGATCGACTGCTTTTGGCGGAAGATGACCTATTGATCGTGACTGACGGGGAGGGATTAGTGAAGATGGCCAAGGAAAAGGGCGAATATCGTTCGCTCGTCAGCAAACAGTTACGCGACCAATTTGCCGCAGAACGTTTCGTAAAGCTATCGTAGCCTCACCCGGACATCGGCCCCAGAGAGCGCTCTCTAGTAGAGAGGCTCCTGGGGTCCCCAATGCAGTCCCTCAAGATCCGGATCTTGCCCCTCGGCTGACGGTTGTCGATTCGCCTTTTCGGCCTTCCGTTGGGCGCGGCGCGCTTCCTTCTCCCGCTGCTTCAGCTGTCTGGATTTTTCACGGTCGCGTTTCGCGATCGTGGTCTTGCCAGGTCGTGCGATGATTCCCTCCTTCGAAGTCGTCTGCGGAGCGTGACGTCGCTCTGCCGGTTAACTCTTCTTCTCGTGGCGGTGTTTTCGGTTCCCGGTGCGTGCTGGGCGAGCTTGCGCCTGTTCCGAGCGCGCTCGTGTTTCCGCGCCGAATCCAAGGCTGGCAAGTGCCGTGACTTCACGTCGGATCTGATCCATCGGCGTTTCCTGCGGTTCGATTGCGGGGTCCATCAAGCCGAGTTGGCTCCACCGGATCCGCACTTTGGGAACCGCCCGCTTTTTCTTTTGTGATGCCTTATTTCCACGCCAGACAGAAGTCATTTTCATCGGGCACTCCTTTCACCGTACAACAGGATGGCGATGTCCAGGCCATCGAACTGGGGGCAGTAAGCAGAGGGGATGCCCTGAACCTGCCCATGTCCCTTCCTGATCGGAACGAGAAATGGGCCGTAAGAGTAACCTAAACCGGGGAGCAGTCGCGCAGAGTCCGAGAGCGTATCGGCGCGCGAGCGTAAGATGATGCGCCTCACTCGTACGGCATAGCACCTTATCACGCTTCTGCCTTGTCGGTCAAACTACCGCGGACTGATCGGGCAGGGGTGGTCCTCTATGGACGGCTTTGTGCCGGGCGGCGGATACCAAGTTTGCGCAGGCGACTTCGAAGGGTCTCAGGGTTCAGTCCTAACAGTTGGGCTGCCCCATGTGCTCCATAAATTCGCCAACTTGTCTGATCCAGGACCTTGATGATGTGGTCTCGCTGCAGATGCGCCAGCTCTAAGGTCGCGTTGGGGGGCGGTGCGCTCATTTTCGCAGGAAGCAGGATCTCATCCACTCTGATCCGAGAGGATTGGGAAAGAATGACCGCCCGCTCGATGACGTTCTGCAACTCCCGTACGTTGCCGGGCCAGTGGTAGTCCATGAGTCGGGACAGTGACTGGGCGTCGAACGCGAGGTGGTTCCGCTTCAGCTTGTCGCCGATCTGCTCGAGGAAGTACTGCGACAGGCGAGGTATGTCCTCGCGTCGATCACGCAATGCAGGAAGCGCGATCGGGAAGATGTGCAGCCGGTAGAAGAGATCCTGACGAAAGGTGCCGGCCTGGATGGCAGCCGGCAGATCGCTGTTGGTGGCTGCAATCACTCGCACATCTACGGGAAGCGGTTTTGTCCCTCCGACGCGATCGACAAGGCCGTCTTGAAGCACCCGGAGCAACTTGGCTTGGGTGTCC
>DASTLA010000201.1:0-7122 GCA_035715525.1 Nitrospiraceae bacterium
AACCAGTACGGCCATATGGTCTGGCGCCACGACGTGAATGCCAATAATTTTTTTAGTCTGGCCGGGTACTTTCGCCACACGCGCGCCACTTTCAAGACCGATCCGTTGAACGTGCTGGCCTATACGGCCGACCCCGCCGAACCGTTCTCCGCCGCGGACCAGGACCGCAACGCCAATTCGGCCGGTGTGCGGTTCGACCACACCTACGTCCCCAGTAAGGAGCATGTGATAAAGCTGGGGTTTCAAATCGATCGGACCCAGTCGATCAACAAGACGCGGCTCTATACGTTCGCGGACGACGGGGCCGGAAATCCGACGGGAGGCCTCTTGAATCTGGATGCCGACAATCGCTTGATCGGATATCGCCAGGAATTTTGGATTCAAGACCAGTGGAGCCCGAACGACCAATGGACTTTTAATCTGGGCGTTCGAGGCGATGCCGTGCAGTATTTGCGAAACGAGGGCCAGGTCAGCCCGCGCGTTGGGGCCACATACAAATATAACGCCTCAAACGTGTTTCATGCCTTCTATGGCCGCATGTTCACGCCTCCCAATCTGGAAGCGATTTCTTTTGCCAAATTGAACACGATCGGAACCAAAGCGCAGCCCGAAGACCTCACGAACAACACGGTCCGTGCGGAACGGGCCCATTACTTCGAGGTTGGGAGCTACCATGCACTCAATCGATACGCGACCCTTGAATTGACCGGTTGGTACAAGATCAGCAACTTCCTCTCGGACGCCGGACAGTTCGGTACGACGCCGCTCCTGAACTATTTTGCCTTCGAGCGCGGCTGGCAGCGCGGGATCGACGGCGCGCTGAAGATGCAATTCACGGAAGATTTGACGGCTCGGGCGAACGTGGCCTGGGGCCAGTGTAAGGGCTACGGTCTACAGTCGGGCCATTTCCTTCTCGACGCGAAGGAGATCGCCGACATCAACAGCGGCGTCTTCTGCGACCACATGCAAACGGTGACGAGCTCGGCAGTGGTCACCTATCGCCTGCTCGAGAGGACGACATTTACAGGCCAGATGCTGTTTTCATCGGGCTTGCGGACGGCCGCCGACGAAGAGGCCAAGACGAATTCCACCCACAGCCCTTCGTACACGATCTACAATTTTTCGATTTCCCACGTGTTTCCTCTGCCATGGGACGGCCAAAAGTTCCTCCTGGGTTTCGACGTCATCAATCTTCTGGACCAGAAATATTTCATCAATCAAGGAGAGGGAAGCATCGGGCTGGGTGTGGCGCATGCGGGGATGCCGCGTTCCTTCTTTTTCCGAGGGCAATGGTTTTTCTAGGCGCAGGTCGCGTGATACCCCAGGTTATCGACAGGCGGCGACGAATGGGTGAAGAGAGTTGAGTATGAGTTTGACATTCGTGCAAGATGACCACTTCACAGGAGTCGTCTATGAAGCGGTCCGGTAAAATCCTACTCGTTTGTGCGATGTGCATGTGCCTTGTCGATGAGAGGGCGGTTGCCGGCGATGAGGCAACGCATGAAGCGGACCATGCGCTGGATGCCGACATCATCGAACTGCCCGAGGTGCATGTTCACGGCCTGCCTCTCAACAAGGACCAGCAACTCGGACCGGTGCCGAAGGCGACTCCCTGGCCGGCTATTCCTTCCTCCTTGGACGGCAAACCGATCGACGACTGGATGAAAGCGCGGATCCTGGTCTCGAAGGACCAGAAGGTGACCGTCGTCGTGTTGGAACCGGCCAAGCATCGTGAACTGACGGTGGCCGGCATGATGGCGCTCAACAAGTGGACCTTCCTGCCACAACTCAACGGGGACGAGCCGGTCGACGGGGAGCTCACCGTCCGCATTCATTTTAGAACGCAGCAGTAACGCCAAGCCCTATGGCTTGGCTTGTGCAATGTCGTGTATGGCGTATGGCTCTGGAGAGAAGAGATGATAGCTTGTGACATGAGGGCTCTTTGGCAGAGCACCGGAATAATTTCGGTCGCGGATTGTGCCTGCAGGCCTGAATGATGCCTGGCACCATCCCTGGTCCAATCGACTCACTGTCCTAACGTTCGATCATCGGGGTAAATCGGATGTTGACGCGGGATTGTCTTAGGTCGGTCGCCAAAATAGCAATGACGGCTCTCCGAACGAGCTAAGAACACGGCAATTAGCGCCACAATAAATGATTTCCTTGCACGTCGTCCAAAGCGCCATCAGTGAGGAAAGGAGGGCTCCATGCTAAAGACACTGAGTGTTCTCAGCTCTTGTTTCATCCTTGCAGTCGCTGCCGGGCTTTCACAAGCCCAAGACGCACCTCCTGTCCTGCCAGCTGCGCCGGAAACTGCCACGAAAGCGACTCCCGCGGACGGCCATGTCATCCACGTCACGGCACCGCACTTGATTGATGGAAAGGTCCGCGGGCCATTCCATCACTATTGCAAGATCGTCACTCCTGAGCCGTTCATTGAATGCCTTCTCTACGAGACGGAAAACAAAAACGCGAAACTCATCGGTGTAGAGTACATTGTCGCCAAGACTGTGACTCGGGACGAGAAGGTCCTTCCCAAGAAGGCTTTGAAAAACGTTTGGCACGATCATTCCGTGGAGGGTGTCATAGGGAACGTCAAGGTGCTAGATATGCCTCCGGATAAGGCCAAGGAATTCGCGGACACAGTTGTCAAGACCGACGGGATCATCTTTTCGCTATGGCCCGAGGGGGCTAAATTGCCGACCGGAAAAGTCAGTATAGGCACGATGGTTGGACATGCCGTACACCAATGACATGGAACCATAAGAACACCTTAGAACATCTCATCCCCTTCCGCTCCCGATCAGGCTAATGGGACATGGGCAAGCCTGGCTGTCGGCGTGGTTATCGGGGCCTTGTGTGTCCGCCGAGTCGCCGAAGGGGGCACGGCCTGCTCTGGCAGGTGGCGAGCACTGTTCGACCTTCCATTCAAGCTTGCTTCGAATGGAACAAGTTGCGCGAAGTGCCGGCAAGGCGAGCGGCGGCCAACAAGCCCCCGAACCAGCGCCGACAGGCAGGCTTGACCGAGCGAACCGCGAATTATTTGACTGATTCCTCTCGACCCTTTATCGTCCCCTTATGTCCCTCGACGATGGCCTCTTTCACATCATTAACGGTCTGGCCGGACGATTCGAAACGGTCGATTGGATCATGGTGGAGCTGGCCAAGCCGGGGAATCTCTACTATCCAGGGGCGCTCGTCGCGGCCTATTGGCTCTGGCGGAATTGGCGGGAGTGTCTAATTGGGTCGGCGACGCTCGCCGGCCTGATCGGCCTGAGCGATTCGGTCGGCACGCAACTAAAAGACCTCATCCAACGCCCGCGCCCATGTTTGCGGCTGCAGGATGTGCATCAATTGCTCGGATGCGGCAGCGCCTTTTCCTTTCCGTCGAACCATGCGATCAACACCGCAGCCGCGGCGGCTTTCTTCCAGATGCTCTACCCGCGTTCCGGTTGGATCAGCTGGCCGTTGGTTGCGGCCATCGGGTTCTCACGGGTTTATATCGGCGCGCATTATGTCACGGATGTCGCAGGCGGATGGCTGCTGGGAGCATTGTTCGGGGGAGCCGCGGCGTGGCTGCTGAGCCATTGGTCGTGGTTTCGGCCGCCTGCTTTGGTTCCGCCCGGCATGCAGCCTCCGCAGACCTCTCCCGATGCGACTGCTTGATTATTGCGTAAAGCGCGGCTCGTGAAGCGTATCTCGTGGAGAGGGAGGCCCATACCCGCTCGCATTAAGCAAGTACTGCGCCGAACGGCCCTATCCTTTAGCGGCGCTCAGGCAGTCGAGTAATGACTTTCGGCACGTCTCGTGATGATAGTCGCGTCCGATCAATACAATGGCATGCTGCGGCTCATCGAAAAGCATGACCGGCGCGACGGTCCCGTTGCGCGGGGACGAGAACTGAAATTCCTGCAGCTCCGGTTCATCCGCAAAGCGGAAGAATCCCTTCGCCCGCTCCAAACCTTCAGGCAGGTCCTCCATCCATTTCAGGAATCGCCGGCGGTTCAGCGGACCCGGTAAGGAGACCGTGGTGACCAGCGGATGGTAGGCGGCGCGCATATGGTTCGAGGTTCGCCGGCCGGCCGGCTCGACGATCACGTTCGTGGGCTTCGCTCTCGCGGAGGGCCCTTTGATCAGCGCGGGGATGTCGAGGCGGGCATGGCTGGTTTCCCAGAGCCTGCCGTAGGAATTCTGGCGGACGACGGCCTCACGAAACTGCTCCCAATGCCCTGGGATGTAAAGATCCCGCTTGTTGAGGATCAGATCGTCGGCATACCGAATGGCATTGTTCGTGACGATCTCGGCTTGGCCGCTGTCGGGAAACGGCACCGGGTGGAGAAGGGCAAGAATCCGTTCGAGGTTCGCCGTGCGCGACACGTAGGCGTCGGTGACGGCATCCACCACCTCGGCCGGATCCGCCATGCCGGAGCATTCGAGAATGATCAATGTTGAGCCGTAGTCCTGAACCAGCTGCGCAATGCTCCACGCCAGGTCGTCTTTGGTGTCGCAGCAGATGCAGCCGCCGGCGAGGTTCAGCACCTGCTCGGCCAGCGTGCCGGCCCTTGGTCCATCGATGCTGACCTGGCCGGCTTCGTTCATCAACACGCCCACCTTATGACCCTCGTTGTTCCAATATTCCAGCAGACGCATCAGCAGCGTCGTCTTTCCGGCTCCAAGCGAGCCGCAGAGCATGTAGAACGGGACGGGCAACGAGGACGTCATGAGCCTATTTTAACCGCCCGCATGGGGTGTTTGCGGCAAAGACCGACAGGGCCGATGCGAAAGCCGTTGGCCTGACTGGTCTGAGTTCATTAGTGATGGCTGTGCTGCACGTCCGGGATCGGATGCCGTCCTGCCAGAAGATTCAAGTCGCAATGGACCGCCTCAGGATGACAGCACTGCGTTTCCAGCTGGATGGTCAGGTGTTTGATGCCGAAGTCCGCCGACACGCGGCCGCGAATCGTCCGCAGCAGATCGTTGGTAAGCGAGGAATCGCCATCCACCTGGATATGGCTGGTCATCATGACCAGGCGAGGCTCGACCGCCCAGACGTGCAGGTCATGGACATTCTTGACGCCGGGAATCGATTCGATGGCGGCGGCGATCTCAGCCGGTCTCACTCCTGGAGGCGTCGACTCGAGAAGCACCTCGAGCGATTCTTTGAACAATGGCCAGGCGCCTTTGAGGATCGCCACCACGACCAACAGGCTGACCAGAGGGTCCAGAACGGACCAGCCGGTCAACATGATCGCCCCTCCGCTGACGACGACCCCCAGCGAGACCCAGGCATCGGCCAACATGTGCCAGAAGGCGCTCCGAATATTGAGATCGTCTTTCGCCCCATGCTGGAGCAGCAGTGCGATCGAGAGGTTGGCGGCGAAGCTGAGGAGCGCCACGATCATGACCCAGCCCCCTGCAATGGGGACGGGGTCCATGAGCCGCTTGACTCCGACGAGCGTGATGCCGACTGCGGTCAGCAAGAGGATGAACGAATTCAAAAACGCCGCCACCACCCCGGCTCGGTGATACCCGAACGTTCGGCTTTCCGTGGCAGGGCGTTCGGTAAGGATATGGGCATAGAGGGCAAGGAAGAGAGAGCCCTGGTCGACGAGATTGTGGCCGGCGTCGCCGATCAACCCGATGCTGTTGGTCACGAAACCTGCGACGAATTCGGCAATAATAATGATCGCGTTGAGCCCCAGGGCTAACCGCAAGCGCGAGCGCAGTTCATGGTACGTGTGTGGCACCATTGGGTCAGTCTCTCATGACCGAGCGTAGGCGGCAAGGGTTTGCTCTTCCCTACACGACCGAGCATGTAGCACGGAGGAAGAGGCCAGGTTCAAGAGGAGCGAAGCTGCGCCTTCAACTCCTCGCCGGAGATGGTTTCCTTTTCGAGCAGCAGCTGGGCTGCTTTCCGTAGGACGGCTTGCTGCGCGGTGATGATCCCCTTGACGCGGGCGTATTGTTCATCGATCAGGACGCGGATTTCACAGTCGATTTCCCGGGACGTCTGTTCGCTGTATTCAACGGAAGGCTGACCGGGAACGTTCTGCAGAAACAAGGGCTGGCGATCGCGCTCCAAGCTGACTTGGCCGAGCTTCTCGCTCATCCCGTAGGCCTTCACCATGCTCCGCGCGATATCCGTAGCCTTGCGAAGATCGTCTTGCGCTCCGGTCGAGACCTCGCCGTAGATAATCTCCTCCGCCGCCCGTCCTCCGAGCAGCACGGCTATCTTGTTTTTGAGTTCCGAGGAGGTCATCAGAAACCGGTCCTCGGTCGGCAGCTGGAGCGTATAGCCCAAGGCGGCGATGCCGCGCGGAATGATCGAAATCTTCTGTACGGCATCGGCACCCGGCATCGCGAGTGCCACCAATGCGTGGCCCACCTCATGATGAGCCACCCGTTCCTTTTCCATCTTGTTGAGCACGCGATTCTTCTTTTCCAAGCCGGCGATGACGCGCTCGACCGCCTCCTGGAGCTCGCTCAAACTCACGGTGTCTTTTTCGCGGCGCACGGCAAGGAGCGCCGCCTCATTCAGCAAATTCGCCAAGTCGGCGCCGACGAACCCGGGTGTCATGGCCGCGATGGTTTCCAGATCGCTCGCGTTGGCCAGCGTGATATTTTTCGCATGCACCCGCAAAATGGCCAGGCGGCCGATCTTGTCCGGGCGATCCACCAGCACCTGGCGGTCGAACCGGCCGGCGCGGAGGAGGGCGGGATCGAGAATTTCGGGCCGGTTAGTGGCAGCCATTAGGATGACGCCCACTCGTGAGTCGAACCCGTCCATTTCGACGAGCAGCTGATTCAACGTCTGCTCGCGTTCTTCGTGCGCCATGGGTCCCATTCCGCGTGCTTTACCCAGCGCGTCCAGCTCGTCGATGAAGATAATGCAGGGTGCTTTGCTTTTCGCTTGCTCGAACAGATCGCGCACGCGGGCCGCCCCGACTCCCACGAACATTTCGACGAATTCGGAGCCGCTGATCGAGAAAAATGGTACAGCCGATTCGCCGGCCACGGCCTTTGCCAGCAAAGTCTTGCCTGTTCCCGGGGGGCCGACCAACAGGATGCCTTTGGGGATCTTTCCGCCGAGCCGCCGGAACTTTTCAGGGGTTTTGAGGAACT
>DASTLA010000202.1:0-19349 GCA_035715525.1 Nitrospiraceae bacterium
GGGGCTGTCGGCGCCGCTTTACGGCGCGGACGATACGGTCCTGGACCCTCACGAGAAGCATCAGAGCCCGCTCGCCGAGGCGGGAGCCACACGTGAGACTCACCGGCTGTGGCACTACGGTGCTTATCTCGATGTCGGATATATCGTGAATTTCAATTTTCCGGAAAACCATCTCTGGCGGGGTCGTTCGACGGCATCGCGCCACAATGAGTTCGCTCCCAACATGGGGTTGCTCTATCTTCGGAAGGACGCCGACCTGTCTTCACGCTGGGGGATGGAATTCGGCGTACAAGGAGGATACGACACGAAAGACTTCGCCTTTCTCCAAGGCGAACGCAAGGTTGACGGTGCCGACACGTGGCGGCACCTCCATCGAGCCAACGTTTCGTATTTGGCTCCTCTCGGAAAGGGCTTGACGATCACGGCGGGGCTGTTCAACAGCTTGATCGGGTATGAATCCCTGTATGCCAAGGACAATGTCCACTATACCCGCTCATGGATCGCCGACAATACCCCCTACATGATGTTCGGCATCAATGCGAAGTACCCGGTCACGGAGAAACTTTCCGTCGCAGCCTTCGTGATCAACCGCTATTTTCACCTCTCCTATACGAATGATCAGCCCTCCTACGGAGGGCAGTGGTCCTACAAGCCCACCCCTCGCCTGACGCTGACGCAAACGATCTATGCCGGTCCGGACCAAACCAATACGTCGATGGAGTTCTGGCGTCTGTACGGAAACCATATTGCCGAGTGGAGAGGCGACGATCTATTGCTGGCCGCGTCTTTCGATATCGGCACCGAAAAGATTGCCGATCGTCCCGGCAATCCCCGCGCCTTCGTCATGGGAGGGAACGTCGTCGCTCGCTGGCATATCGCCGGTCCTTGGGCCGTGGCCGTGCGACCGGAGTTCTATTGGGACCGAAACGGTCGGTGGACTGGATCCGAGCAATTCGTCAAAGCCGTCACGACGACCTTGGAATACAAGTTTCCGTACCGCTGGACCAATACGATCTTACGCTTGGAATATCGTTGGGACGAATCGACCGGAGCAGGCGGCGGATTTTTCAAGGGAGGAGAGATTCAGCCGGGCGTGATCGGCCTGACGCCGAACCAGCATCTTTTGTTGCTGGGCATTCTTTGGGCTTTTGATTCTGCGTAGCGCGGGAGCAGTTCCCCCGATGATCCGTCGAGGATGGAAATTCTCCAGCCCGTCGGACCACCACATCATTCGCCTGACGCTCATTTGCGCGGGGTTGATTTTTCCCTCACCAGCCTCAGCGTGTCGACGATTTCCTTCTCGAAGCGGTCGAGCGCGACGTCTTTCGCTTGAGCAATGGCCTTCTGATCGTCGACGAACGGCGCGGGGCCGACCAGCGTCGTCTCGCCTTCCGCGGTCTGGGTGCCGAACAGATACCCGCTCCGCACGTCCCACAGTGCCCCTTCCATCATGAACAGCGCATGGCTTTCGGTCCCATGTGCCAAATAGGTTCCGATGCCGGTGGCGTACCAGGCCGCATGGCTGTTGTTGTAGCGGTCCAACGCCGAGGCGCCGTCGATGATGAGGAGCGCGTCGGCATTGTAGCGGGCCGCGGCTTGCCTGAGATCGCGGAACGTCGTGCCCTGCACCGACGAGTTTGCAAGCACGAATGCCTGCTGCAGGAGACCTTCAGCTTTCAATTGAGCCAGGGCCTGCTTGACACGATCCGCATCGACGCTGAGCCACTCGGCTCGCCGCAGGGACGGCTGCCTGGGAAAAGCTTTATGCTTGAAATAGATCGCCAGACGGTAGGGATGGGACAAGGTCGGGGTCACGGCCATCGTCGCAGCGATGTCGTGGTCGGTGACCATTTCTGGATGCTCATGGAACGATTCCTGGAGTGCCTGGCGATTGAGCCCACGAGCGCTGCTGCAAGCGGTCAGAAGACAAGCCAGAACGACACAGACGAAGGACCTCATCCGAACCCTTCCGACATCATGGCGTAGATTGGGAAGCGGTGGAAGGAGCGGGCAGGCTGACGCGGGACAGGTCCTCGAGCGCCAGCATCAACGCGTGTGTGCCGCAACGGCCGTGCCCGAGGGCTTGCACCCTTTCGTAGAGTTGATGCGCCAAGGCGAGCCCCGGCAGAGACAATTCTCTGCGTCGCGCTTCTTCCAACGCAATGCCCATGTCTTTTACGAAATGCTCGACGAAAAATCCAGGATCGAAGTTGCGGTCCAGGATGCGCGGCGCCAAGTTTTCCAGAGTCCAGCAGGCCGCGGCGCCGCCACGTATCGATTCCAGCATCCGGGGGAGCTCGAGCCCGGCCTTGTAGCCATAGAGGAGACTTTCGCACACCCCGATCATGGTTCCGGCGATGACGACCTGATTCGAAAGCTTCGCATGTTGCCCGGCACCTGGTCCTCCTTGGTGGACGATCTTCTTGCCCAGGCATTCCAGGAGCGGCATGATCGATTGAACGGCCTTTGTCCGTCCGCCGACCATAATGGAAAGACTGGCATGACGGGCTCCCACGTCGCCGCCTGACACCGGCGCGTCGAGGGCGAACGCCCCGCGCCGCTGCGCCGCGTCGGCGATTTCGCCGGACAGCGACGGTTCGGTCGTGGTCATGTCGATCAAAACCATTCCTTCGCGTACTCCCGCCAGCACGCCGTGCCGGCCGAAGTACACTTCGCGCACGTCCTGAGGGAATCCCAGCATGGTGAACAGGACATCGGTCTGCTCGGCCACGGCTTGCGGGGAGTCAGCCCAGGTCGCCCCGCGGGCCAAAATCGGAGATGCCTTCGCTCGATTGCGGGTAAACAGCGTAATGCGGTATTTCGCGTTCTGGAGATGCTGGCACATCGGGCCGCCCATGACGCCGGTCCCGATCCAGCCTACGCGTGTTTCGGAGGGCGCAGCGAGCTTTGGCGCGATCGCAGGCTGTAAAGACATACGGGCCGTTATTCTGCCAGAGGAGTGATCCGGGTGGCGATGGCTTGGACGATTCCTTCCTGATCCATGACGACCTTCCGGCCTTTGATGCTCAGGGTATAGCCCCCGTGACTGGGCGCTTGGATGGTCGCATCGACCTGCACCCTCGCACCGTCTTCGACGTCCGGCTCTTTGACGAGAGGGATGCCGCACAAACCGGGAACGGCGACGGAAATGGTCCCGGTGTCATCCTCCAGCTTGAACAGATATCCCCCGTAACAGGTCGTGCCGGCCGGGATCTCATAGGGATCGAGCGGCTCGACGTTCCGTACCGTGCCCCGTAAATAGATTTGTCGCAAATGAAACACCGTGGGGTCCGAAAGAACGTCCTGGACGGCCGTCTCCTCCCCTGCCTGGATGCTGCGTGGATCCCAGGCACATACAATCACGGTGAGTAGACAGATCATCGGAGTGATCATACGCGATACAACGTGTCCGGCTCGCAGCATCATGCAGACATTCTACCACCGATGTTCCGCCCGAACGTACCGTTGCCTTTCGCTGTCTGCCTCCGCTCGGTATAATCGCCCAGGGTGCGGCGCCCTCCACGGCCAGCCTCAAATGTCGCGCGAATTAAAAAGGAGCAGGGATGAGCCTAGAGCAACAGCTGGATCTGTATGTCAGGGGAGTTCGTGAGCAGTATGAAGATATGTTGGGTCAGGCGGTGGAAATCCCATCCATCAGCATGGATCCGACGCATGCACCGGACATGGAGCGCATGGCGCAATTGGCGGCGGAGTACCTGCACGCGGCGGGTGCCGAAGCGCACATCGTCGAGACCCCCGGGTATCCAGTGGTCTCCGGCGGGTGGACGATCGATCCCACCTATCCCACCGTCACCATCTACAATCACATGGATGTCCAGCCGGCGCAGGAGCCCGAATGGAGGCAGGCTCCGTTCGCCTTCCAGAAGGAAAATGGGTTCTACCGAGGGCGCGGCGCGACGGACGACAAGGGCCCGGGGCTGGCCGCCCTGTTTGCCGCCAGGTATGCGGTGGACCAAGGCGTGCCGCTTAACATCCGATTGCTGTGGGAATTGGAAGAGGAGAACGGCAGTCCGAGTTTTGCCGCGGCCATCACCAACCGGAATGCCATTCCACTTCCGGACTCCGTCCTTATCTCAGACACCATCTGGATCTCCAAGTCTCGCCCGGCGATGCCCTACGGTCTTCGCGGTCTGCTGGGCGTCAGGCTGCTCTTGCGCACCGGAGAAAAAGACGCCCATTCCGGCGTGACCGGAGGGGCCGCTCGCAATCCCTTGGCGGAGCTGATGGAGGTCGTTCACGTTTGCCTGGATGCCCGGACCGGCAAGGTCAAAATTCCCGGCTTCTATGAGGACGTGATCGAGCCGACCAAAGCGGAGATCAAAAGTTTCTTGAAATCCGGCTTTCAGGTCGGCCGGTTCAAGCGGGCCTATGGATTCAAGACGCTTCGTACGCATGATCCGGCCGAAGTCATGAAACGGATCTGGGCTGCGCCGACTTTCGAAGTCCATGGCCTGCGTGGTGGATACCATGGTCCCGGAGTGAAAACCATCGTACCTGGGCAAGGAGAGCTGAAGGTCAGCATGCGGCTCGTTCCAGGCCAAAGGCCGGAAAAGGTTTTCGCGCTGCTGAAACGGTACGTAGCGAAACTCAACCCTTTGATCAAAGTCGAGCCCGAAGGCATGCTCTATCCGTTCCGAGGCGTCTTCGATGGTCCGTACGTCGAGGCGGCGAAGCGAGCCGTCCTGGCGGGCTTCGGCAAAGAGCCGGCGTTCATCCGAGAAGGAGGATCGATCGGCGCCGTCGTGACGATGCAGAAAGCCTGGAAGGTCCCGATTCTCTTCATGGGGTTGAGTTTGCCGGAGCATGGCTACCACGCACCGAACGAATATTTTGATTGGGGGCAGGCCTCAGGAGGGATGAAGGCCTTCACGCACTACTTTGCGGAAGTGGCGAGGATGGGAAGAATAACGCCAGCGTAACGAGGCGCGCTTGGTTATTCGCGTGCCCTCTGCGACGCCGAGACGGTCGAGGCCGAAGTGGGGGCGGCTGTCCGGTTCACTGTGGCGCCCAGTTGAGCCGCTCGTTGGCGGATCTTGGTGAGAATCGGCAATTCGTTGGACGGCACTCGCTCGGCATGGCCCAGGAAATTGTTCCACACGCTCAACGCGGTGGCCTGTAGTCCCTGCTCTTCCAATTCCAATCCCAACCGATACGTGGCAAGCGAGGAGGTTTGCGGACAGGAGGCGAGCCGCTGAAACCAGGCTGCCGCCTCATCCGCTCGTCCCAATTCTTTGAGAGCCATCCCCAAACCGAGCGAGGCCCGGGCATAGCACCCGTCGACCCGCACGGCCGCGGTATAGAGCGGCACGGCGCTGTCCGCTCGATGCATTCGGCGCCACAGATCCGCAGCGTCGGTCAAGAGGGCTGGGTCCCGAGGCGCGAGCGCCAAGGCCTTCTCGTATGTGGTTCGGGCACGCTCGAAATCTTCCTTCGCGACGAGCACCTGCGCAAAGTTGCGAAGAATGTCGGCGCGGTCGGGTTCCAATTTGAGCGCCGCTTCATAATGATGCTGGGACAGGTCAAGTAATTCTGAGTCTCCATTGATCACCGAGGCGATCGCATGGAGCAGATGGGCGGTGGCGGCAAAGGTCCCGCCCTGGGCTTGGGTTGATTGAGCGGCCGGTATCGGCCCATGGTTCGGACCCTCGACGAACGAGAGATGAGCCTGTGATAACCAGGTGCGTATCAATTGAGCGGGGATGCAATAACTCAACCCCGCGCGCAACATGACTGTGCCGATCACTTCGCCTTGTTGGTTCTTACTCCGCTCCATGTAAGGCACAGAGTGGACGACGAGACCGGCAATTTCCCCCGTCTCGGACAGCACCAACGGACCACCGCTGCTGCCGGCATTCATGAAGCCCGTGATCTGCGCAAACGGGATCGGCTGTCCTTTGGTCCTCGATCGTCCCATCGCTTCGCCCGTCACGGTGACCGGGAAGACCGTGGGATGAATCGTAAGCCCCATTCGCAGGACGTCGGGAAGGCGCGGATAGCCGATGGCGATCGCATTGTCTCCTTCCGCGGCAGGCTCTTTGACGATCGGAAGATAGACCACCGGCCGACGAGTCGAGATACGCAGGGCTGCCAAGTCCCAGTCGGGTTCGACCGCCACGACTTGCGGCGCAATATCGACGTCTTGATTCTGGCTGTAGACGAACAGGCGCGTGGCATCTTTGATGACGTGGGCATTCGTGAGGATCAGCCCGTCAGCCGAAATGAGCACGCCGCTGCCGAAGGACAGGGAATGGCCGTCATCGTCGATGCCGACGATGAGCACCGTGGCGGCCTTGGCTTCGCGGTACAGTTGGCTGGATGTCAGCGCGTCGCTGGAAGCTGGCGCACAGAAGAGACCCGCCAGGAACACGAGAAGCGCAATCGCACAACGCCATCCGCTCGAAAGCGTAACCGGGATGGAATCACGCACAGCAGTCCTTTGCATTCGCAGCAACCTTATCAAAATCGTCCCCCGGAAGTCCATGCGTAAGCTCTTGGCGTTCGAGCGCGCTCTTGCGTGATCAGTGTCTCGTGAGGCGATGTTCTTGTCCAGAATTTCGTGAAGTTCTTCGCGTGCCCGTCTCGCATCCGGGAGGGGCGGGACAGGCACGAGCATAGTTGCTTGAAGGCGCAGCGCGCGTTATTTCAATGAGGCCAGATCGATGACGAACCGATACCGCACATCTCCTCGGGCAAGCCGCTCATACGCCTCGTTGACCCGCTGGATCGGGATGACCTCCACCTCGGCGCCGAGTTTGTGTCTTGCGCAGAAATCCAGCATCTCCTGGGTTTCTTTGATGCCGCCGATAAGCGAGCCGACCAGTCGTCGGCGTCTCAGCAAAAGTGGAAAGGCCTCGATCGATGCCGGTTTGTCGGGAGCGCCGACTAGAATCATCGTGCCGTCCGTTTTGAGCAGTTCAAGGTAGGCATTGAAATCGTGCGGAGCCGAGACCGTGTCGAGGATGAAGTCGAAGCGTTTAGCCAAGGATTTGAAAACGTCGGGCTTGGCGACGCAATAAAAGGCTCGCGCTCCGAATCGTTTGGCGTCCATGGCTTTTTTGTCCGAGTGACTCAGCACGGTGACGTGGGCGCCGAGTGCCTTGCCGATTTTTATCGCCATGTGTCCCAATCCCCCGAGGCCCACCACAGCCAACTGGTGTCCCTTGCCGACACGCCAATGTCGAAGGGGCGAATAGGTCGTGATGCCGGCGCAGAGAAGGGGCGCGGCCTGTTCAGGACGCAACTGTTTGGGAATCCGCATGATATATCGCTGGTCGACGACGATCTTCGTCGAATACCCGCCGTAGGTGGGCGTCTTCCCGTCCGTCTCCGTCCCGTTGTAGGTAAAGGCGAGAGGCCCGTCACAGTATTGTTCGAGCCCTTTCTTGCACTGCGGACACCGCCGGCAGGAATCGACGAAGCAGCCGACGCCGACGCGTTCCCCGATCTTGAACCGCTGAACAGAGGAACCGTGCCGCTCCACGATGCCGACGATTTCATGTCCCGGAACCATGGGAAATTTCGAACCGCCCCACTCATCCCGCACTTGATGGAGGTCCGAGTGGCAAATCCCACAATATTGAATGTCGATCAGGACGTCGTTCCGGCCGACCTCTCGGCGCGAAAACGAGAAAGGAGCGAGCGGCGTGGTGGCATCCATTGCTGCGAAGCCTTGAACGGAAATCATCTCAAAGCCCTCTCGACGGTAGACATGAAAGAATCTGTAGTACGGCGAATTTATGGTGCAGGCGGTGCCGGTACGGTCGCCGGCTCCAGCGAGATGCCCATGGCGGAGGGATCTTGTTCCCAGGCCGCAGGGGCAAACAGGCCAAGCAGCGGCAGCAGCAGGAAAGCCCCTCCGATTACGTCCGCCATGCCGAGGCTGCTGAGTCTTCGCGACGTGGAGCGATACTGTGTTTTATATCCCTGTTTCTGCACTTCGACCATCAGATCCCCTCGGCGAGGCACCTGCTGTTGGAGCGGCGTGGTTCCGGCTTGTGAGCCGTTGATCAGCACCGTGGCACCGGGGGGGCGGAGCTCACCATGAAGTTTTGTGAACTGCTTCCGAAGAACGAGCATCCTGCGAGGTACGAGGTGCAAGCCAAGACGGTGATGACACGCCAGGCCGCAGCGCGAATGATCGAACGGTCACGCATAATCGGCTCACCTCCTTGTGTGGTCACCGATACCACAGCAGGGAAGCCTTCGCAACCCAGCGAACATTTCGAGAAGTTGACGGAGGCGGCGGGTGTGACAACACCCACCGCCAGCCGTTCAGTTGTTGGGCGGTGTCGTGGAGGGAGTGGCAGCCAGGAGCGGCGTAAAAGTAGGATCGGCATCCATGACTGCCTTGAGCAGCTCGGTTTCCATGAAATAGCGCCACACCTCGTCCGATTTTCCCGGGACTTGGTCGAACCACCGCTTGGCCTCGGTCAAATGGTGCAACATCTTGGCCTTGTCTCCATAGTTCGGCATGAAGATCATACTGTAGGCCATCGTATATTCGGCCAGGAACTTGTCCAGCGGCAACTCGGCGTTGGCCAGTGACGCCTGGGCGTCGGCATAGGCCCGCTCGCTTTCGGGGTCATGCAGAATCCGATTCCAGGCCACCTTGTTAATACGCGACCAAGCCAACTGGAGTTGGGCCTCGGCTTTCGGGGTTTTGCGATTGGATGGAATGTCCTCGACCAGCGACTCGAACGTTTCGATCATCGGAATCTGGTCGTTGTTCCAACGATAGGCGACGCCGAGTTGGAACCGATGGTCCAATTGTTCGGGTCTAATCGAGACCAAGGTTTGGAGCGCCGGCAACATCCGGTACAGAAAATCCGCCGGCGTCGGTTCGGTCAAGCCGCCCATTTCCATTCCATTGGACAGATCCAGGCGCGCCCCTTCGGCATAAATATTCCAATAAAATTCGTCGACGACCAACGCTAGGGCGGGGTCTTTCACGCTCAGTTGATGGCTCTTACGGCCCTCGCGCAGGATGGTGGAATAAAGGTTGCGCGTCAGCACGGTCAGCGCATCCGGTTGCTTGGGATCGATGAGCAGGACTCGATTCAAGAGCGCTACACGATCGCGCAGGTCAGGATAGGTGGCGGCACGCGCAGCGGCGGCGATCAGCGTACCGGGTTGGTCATCCGGTTGCCACCACACCATGGTGTCCGGCAGTGCCCGGCTGTGTTCCGTGGCAAATGGGATCTTGTCCGGCACCATGCCCGGCGCCTCCGGTTCGGCGGTTACGGGGAGGTTGAAGACTGCCGTATCGCCGGGGAATCCGTGTTTCTTGAGCCCGCTGAAGACGACCCACTGCGTGGTTACGGATTTCAGGGCGCGTCGGGGACGCTTGACCGTGCTCGTCCACTTGACGGTTCCCGCCGCGTAAGTGACCGGCGACGTGAGAGGATCCTGATAGCGAACGGTCACGAGGACCAACGTGGCGGGCACACCGAGCACTTTCCCGTTTTGCTTTAAACGAAAGGACCCATCCGGGATCTTGCGGCTGGCGGAGGGGGTGAGATGTAGGCCCGTTCCGGGTGGAGAAACACCAAGCGCATCCATGACGAAGGCGCTGGCCGGCAACCGGGGTAGTTCGTCACCATAAAATACCAAGGGGCCCGTGCTGGGCCAGATGACGTCCATGGCGATATCCGATCGTCGGAGCGTCGGAGCGTGAGCAGCGGCAATCGGCGTCCAACAGGCTTCATAGGAGGGACTACCCGGTGGTGCAAATTGTTTGACGGGGCCGCTCGCACCTGCAACCAATCGGTATTGGCAGGCGAAGTCCAGCTGGCCGGCGAGTACTTTGTCGCCTTTCGAGAGCGCCTCGGCGAAGCGGAGCGCCGTCTTCACGGCCGGCGAATCCTGGCGCGGTGAGGCCTGCGCCGATTTCTTGGCTGCGTGGGCAAGGTCAAGGCTTCCCGCTGAAAACACTATCGCGGTCGAGAGCGAAAAGGCTGTCAAGAGGACTCTATTGAAGAGCGCGTTCCCGCGGTTCATGGCGTATCAACCTCCGGTATCAAGGTAAGAACCGACACTCTACCATGCGGTTCTTTTCAGACGAAAGGGGTTGGAGGAGATCAGGGTGCCGGCGGGGGCGGGGTGAGGGGGCGCGTAAAACGGATGAGCGATCGGATGTACTGGAGGACGACGCGTTGTTCTTCAGGGCTCAGGGTGCCGTTCCAGGGAGGCATGGCGGTGCGTGGCTTCCCGTTGGCGATGATTTTCAGCAATTCCGGGTCACTCTTGGCGGAAGTGGCCGCGGAGACGAGGTTGCCGGGCCTGGGCGACAGGAACGGCGCCTTGGCACCGTCCCCCTTGCCTTCCATGCCGTGGCATTCAGCGCAGCGCTGGCGATACAGCGATTCCCCGCGCTGAAGATCCTCTGATTCTGTCGCGAGCGCCTGACCGGCACAGAACCCGAAAAGCAGAAGACCCACGAACATGCGGTCTGCCCAGCTGCCCGTCAGGATCCGGTGCCGCTGCATGATGTCAGGCTGATGCCGCCTTCAGTATTTGGCGGCGGAGGACCGCCCGCGCGTTCGCGGATAAGATAGGGGCTGGACGACTTTGACAAAGACGCACGGTTTGGCGGAGAGAGTCCAAGAAGACTTCACAATTGGGACAGTGACCGAGATGGGCTCGAACTTCGCTGCAGATATCGTCCGATAACTCGTCGTCCAAATAGGCCGACAGCCGCTCAAGGATCTTCAGGCAATGTTTCTTGCCGTGCCCGCTGTGGAGAGGTTTTCGGGTTCCGGGCTGGGTACGAACCTTTAGCGCCATGGCGTCCTTTGATTGACTATACCAAATCAGTTCCGATTTGTGTGGCCGTCGTCGTCGATTGCCTTGGCCAGGCCCCTGCTGCTCAACTCTTTCCGCACGAAGAGCCTCGCCCGATGCAGGCGCGATTTCACCGCCCGTTCGTTGAGCCCCATGATGTTGCCGACTTCCTTGGCACTGAGTCCTTCCATGTCCCGCAGAACCAGCACCATACGGTATTTTTTGGGGAGTTTGGCGATCGCTTGATCCAGAATGCGACGAAGCTCTTTGTTCTCCAGCGCTTCCTGGGGGCTGAGTCCGTCCATGGGAATTTGCAGCCGGAACTCACCTTCGGACGTCGGGATAAACTCTTCCAGCGACAGCTCCCGCTCCGGCTCACCCTTTCGTTTGCGTCGCATACGCAGACAGGCGTGGGACGCGATGGCGTACAGCCAGGTGGATACTTGGGAGTCGCCGCGGAAATCTCGATAGCCCCGATAGGCATTAAGAAATGTCTCCTGCACCAGGTCCTTGGCTGCCTCCGTTTCACCGCACAGCCGGTGTGCGAAACGGTAAATCAGGTCGACATTGTCGCGATAGATCTGATCGAACGAACGGGGTACGGACGCATCGGGTTTCGACAGCGAAGAGCTACCGAGCTGTTTCTTTCCGGACGATGCCATAGGAGGGGCGAGTCTACGAGGCACCCTCCGGACTGTCAAGGCACGGGACGACACGACGACGCAGGACAAGGAGCGCCATCTCAATTGACGCGACGAATATCGACGACGCTGCCCTCCTGGTCCAGTTCCACGGTAATGGGGGTTCCCTCTTTGAGGCTGGACAGCACGGTCTTCCCGCCGGTCGGGGTTACCGCGCGCTCTCCCTCCGGCGTGTGCAGGGTCAATGCGGCTCTGTCGGGCGACGCATAGGTCAGGGGGCCCGTCAAAAAGCGTTTCGCTGGAGCCGGTGCTCCCTCTTGAAACAGGTCGATCGCCGCATGTCCGCCATGAATCCAGACGGTCATGTCTTGTCCGACCTTCGCATTGCGCACACCGGTCTTTGTGCTGACGGTGACGATGCCCAGCGGTGTTCGCAGGAAGACGTAGCTCGATTTCAACTTGGCAACGGTTCCGTTCAGTAGTACGTGCAGGTGCGGCGCGGCATGGGGGACTTGGCTGACCTGTAGGTCAAACTGCAGATCGTGAATACCCCGAATGGCGCCGGCCGCGTCGATCTCCACCGTCAGAGGCTTTTGACTGTTATGAGACAGAAGCTTGCCTTCGAACTGGCCGAGCGGGAAGGACTGCTCGCCTTCAGGAGTCCAGAGGGACAATGTCTTCGTTTCGCCCGAGACAGCGTCGGCACCGGTGGTCACATAGCGATGGATGAGCTTTCCGCTTCCCCGATCTTGGATATCGACCACGGTCGTGGAGCCATGCACATAAAGGGTGATCTTGTGCGAGCCGCGAATATCGCGAAGGGTTGTTTTCGAACTGAGAGACAATTTCCCGATCGGCGTTTGAAGGAACACGATGCCCGGCACCGATCTCCAGATTGATCCGGATACTTGAATGGAAGGCGACACCGGCTCGGTTTCAGCCTCATCGGTAGGAATGGCTGACGACTCATCCGTGACCTGACTCTGGTCCGCTTCTCCGGCCGACGAGGATGGAGCGGCCCAGCTGGTCGAGATCGTATTGGCATCTGCCCCTATGAGAATCAATACGAGTGCTAGTAGCCGAAGAAGGCAACGACATGCAACGCGGATGACCATGGTGCTCATCAATGTACCTGCTCTCGTGTGTACGACTGTTGAAAAAGCGGGAATCCTGGACAGCCACCTGAAGGAAAACGTTGGGATCTGTCGGTGGACAGAGCGGCGACTCTGTCTCTTGAGCGAATAACACGACGCCCCTGCTCAGTCAAGCCGAAAGCCATTCGGCATCGAAAGAACGACGATGCGATACGAGTCCGCTTCGTTACAGCGGTTCCTGTTGCAGCATGATCACGATACGCGACTGTTGTCGGCGGGTGGCGTCGGGAAGGCCGAATCCTCGGGCCACAAGGAGTCCTTGCGAGGCGGGATACAGCATTCTCATTTCAAACTGGCGCCAGTCTTCAGCGGCGATGCGTTTTTCGAGTTCGGCGAGAACTGCCTGGAAGACCTCATCAAGAAATTCCGGCAGCAACCAAGTCCCGCCTGCTGTGAATGCCGCTGCCTCTTTACCTGATAGCACGCGGATGAAGGCGCCGGCCGTCTCGTTCACATGCAGAACGCGCTTGGACATGGAGAGTACGAGAAAGCCCCGCTCGGATGTTTGAGGAAGGGAGCGATCAGTGGTGGGGTGCAATGCGGTCGTAAACATGGATGTCGTCCTTGTGGCCTGAGTGCAGTGCAGTGGGGCCTACCGTCCGGCGAGGGCCTGTACGTTCGCCGATAGGCCCTGGCGGCGATACGAAAAAGCAAAATGCGAGCCAAAGCAAAATGCGAGCCAGCACAGGATTGCTCGGTCGCGCAGCAAAAAAGAAGAGCAAAACGCGGGAAATTGTCGAGCGTCCGGTCAAGAGGCAAGAGTTGAAATGTATCCAAATGTGTCAAAAGCGTATCTCTTTCTGCAAGTGCGCCTCACTTCCTCCGGACCATGAGGCGAATCGGAGTTCCCGAAAACCGGTATTCCTTCCGGAGTTGGTTTTCGAGATAACGCAGGTAAGCGGGAGTCATGTCGTCGGGATGTCCCACGAAGAGGACGAAAACGGGGGGCCGCGTCGCAACTTGCGTCAGAAATGCCGATTTGCTGGCTTTGGTGGGTTTGCCTTTCTTGACGGGCAAGGGATGCTCGACGAGCAACGCCTGAAAGAATTGGTTCAATGTGCCGGTCGGAACGCGCTTATTGAACGACAGAAAGACCTGGTCGATGAGCGTGAAGAGCCCGCGCAGAAAATCCGGCTGTAAGGCGGAGATGAACAAAACCGGTGCCCAGGCCAGAAAGGGGAATCGTCTCGCCAAATTCTCCTTGTACGCCTCTCGGGCTTGCACGTCTTCGCTTTTCAAGTCCCATTTATTGACGATCAGCACACAGGCTCGGCCCTGGCGAAGCACGAGTCCGGCGATCTTCGTATCCTGTTCGGTCACTCCCTCGGCGGCATCCAGCACCAGCACGGCCACGTCCGATCGACCGATGGCACGGAGTGAACGAGCGACGCTGTACCCTTCGATGCCTCGCTCCACCTTGCCGCGACGCCTGATGCCGGCCGTATCGGTGAAAACGTACTGCTTGCCCCGGAAGGTCGCGACGGTATCGACGGGGTCGCGGGTCGTGCCGGGGACATCACTCACTACCACGCGGGCTTCCCCTAACACCGAATTGACCAGTGTGGATTTCCCGACATTCGGCCGGCCGACGATGGCGACCCGCGGGATCTCCACGGTCTCGTTTTCTTCTTGCTGTTGGGGCAGCAGGGGGAAGAGGGCGTCGAGCAGCTCGGCTACGCCGATGCCGTGCTCGGCGGAGACCGCAAACAGTTGTTCATATCCAAGCCGGTAGAAATCGGCGACCAGCGGTTCCGCCTGCGGGGTATCGATCTTATTGACCGCGATGAAGACCGGTTTCTTCGTCCCGCGGAGGGTTTCGAACACTTCTTGATCCGGCGGTGTCAACCCGGAGCGGCCGTCCAGCACCAGGATCAGGATGTCGGCTTCCGCAATGGCCAACTGCGACTGTTGTCGAATCAGCGCCAGCATGCCTTCGTGGGCGGAAGGGTCCAGTCCTCCGGTATCGACTAAGCGAAAGGGACGGTTACGATAGTTCGTGTCGGCATAGTTCCGATCCCGCGTGACGCCCGGGACATCATCGACAATCGCGGTCTTGGTGCCCAGGATCCGGTTGAAGAGCGTCGATTTTCCGACGTTGGGACGGCCGATGATAGCGACGATGGGCAGGCGCATCTCATGGGGGAACAGCAGCTCGGCGGCGGGTTGGTGATCCGATCCTGTGCGTGACATAAGATTGGGACCGTAGCATAGGAATTTCGAGAAACACAACGGCCGTCGTGTATACTGAACATCATGTGGAACGATTCGTTTCAGCCGTTGCCCCACCGGATCGATTGGGATCAGGTCGACGATGTCCTGCTCGACATGGACGGGACATTGCTCGACCGGCACTTCGACAATTTCTTTTTTGAAGAAGAACTGCCGCGGCGGTATGCCGCACTACAGGGATTGGAGGTGGAGGAGGCGCGCGACCGTTTGATGGCGCTGTACCGGTCGGTAGAGGGGGAGCTGGCCTGGACGGACCTTCATTATTGGAGCGCGCGGGTTGGAATCGATGTGGTGGCGCTGCACCATGAAATGAATCACATGATCGACTTCCTGCCGGACGCGCCAGAGTTCCTGCGACAGCTCAAACAATGGGGGAAACGGGTGACAATTCTGACGAATGCGCACCGGGCCGGAGTCGATGTGAAAACCGCGAAGACCGGATTGCACCGCCATGTCGATCGGATCGTGGATGCCTTCGAGGTTGGTTATCTCAAGATGCGGAAAGAATACTGGCCGGCCTGCCAGCGCTTGGTGGGATTCGATCCAAGCCGCTCGCTATTTATCGATGATGACGAACGGTGCCTTGCAGCCGCGCACCATTTCGGCGTGAGTCTGATTTTTCATCGCTCGAAGTCCAGCTCCCAGCTTCCTCCGGAACCGTCCGCTCGATTTCAATCCATCGACAGTCTGCTGCTCTTGTCCAACGGCCGGCCTGTGTCCTAAGCACTAGTCGTCACGCCGGCTGGCTATCCCCCGATACAGCTCTCCCAGCATCCTCGGTGTGCCCGGTACATGGTCTCGCCCCAGGCGCTCGAGGCTGAGTCCCGCCTGTTTCACCAGCCGGTCGATCGGCCGGTTCAAGTTGCAACCGCATCCCACCACCTGCTGGATCGGATTCAGCCGGTCCTGCCACCGAGCGATTGCTGGGGAGTCGCTCCGCCCATGCTCGAGAAACAAGAAGCGTCCGCCCGGTTTCAACACCCGCTTCACCTCGCGCAGCGCGGCGATCGGATCGCGTACCGTACACAGGGTGAACGTGCTAATCGCGGAGTCGAAATGTTGCGATGGGAACGGCAGATCTTCCCCTGCGGCAAAGGCAAAGGATACCGGAAAAGGCGCTTTTGCCATCCGCCTGGCCAATCGGCCGGGCAGTAGCCTCACGGGATCCACCGCCCTGATGGCTATGATGCCCGGTGGATAGTGCGGGATGTTGAGGCCGGTGCCGAACCCGATTTCCACGACCAACCCTCTTGCGTTCTCGAGCAAGTCCTGGCGCGCACCGAGAAAAAATTTCCTACCTAGCAGCCAGTCCATCAACAGGGGAAAGATCATCTTTGCATACATCTAGAGAATCCCCATGTCGAAGGAGCTGGTCCGCGTCTTGCTAAAGTCAAAGCTGCTTCGTCAGACGCTACGTAGGATTGCCACCTAAGGGTAACGCGGCTCGACAGGCACTGCAACGGTATTTCACCAGGAGACGGCTTCATGATCAAGTGGACGACATGGCGATTGAGCGTCATTTTGACAGCGGCGGCTCTTTGGACCGGTATATGTGTCACGGGAACGAGGATAGCGCAGGCTGAGACATATATAGCGGGCCAGGCCGGCGTGACCGTGCCGTACTCGCTGAACGATTTGACCTTCACCGGCAATTCCGGCCTGGTCACCTCGAATTTTGATCTCAAGACGTCGGTCGCGTACGGGGCCAAGATCGGACACTATTTCGACGCCGTAAAATGGCTGGGCGTCGAGGGAGAAGTCTTCAATACGACGCCGCATCTGAAGCAGCAAAACGTCGCTGCGGTATTGCCGGGTTTCGGGACCTTCGCCGGAACCGAGGCGGGGCACACGTTGCGAGTGACGACCGCCGCATTCAACGTCGTGGTGCGCAGTCAATGCGGTGAGCTGGAGCCCTATGCCGGCGCCGGTATCGGCCTCTTCATGGCGCATCTACAACAGGCCGGCGTCTCGAACCAAAACAGCACGACGCCGGGGCTGAATGCGTTGGCGGGCCTACGGTATCGAATAGGCGAGCATGTAGCCTTGTTCGGAGAGTGGAAGTTCAACTACACGAAGTTGGATTTTTCTGAAACGTCGGCTGCGGAAGGCTTCAAAGCTACCTATCGGGCCCATCACTTCATGCTCGGAATCGGTTATCACTTCTAAGCAGCGTCTCGTTCAAGACTGTACCGCTGACCGACAAAATGTCGGCAGCGGTCTCCTTCCGCTTCGGATCACGCCCGCTACTCATCCACCGCCCATCCTTGTTGCTCCGCAGCGTCTGTGTTAGCATCCTGCCTTCCTCAGCGGTGGCCCGACCTGTTCGCGCCGCTCCTACTCTATGAGCAAAACCTACGATCATCTCGCCGTCGAGGCCAAATGGCAGGCCTACTGGGAAAAACATCGGCCGTTTCGCGCGACCGATGATTGGACCAAACCCAAGTTCTATTGCCTCGACATGTTTCCCTACCCCTCCGGCTCCGGGCTTCACGTCGGTCACTTGGAGGGATACACAGCGACCGATATCGTGTCCCGCTACAAGCGGATGCGTGGATTCAACGTCCTGCACCCGATGGGTTGGGACGCGTTCGGCCTTCCGGCAGAGCAATATGCTGTGAAGACAGGTGTGCATCCCGCTACGACCACCGCGCAAAACATCGCGACGTTCAAGCGGCAAATGAAGCGGGCCGGACTTTCATACGACTGGGACCGCGAAGTCAGCACGACGGATCCCGACTACTATCGATGGACGCAATGGATTTTTCTCAAGCTGTTCGAGCGCGGGCTTGCCTATGTCGCCGAAGTCCCCGTCAACTGGTGTCCTGCGCTCGGGACGGTACTGGCCAACGAGGAGATCGTCGACGGGAAGAGCGAAGTCGGTGGCTTCGACGTCGTGCGCAAACCCATGCGCCAATGGGTGCTGAAAATTACCGCCTATGCGGAACGGTTGCTCGACGATCTGTCCTTGGTGGAATGGCCGGCCAGCACCCTGGAGATGCAAAAGAACTGGATCGGCCGCTCCATTGGAGCGGAGGTGGACTTCGCGCTGGCCGATGTGTCCGGCAATCTCCGGGTGTTTACGACACGCCCTGATACCCTGTTCGGTGCAACCTACATGGTGCTCGCTCCGGAGCATCCGCTGGTTGACGTTGTCGTCAGCGATGCCCATCGCGGGTCTGTCGGGGAATATCGTGAAGCTGCGGCCCGGAAGAGCGATCTGCAGCGCCAGGAGTTGGAAAAGGACAAGACAGGCGTGTTCACGGGAGGCTATGCGATCAACCCCGTCAACAATGAACGGCTGCCAATCTGGATCGCCGACTACGTGCTCATGAGTTACGGCACGGGCGCGATTATGGCGGTGCCGGCGCATGACGAGCGCGACTGGGCGTTTGCCAGGCGGTACCGGCTTCCGATCCGCGAGGTGATCCAAGGCGGCACGATTCAAGAAGCTGCGTTCGTGGAGACGGAACAGGGAAAGGTCGTGAACAGCACGACTCCGGACGGCACGTTTTCGATCGATGGTCTGCTGCCGGTGGAAGCCATTCCGAAAATCACGGCCTGGCTCGAGGAAAAAGGGAAGGGCAAGAAGACGGTCAACTACAAACTTCGCGACTGGCTGTTTGCCCGCCAGCGTTACTGGGGCGAACAGTTCCCCGTCGTCTGGGTCGATGACCAGCCGAAGCCGCTGCCGGAAGAACAATTGCCGCTCAAGCTTCCGGAAACACATGACTTCAAGCCGTCCGGAACGGGGGAGAGTCCGCTGGCAAATTTGGAACAGTGGCTCACGACGACCGACCCGGCGACCGGAAAACCGGCCAGGCGCGAAACCAACACCATGCCGCAGTGGGCCGGCAGCTGTTGGTATTACCTTCGCTTTCTTGATCCCAAAAATGACCTTCAACTCGTCGACCACGCGAAGGAGCGCTATTGGATGCCGGTGGATCTCTACATCGGCGGGAGCGAGCATGCGGTGCTGCATCTGCTCTATAGCCGGTTCTGGCATAAGGTGCTGTATGATGCGGGGGTCGTCTCCACTCCGGAACCGTTTCGGAAACTCGTCCACCAAGGCATTGTGCTGGGTGAAGACAACCAGAAGATGTCGAAGTCGCGAGGGAACGTCGTCAATCCCGATGAGATGATGGATGCCTTCGGGGCAGACGCCGTGCGGTTGTATGAGATGTTCATGGGACCGCTGGAAGCGATGAAGCCCTGGAGCACGCGGGGCGTCGAAGGTGTGACGAGGTTCTTGGATCGCGTGTGGCGCCTCATCGTCGCCGACGACGGCGCACTGAGCCCCGCGGTGACGTCTGCGCAGCCCACCTTGGAGCATCGCAGGCTTCTCCATCAGACCATTAAGAAAGTCACGGAAGACCTCGAAAGCCTCCGCTTCAACACGGCTATTTCACAGATGATGGTGTTTACGAACGAAATGACGAAATTGGAACAACGATCCCGCTCGTTGTTGGAACCGTTTCTGCTGTTACTCTCTCCCTTTGCCCCCCATGTCACCGAAGAGTTGTGGGAA
>DASTLA010000203.1:0-27187 GCA_035715525.1 Nitrospiraceae bacterium
TCGGACGGCCAGCGAGGACGATTTGCGGAAAGAGATGCGAGAGAAAAACAGTGTGGGGGAGTTGAGCGCCAATGGCCAGTTCTCCCAAGCACCGACCGGCCGATTCGGCTTCATTGCACCTCGAATGCTGGGGATGGCGCTGGTCACGCAAAGTCCGGATCTGGGTTTGTCTCGCACTCCACAGGACAAGGCTGCCTTCGAAGTGCATAAACTTGCCGATGGGAGTGGCATGCTGGTGGGTTTCGTTGCGCGCGACCAACTGTCCGAGCTCACTTCGGCTCAGCGGCCGAAAACACTTCGCATCGCCCTCCATTCAAACGCTTCTGAGAAGGCCCCGGTAATCGTGGCCGTACCGATCGTGAAACTCATGGCCGACCGCATGCCGTTCAAACTCGACCCTCAGGGCCATGGTGGCCCGATGGTCATCGACATGGACTTGCAGGGCACCGCCAATCGCCAAAAGACTCAAGGCGGGCCGTGACGATCATTCCTCAACAGGACTATCTTACCTCCGCACGCTTACCCCGCACGATTTGCCGGCGAAGACAGATGCGCACCCGGTTACCCGAAGAGCAATGAATGTGACAGTTATGAGTCCATGATCGAAGCGAGGAGCCCTCGTCCCGCCGCCGGAAACAAGGTTCGCGGGACGGGACAACTTGTCTCAGCCGACGACACAGTCGACATCCACCGCTTCGTCGGTAAGCGATTCAAGAGCTCTCACGCCCTTCGCGACGAGGATTCCCTCGTAGACGCGACGCGCCGCGGTAGACCAGGCGGGGTTGAAGGGTTCGCCGCGAAAGGCGGCCTCGGCGGCTTTCTTCTCGTCGTAGGTCAATGTGCGCGGGACCTCGGTCGTCGCATTCTGTGCTACGTTCAGGCTTCCGGTCGGATCAGCGCTACTGTTGCTCACTGGCATGCTGCCTCCTTTGGATCTGAGCGGTCTGTGCCACATCCCTTGGCGTGTAAATCGCTCGGGGACCCTCCAACTTTCTATTTAACATGACAAGCAATCTTAGTGCCATGGGCCGGCAGACCAGGCACGCGGTTTGGTCGTCGCTCGCATGGGGGTATTCCCCGGTTTTCCTTCCATGACGGGCTTCGAGACTGAGGCATGGCTCTAGGTCAATGGGGTAAGACGCGCAGAGCGTCAAAGTTCCGTGTCACAATTCCGGCTACGGCTGTGTCAAATGCGAGACGCTCACGGACTTTTCTGTTGAGTTTCACCAAGGATGTCGTCAAAGAAATTTTGGGCAATATCCATGAGAGAAGACCGCCTCCGAGTGCTCCGTGCCGTAGTTTTCAAATGGCACCACTGATCCCGGTTGTCGCGGATCCTCTTGCACGCGGAGCAGACCGTTAGAAATCCGTCCAGACGCTTCACTTTATGGTCTCGTTTTCATCGACGATAGGAGAGATCGTGGCGGCGACATGCCGGGTGCTTCAATTTTTCGTTTACGGACGCTCTCGAAATGCTGAATACGGTCGTGGCGCTTCAGTCGCCCGAAAATGAGGTCGAATTCTTCCTGTGCGCATCGGCAGTAAAATAGAAATGGGTTTACCGATCACTTCGTCCGCACCGTATCCGTACGACTATTGCGCACCGACATCAGGATTCGATTCGTCCTTCCAATGAAGTGCTGATGATGGCATCGTGGGACGATGTGACGAGCGCCGCCAAGAACCTCTGTTGACAGACTTCTAGCGGTTATGATATTGAGAACCGAAATCAACGAGCGCGATAAAGCGACGCGGTCTTGAGCGAGCCCGCAACAACTACATAAGGCCAACGATCCCCTGCGGTCAGAGCCCAGAGTTGCCGATGGCAACTTTGGGCTTTTTTATTTTGTGCCGAAATCGGCTGACCGGATTGAAGAGGAGAACTGCTGTGGACGGAATTATCGTGCAGTGGGGGAGAGGCGACTACCGCAGCTCCGGATGGTTGGTATCGCTCACGCTGCACTGCGGTGCGCTCGCCTTAGCGATGCAGAGCGCGCCGGATCTGCGGTTGACCGAAAAACCGGACAAGTTCCAATGGAACGTAGTGCTCGCCACTGCAGCTTCTCCTGTGGCCCAGCGGCCGGTTCCGGCATCGATTTCAGAACCGACGACACCTCCTCCACCAGCACCGCCTCCGCGGACTGCTCGACCCAGCGTGCAAGCCGGTCCCCAGCCGATGATCCGGCAAGTGGTCGAACGCGGGCCGGTCCTCCGCAACGTTCAACCGATCCAGCGAGAAACAGCGCCGCCAGTCCCGATGACAAGGGAAGTCACGACCCCACCGAGCCAGCACATCGAGAGGTCGGTCGTCGAATCTAGAGACGTGGTCCAGCAGGCTACTCAGCAAGAGTCGATCGCCACGGAACTGGTCGAGCAAACCATGGCCGTGCAAACGAAAACGATGGCGCGCGATCGACCAACGGCCGTGCAGCAAGAGCCGCAGACAAACGTGATGACGCAAGAGGTCCGACAGGTCGAACCGACCGAGGTGCAAACGATTGCATCGGAGCCTATCGTTCGGGCGTTATTGACTCAAGAGAGCTCCGTTTCCGTAGTGGAGACTCCCACGGTTCACCACAAGGAACCGGCGGTGACCGCGGTCGAGGCCCAGCCCCAACCTCTGGCTCAGGCCTCCGCTGCCGCAGTAGTCAAGCGGCCCTCAGTGGAAGCGAGGCCCTCCGCTCAAGCAGACTTCGGCTGGCTGGCCGAGTCGCTGTGGAGGCGCATCGAAGATCTCAAACGGTACCCCTCGCTCGCGCGATCCAGGCGTTGGGAAGGTCGCGTCGTCGTCGAGGCGGTCATTCGGCACGATGGGGAGATCCTTGACTGCCAGATCGCCGAGAGCTCAGGTCATGGGGTGCTCGATCAGGATGCGCTGGCGGTGTTACGGCGGGCCTCACCGTTGCCGCTGAAGCACCCTCTGGGGCGGGATCAGGTCACTATTTTGCTACCCATCACCTATCGCCTGCACAGCTAATGCAGTCACAAAGGTCATCAGACCAAAGGAGTTCATTCGATGCAGCTCAAGAACGCAACTAGAAGATCGAAGTGGATACGCGCGGCCAGCGTAGCTGGAGTTGGAATTCTCAGTGTCACGCTCATGTCGGGATTCGTCCTGGCCAGCCCAAAAACAGACAAAGTGTTCCATGCCATTGCGACGGATGCGAAGGGAGTCGAAACCGAACTGCGCAATCTTTTGTTCTATTGGGAGGAAAAAGTCAGCGAAACATCCTTTGTGCCTCATGAGATGAAGGAAATGCCCGTCAAACGGGGAACCGCGACGGTGAAGATCAAATTTGAGGCGATTAAGACAGTGGACGTCAAGCCGTCGACCGACGGGGCCGCTCCGGCAGTGTCGATTACTCTGAACGATGGAAAGATCGGAGAATTCATGCTGGCGATTGCCGGAAGCTTCAAGGGCCAATCCGATTTCGGGGATGTCGAAGTCCCGGTGGCTGAGCTGAAAAGATTGGTATTCAAGTAGCGGAGGACAAAAACCGGTGGGGTGTCAGATCTCCCCGCGTGCAAGGAGTACGAGTATGAACAAAGCCACGAAACAAGAACCCGGGCGGTCGTTGAGACATGACGATGTGCGGTGCCAGTGTGGGCAACTGATCGCTCGTTGGGATGAGCGGGCCATCATCATCAAATGCAAACGTTGCCGGAGATACGTCACGATCGCCTTTGATGCGATCAGGGGAATCTGTCCATTCTGAACTGTCCGTCGCCCAGTCGTTAACAGCCTAAGAAGGCCAGCGGACAAGTCGTCCAGAGCCCAAGCCTGCGTGAGCAGCCTTGGGCTTTTTTATGTGCCGAAAACGAAGGAGATACCATGGTGCGCCTGTGCGTATGGGGTCCGGTACTGATCATGTGCTGCATCGTGGCTGCCGCGGCCGGCCAGCGATCGGCCGCTGCGCAAGCGGAGGCGATGGAGAAAAAGGAGGCGCAACCAACGAGGGATGAATCGGCATCGCGGGCGTCCGAAGCCTCCGGGGCGCCCTCCAAATCACAAGCCGTCAAACTGCCCGAGGTCGTGGTCAAAGATGCGCAGGAGCTAGACCTGCCGGATCAAGAGGCAGTCAAAGAGATTCCCGGCGCGGTGAATGTCGTTACCCGAGAAGAGATCCAGCGTGCCCGCCCAAAGAATGCGGACGAAATGCTGCGCAGGATTCCCGGCATCAATATCCAAGAGGAATATGGACAAGGCCTCAGGCCGAATATCGGCATCCGTGGCCTCAATCCGACCCGCAGCAGGAACGTATTGGTGCTCGTCGACGAGATTCCGATCCAACCCGCGCTCTTCGGCGATCCCGCGATGTACTACATGATACCGATCGAGAGGGTGGACCATATCGAGGTAATTAAAGGAGGCGCCAGCGTCCTGTACTCGCCCAATACGCAAGGCGGGCTCGTAAACTTCGTCACCAGAAGCATCCCAGTCAAGCCGACCTTTTCGACGACGAACACCTTCGGCAGCTTCAATTTGTTTCAGAGCAATACGACCTACGGTGGACGCTTCGGCAACCTCGGTGCGCAGCTGGGGTACGTCCGCCGACAGTCCGACGGATTCCGCGAGCACAGCGCTTCGCAGCTGGACGATTTTACGTTCCGGCTGGAGATGAACCCGGACCTCCGCACCAAAGTGGTCGCCAACGTCGACTGGTACAACGAAACGGCACAGACGCCGGGCGGAATCACGCCGGCGCAGTTCGCTGCCGATCGTACAAAGGCCGGCAAACTCCTCGATGAGTTCAAGGGACAGCGGGGCAGCATCGATCTCACGGCAACGCACGAGTTCGACAGCCGTAACACCAGTAAGCTCATCATTTACGGCAACGTCTTCGAGCGCAACTGGTACATCCAGGATCAGAACGGGACGACCGGCGCGCTGTTGCCGACCAGCACGAACTTTTTGCGCAAATTTAATATGTTCGGCGTCGTACCACAGCACCAGATCATTTACGGCCTGTTCGGACAAGAGCACAAGCTCATCATCGGCGGCCGGTATCATGCCGAGCGCTTGACCGACGTTACGGGCATCGGCACGGCCGGCTCCAAGATTTCACGCACCACCAACAACGCAGATCTTGAGGCCATCGCTTACTCTGCCTATGTCGAAAACGTTATTCGACTGACGGACCGGTTAACGATCACGCCGGGGTTCCGCTTCGAGCAGGTGAACCAGAGTCGCGAAACGATGAACGCGATTCCTCCCGCGACCGTCCCGAACTTCCGCAGTTCCTCCACTACGCAAGGCCTGATCTACGGCACCGGCATCAAATACGACTTGCCGAGGGATCTCTCGCTCTTCGGGCACGTCCATACGACGTTTCGCCCACCGACGTTCGCCAATGCGATCGATCCGACCAACGGAGCCGATCGAGATCTCGGTGCCGAGCGCGGTTTGAGTTCGGACGTCGGCCTGCGTGGCCCCGTCCTGCCCGGCGTGACGGCGGAAGTCGCGCTGTTCCGGATCGATTTCGACAACCAAATCGTACAGGAGGGCAGCAAGCTCGTGAACGCAGGGAAGACGTTGCATGAGGGTATCGAGAGTTCGCTCATTCTGGATGTGGGGCATTTTGTGAAGCCACTGGAGGGCTTGGTGGCGCGCGGCAATATGACCTTGTTGCGGGCGAAATCACTGTCCGGCATCACGGACGGCAAGGATCTCCCGCTTGCGCCGAGAATGCTGCTCTACGGCGCGTTGGGCTATTTCCATCGCAGCGGCTTCTCGGTCGAAGTCGATGCCACGTACGTCGCGCGGCAGTTTACGGATCTCGCCAACACGACGCCGGAAAACGCACTCGGAACGATCGGGGTAATCCCCTCTTATACGGTCTCCAATCTTCGATTGAACTACGAACCGCCCAATTCGCGCTGGGCGATCTTCGCGGGCATCCGGAATCTCTTCGATGAGGCGTTCATCGCGCAACGTCAGACAGCGAGTTTCGTCGGCATCCAGCCCGGCGAGATCAGGAACTTCTACGGCGGAGTATCACTCAGATTCTAACCCGCGTCGGTCCGGCCAGGGACTGATGCCATGAGAGGAGGCCATGATGCATCAATCGATTCGCAACGGAATAAGTCTGCTTGGATTGGCCGTCAGCATCACATTCGTCCAGTTGGCCGGGGCGCATTTCGCCTGGATCGAAGCCGAGGCCACGGCACCGTCGTCGGCCGGGCAGTCGGTGCAGGTATATTTCGGAGAGTACAGCGAGTTCCTGCGCGAGGAGCAAGGCGGGCGTCTCGATGCCATGGAGGGCATCAGCATGAACGTGCGCCATCCCAAGCAACCGGTCTCCGAGGTGGCGTTGGCCAAAGAGGTGAACCGGTTCGCCGGAAAGCTCACAGGATGTCTGCCCGGCAGGAATGAGCTCGTGGCGGAACAGCGTGACGCGCCGGTTCAGGACCTCCGGTCGCACGATATGGGCGTGGTGAAGCCCATGTACTATGCGCGCGCGAGCTTCATTTGTCTTGAAGACGGGCGTGTGAGCGAACAAGAAAAGGGCGCGCCGGCCCCAATGGAGCTGGACATCATCCCATTGAGCCGCGGAATGAATCTGGCGACCGGCCGGATGGTCCATCCGCCTGGCAGTGAGGTCGTCGTGAAGGCCTTCTTCAAGGGACAAGGCCTGCCCGCAACCCAGTTGATCGTGCATTCGCCGATCGGCTGGGACAAGGAACTGCATACCGGCGCCGACGGCGTGGCGACTTTTACCCCGCTGTGGCCGGGGCGCTATGTTCTGGAACTGGTTCACGTGGAGAAAGTAGGCGGCGAGTTCAGAGGCAAACCGTACGAGGCGCTCAGGCATCGCAGCACCCTGTCGATCCAGGTCGTCCCCGATCATGCGGGAGAGAAGTAACATGAGCCGCGCAGGGTACGAGCGGATCACGAGGCTGGCGCATCGCTGGCTGGCCGTCGGGGCAGGCGGGTTCTTTTTCTTGTCCCTCGTCACGGGGCTGCTCTGGGCGGATGCGCGGTTCCTTTATTGGGATGACCATTATAAGGAGAAGGTGGTGACGGTGGCGGCCCCCTCGGTCGACGCCGCCCGCCTCTCATTCCCGCAGGCCCTCGAGGCGGCAAGAACCGGACTCCCCGGCCGGATGGCCGCAGAACAGGTTCTCCTCCGATCGGATTTTGGCCGGCTGCTGTATGAGATCAAGCTTCGGGGGGAGGGGGCAGCCGTCACGGTGTTGCTGGATGCGGTCACAGGTGAGCGGTTGTCGCCGATCTCTACCGAGCTGGCTCCCGTCATTGCCGCGCAATACGTGCGACCGCCCGCGGCGCCCAATGGAGTCGAAATCGAGCGCTACCAGCCCCGCAAAAAGAAACGAAGCTATGACGCGGTCCGCGTGCACTTCGACGATGCCAACAACACCGAAATCATCCTGGATCGGCAGAGCGGAGAGATTTTAGAGGACGAAGGGCGATGGCGAAAGCTGCATTTTGTGGTGATGCAGCTCCACCAGCTGAATTTCTTCGGCTTCGACAAGACCTTGCTCAACGTGCCGGGCCTGCCGCTGCTCCTCATGGGCTTGTCGGGCGTCTCGCTGTGGGCGTTCCATCGGGGGCGCGTCAAGCGCGCAAAAACGGCAGAGGTGCCAAGCGAAGCGACGCCGCGACCGCGCGTTCCTTCGACATCGCAGGCGAACTGACCTGTGCAATCCGCTGGCCATCCCAAAGCGGGCGGCTCAGTCATCTCCTGCCGCATCTCTATCGCGGGAAGTGCTCGACCCGGTCGGCGATCCGGTGGCAATATCGAGATACGGTTGTTTAGAATACGGCCAAGGTTCGTCCATGAGAATCAGGACCATCAGGGGCCGTATCGTTCTCGCTATCGTGCTCGTCGGCTGTATCCCATTGCTCATCGGACTTTTGCTCGCCTACATGTCCGGGATGCGCTCGCTCCGGGATGTGATCGGTGCCAATTTCCAAGCCATCGCGGAGCAGGCAGCCGATCGGCTCACGACACTGGTGCAGAGCGAGATCCAGGGCGTGCGGTTATTGGCATCGGCCCCTTTGCGGGTACGCCAGCCGGTGGAAGCAGCCAATCAATCATATCCCGCCGATTGGGGCGCGGCACAAGAACAGATCCAGTCCCGCATTCAACTCTGGGAGCGAGGCCGGGGCCATGCCGTGCCGCTGTTGGACATGGATCTCTCCCGATTCTTGCTCGAAACGAAAGTGCGCGACGGCGACAAGATGGTCGGGTTGCTCATCACCGACCGCTACGGAGCATTGGTCGCAGCCAGCTCTGAGCCCGACCATTACTTCTTGGGGCGGGAACCCTGGTGGGACGCCATCCAGGCCGGCGGGCTGGACAAGGTCTATGTCAGCGGACTGATCCCCGCCCAAGAAGGATCGTTCCGCAGCCCCGAAGAAACCATCGACATCGCGGTCCCGATTCTCGACGACCGCCAGCATTCGGTCATCGGCGCCATCAAGGCTTCCTACCGCTTCGATTCGCTCTTTGCCATGATCAAGCAGATACGAATCGGCCAGACCGGCCACGCGATGCTGTTCGACGCGGCCGGCGACCCACTCGTCTGCCCCATCCTGCCTCGGCAGGCTCACCGAATTCCCAGTCACTTGATGGCCATGATCGTCTCCTCGAACCCCGGTTGGGCGATTGCAGAGGACGACGGGCATGGGGCGAGGGACACCGTAGTCGGCTACGCGCCGGTGACGGGGCTGACGCTGCCGGACAATACGTGGCATATCTTCGTGCGACAGCAACCGGAAGAAAGCTATGCCCCGATCCACGATCAGATCAGAAATCTGGCGGCGATCGGGATCGTGATGGTGGTTTTGCTTCTAGCTATGGGCCGTTACGTCGCGGCGCGGATTGCGCGGCCGATTCAGGTGTTGCAAACGGGCGTCGAAGCGATCAGCCGGGGAACCTACGACGGACCGCTCGATATCCGGACCGGCGACGAATTCGAAGACCTCGCGGCCGCCGTGCATCGCATGGCGGACCGGCTCCAGGTCTCCCGGTCGGAATTGGAGTCGCTGAACGCGGATTTGACCAAGCGGGTGCAGGAAAAGACGGCGGAAGTCACGAAACACATGCGAAAGCTCGAATTGGCGGAACGCTTGGCGACATTGGGCAAGGTGGCGAGCGGCATTGCGCATGAGGTCAATAATCCGCTCGGCATCATCCTGAACCGCATCGAATGCATGGAGGCGGAAGCGGCGCAAAGCGGGATGCCGGACGAAGTGGGCCGGGATTTGATGACGATCCGCCTGCAGGCCGAACGTATTTCCAGAGTCACGCGAAGCATCTTGACCTTCTCTCGCGGGTCGGTATCGACCTTGAAGCCGGTGGACATGAACTGTGTGGTGCGCAGCTGCGCGGCGGTGGCGGGCGAGCGGGTGTCCACTCTTTCGGTAAGGCTCCAAACCATTCTCGCCGAGGAATTGCCGCCGGTCATGGGCGATCGCGATCGTCTCGAGACTGTGTTACTCAACGTGTTGAACAATGCCGTGGATGCCGTGAGCCCGCAGGGGGATGCCGGCCTCGTGACGGTCCGAACATCGGCCGTCCGCGTGGAGAGTCAGCCCTGGGTGGCCGTCACCGTGTCCGACAACGGACCGGGTATTCCGGATGACGTCATCGGGCGGGTGTTCGACCCGTTCTTCACGACCAAGCCGGCCGGCCAGGGCACAGGGCTCGGGCTCTTCCTCACCTTTGGAATCGTCGCGGACCACCGTGGCCGGATCGAAGCGGACAACGGTGAGCCAGGGGCGATCTTTCGAATCTTGCTGCCCTCCGTGGGCTGCGCGCTAACCGATCCATACGAGGTGTCATGGGAATCTCAGGTAAAATCCTCATCGTCGATGACGAAGTAGATGCCTTGGAGAATTGCCGACGGATTCTGAGCCGCGTGCCCTACGATTGTGTCGCGGCTTCTGATCCCGGTGAGGCCCTGGAACTGTTGAAGCGGGAACGGCCGGGCCTCGTGCTGACCGATTTGCGCATGCCCAGGGTGGACGGGATCGAAGTCTTGAACGAGGCCAAGCGAATCGATCCTGCTGTGCAGGTCGTGCTGCTGACCGCCCACGCCACCGTCGAGACCGCCGTGAGCTCGATGCGGCAGGGTGCGTTCGACTACATCACCAAGCCCTTCACCAGCGACGAGTTGGTACAAGTCGTTCGCCGTGCCTTCGACGCCGGCGGCCAGAGCGAGCCGGCTGCATCCCAGCCTCCGTCCCGATCCACACGGCCGGGACTTTCCACGCGCGAAGCGACCGTCCAGATCGTCGGCGGCAGTGCCGCCATGAAGGAAGCGTTGTCACTCGCTCAAAAGGTGGCGCCGACCGACTCCAATGTGCTGCTCTATGGCGAAAGCGGAACCGGCAAGGAATTGCTGGCGCGGTTCATCCACCAGGCAAGCCGTCGCAGCGATCGCCCGTTTGTGCCGGTGGATTGCGTCGCGCTTCACGATTCGCTGCTGGAGTCGGAGCTGTTCGGCCACGAGAAGGGCGCCTTCACCGGCGCGCATGCCGCCAAGCCGGGCCTCTTCGAGGTGGCGTCCGGTGGCACCGTGTTCCTCGACGAAGTCAGCGGTATGAGCCCGAATCTCCAGGCACGCCTGCTGCGCGTGTTGCAGGAGCGCCATGTGAGGCGGGTCGGAGGAACGCGGTTCATGGACGTGGACGTGCGCATCATCGCGGCGTCGAATCAAAATTTGGAAGAATTGTGCCGGCGGGGGACGTTCCGAGAGGATCTCTACTATCGACTGAACGTCCTGTCGATCGCCTTGCCGCCGCTCCGTGCGCGCGAACGCGACATCCTGCTGCTGGCCAACGAATTCATCACTCGGTTTTTGCACCGCACGCATCCCGAGGATGTTTCCTTGCCCACTCTGGACCCCGCCGTCGGCGATGTGTTGATGCGGTATTCATGGCCGGGGAATGTGCGGGAGCTGCAAAACATCATGGAGCGGGCCGCCGTGCTGGTCGACGGCTCCACCGTGCGGCCGGCTCATCTGCCCGAGCGTCTTCAGTCGCTCATTGACAAGGAATCAGGGGCAGCGGACCAGGGATCATTCAAACAGGCCAAGCAGCAGGCCGTGGAAACATTCGAACGCAATTTCCTCATGGATTTGCTCAAACGCAACGAAGGCCATATGAGCCGGGCCGCTCGCGAGGCCGGCGTGGATCGTAAGACCATCGAACGCATGGTGAAGAAGCATGGTCTGCGCGATCTGATTTGAGATGGATTCCGATGGGGCATTCGCGCCCCATCGGGATATTGGATTGGACAGGCCGGCGCATACTGATAGAACAACGACTTATCCGATCAATTCGTGAACGATGGGGCGTCCGCGCCCCATGTTTTGGTCGACCAGCTCCTACCGCTCTCATTTTCTCCAGTCTAACCGCCGTATTCCGCTTCCTCTTCCGCAGGAACGAGATTTGCTGACCACTACAACGCTCGCTCGGCGCAAGCTGCGCGATACGACATTGATCCGTATTCCTTCAGCGGGGATGCGAAGCAGAATGGACTGGCCTCCGGACTCTTCCCTCCGCGCGGTGTAGGCCGCAGACGGCCTGCACCGCATCACTTGCACAGCAACGCAGGAGTAATCGATATCCGGTCTGAGAGGAGGTACGTGTAATGATCAGGGCGAGTCACACAGTGCAGCGGGGATCAAGGGCACAATGGCGGAGGCTGCGGAGGTATGCGCTCGGAGCAGGCCTCTTGATCGCCGGCCTTGGGGTGCTTGATGCTCGAGGGGGCTTCGCGGCCGAAGAGCATGTGGGGCATCATGACACCACGGCATGGGCCGAACGGCTCAAGGGTCAGACCATCGTGGAAGATGCCAAGGAAGGCCATGTCGAGCGCACGTCCATGATGGAGCGGCAGCATCAGCGCATCATGGAAAAGATGAACGAGCAGCTGGCGCGCGATGCCGAAGCCCAGCATGGGGACGGGTTCTACAACAACGTCAACATGATGCACCAGTATGGTGCCGGCAATCAGGACATCCTGTTGATGTCCAATACGGGCATGGAGCCAGTCCTCCCCGGCGGAGGCCGATGTCCCGCGACCGCGCCGGTCAAAAGCTATGACGTGTCGGCGATCAACGTCGAAATCAGCCTCAACATGTGGCTCGATTACTACCCGGGCTACATGTATGTGCTGAGCGAGAACCTGGACAAAGTCCGCGAGGAAGAGCGGGTCAATCGCGAAGCACGCGACAAGGACGGATACGATCCCGGCGCGGTGAAGAACGGGTTGCAGAATCAATGGATCCAGCCGCTGGTCATCCGGGGCAACCAAGGCGATTGCGTCAAGCTCACGCTCCGCAACCAATTGGAAGGATCCGAGGAAGTCAGCTTGCACATCCACGGCACGAGCATGATCGTGTCCTCGACCGGCCAGCCGGCCACGACGACCAATTCGGACGCGATCGCTGCGCCCGGCAAGACGGTGGACCTGGAATGGTACATTCCGCCGGCGCAACAGGAGGGCGGACGCCAATTCCACTCGTTCAGCAACGACCGTGAGCTGACTGTGATGGGGCTCTTCGGGACGTTCGTCGTCGAGCCGCGTGGCTCGGAATATCTCGAACCGCTAGGAACCGGAGAGCCGGCGCCGGCGAAGAGCGGATGGCAAGCCATCATCAAGAACGGGACCGGTCCGGACTTCCGTGAATTCGTCCTCATGTACCACGAGGTCGGCGACGAAGCCTTCCGGCCGCTGAACAAGAAGGGCGACTTCATCCCGCAACGGGATCCCTTGACCGACGTCTATCGTCCGGTCGCCCGCGCGCTGAACTACCGCAGCGAACCGTTCGGCGTCGACAACATGCAGACGCAGCACGAATACTTCGGGTTCGAAGACGAGTCGATGGCCTACAGCGCCTACACGTTCGGCGATCCGGCCACGACGATCCCGCGCAGCTATCTGGGAGATCCGGCCAAGTTCCGCCTCGTGCACGGCGGCTCGGAAGTATTCCACTCCCACCATCCACACGGCGGATCGATCCGATGGCCGCGCAGTCCTCGGGCGATCGACGAGATGCCGCTCTGGCACGCGGCCAAGAACGGCCCGGTGAAGTATCCTGTCATTCGTATGAAATCTGATCGTGTAGATGTCGAAGTGATCGGGCCGTCCGAGACGATGGACCTCGAGACCGAGTGCGGCTCCGGCCTGTGCCAGCAGTTGGCCGGCGACTTCCTGTTCCATTGCCACGTCGCCCACCACTATATCGCGGGGATGTGGGGCTACTGGCGGGTCTATAACACGCTGCAGCAGGGCGAGTACCACAACGACGTCATGCCCGACCTGCGAGAGCTGCCCGACCGATCTGGTCGCATCAGGACCGGCATCACTTCCGATGAGCTGGTCGGCAAGACCGTCGATTGGTTCGGCAAGCAGTTCCGCATTATCGACAAGGGCAAGACCGACTGGAAGGCCGAGCCGGCCGTCGTCAACATCAAAGATTGGGTCGAAATGCAGTTGCCGCCGCAAGGCAAGCCCGGTCACAAAGACGATGAAGCAGGCCAGACGCTCGCCTACGACGCCAGCGTGCTCGATTGGCAGTGGCAAGGCACCAAGGCCATGACCGAGCGGGAAAACAGCGTGGCGAATCCGCGTTATCAGTCGAGCCAGCCGGGCAAGCGGCTTCCGATCGTGTTCGAGCAGGCCACAGGGAAAGTCTCCTGGCCCCACCTGAAGCCGCATTTCGGCCGGCGCGTCCCGTTCTCCCAGAACCACAACCCGTCCCCCTGGTTGGACATGATCCACTTGGCCGACGACGGGCTGCCCAGTTCCTATCCGGCCAAGCCGGGCGAAAACGGCGTCTGGAGCATGTGTCCCGAAAAGGCGGGTTCGAAGAGGTACAACGTGCACTTCATCCACACGCCGATGATGTTGGCGGACAAGCAAGGGAACGAACCCGCCATCGTGGACGACGGCGGGCTCATCTACGTGCTGCACGAGGAGGAAGAGGAAGTCCGGAAGAACAACGACCGCAAATTTCCTTTGGTGGTGCGTGCCAATATTTACGATTGCATCGACTGGATGCTCACGAGCGAATGGGAAGACGACGATATGGTGAATTTCCATTCCTCGAAGATCAACACGCACTGGCACTTCCTGCAGTTCGACAACCAATCGTCGGACGGCGTCATCACCGGCTTCTCTTACGAACAGTCGGTGCGGCCGTTCACGATGATGAAGAAGAAGGTGAACAAGGGCCTGCCGCTACCGATGAATACGGTGTTCACCAAGGCCGCCAAGAAGGGCGAACGGGCGATCACGGTCAAGAATGCGGCGCAGTACCATCCCAACAACGAAATCCTGATCGGTGCGGACAACGTGAAGGGCAACGAGATCGGCCGGGTGAAGTCGATCAAGGGCAACGAAATCACGCTGTATCGCCCGTTGGAGCATGACCACCCGGTGAACGACATCGTGACCGTGGAGTTCGTGCGGCAACGCTTCTGGGTGGACGCCGACGTGGGCACCGTGTTCTGGCATGACCATGCCTTGGGACGGGTGACCTGGCCGCACGGCGGATTCGGCACCATCATCATCGAGCCGGTCGGATCCACCTATCATGATCCGAAGACCGGGAAGCAGATCCGGAGCGGCCCCTTGGCCGACATCCGCACCATCGAGCCGGTGGGATACGGGGTGAACGGCAGCTTTCGTGAATTGCTGGTGCAGTTGAACGATACCGTTCCTCACACTGTCAACATCGTCACCGAAGGCAATCCGCCCGGTCAGCCGATCGAGGTGGCCTTGGAAGCAGGTAAGACGGTGTCGTTCCCGATGCCGGAAAAAATCGACATGTCGCCGATGCAATTTCTCAACGGCGGCACGCACACGACCGGCGGCGGGCTCAACTTCCGCGCCGAGCCGATCTCGGGGCGCCTGAAAGCCAACCCGGAGCCGTCGCAGCTGTTCAGCAGCGCGGCGCACGGCGATCCCTATACACCGATGGTGCGCGCCTATTTGGGCGACACGGTCGTGTTCCGCCTGTTGCAGACCATGGCGAACGAGACGATGGTTTGGACCTTGTCGGGCCATACGTATCTAACGGAGCGCTACGCGGGAGATGCGAATCGCAAAAACTCGATTCACATCGGCATCGCCGAGCGATACGATCTCGTCGTTCCACAAGCAGGCGGGCCGAGACTCCAGCCGGGCGATTACATCCACTTCAACGGACGCTCTTCCAAGTTCTCGGAAGGGGCCTGGGGCATCATGCGCGTCCTCGACAAGGAAGTGCCGGATCTTCAGAAGCTCCCGGCCGGCTACAGCCGCAGGAACGAGATGCCCAAGCCCTTGCCGGTCTGTCCGGCTGAGGCGCCGGTGAAGAGCTTCAACGTGGTCGCGATGGATCACCCCGGCATGAAGCTGAACCCGAAGGCGCCGGATACCATCGAAGTCGACTTCGAGCGCACGATCCGGATGACGAATCCGCAGGGCAAGATCTACGCGTTGGAAGGAGACTTGGAGGCCGTGGCCTCCGGACTTCAACCGATGCCCCTGACCTTGCGGGCCAACGTCGGGGACTGTCTCAAGGTCAAGCTGACCAACAAGATGAGGGAAGGCAGAGCGTCCTTCTCGGCGATCGCGATGGCGTTCGATCCGAAGGATTCGTTGGGAGCCAACGTCGGCAATAATCCGGGTGACCAGACCGTTGCTCCGGGAGAAAGCCGCACCTATACCTACTATGCCGATCCCTTCGTCGGAGAAACGGCGTCGCTGGTGTGGGACTGGGGCAACGTGATGTTGAATCCGCGCAACGGTCTCTACGGCGGCATCATCATCGGTCCGAAGGGCGCGGCCTATCGCGATCCGAAGACCGGTGCCGATCTGTCGGGCAAGAACAGTTGGATCGCGGACGTGATCGTGGACCGGACGATCCCGGGCTACGAGCATCGACGGAACTATCGCGATGCCGCGTTGTTCTTCCAGGATGAAGACAACATCATCGGCACCAGCTTCATGCCGTACGTGCAGAACACGGCGGGCTTGACGGCCGTGAACTACCGCGCGGAACCCTATAAGTTCCGTGAGGAGCAGGGCTGTAGCCTCGGCAAAATGTTCCAGCCTTGCGTCGTGGACAAGCCGGAAGATCCGGCCACGCCGCTCATCCAGGCCCACGCAGGCGATCCGGTTCGGATCCACGTGTTCGGCGCCAGCAACGAGCAGAACGGCATGTTCAGCGTGGAGAAGCACGAGTGGCCGATCGAACCCTTCATGAAGGGCGCCGACCACATCAGTGTGGTGGAATTCTCCGGATCCGAAGCGCTGGATGCCTTCATCCCGTCTGCAGGAGGAGTATTCCGGATGGCGGGCGACTATGTTTGGAGCAACCAGCGGCTGCCCTACTCGCAGTCGGGCCAGTGGGGGCTGTTGCGGGTGCTGCCGGCGGAAGATCAACGGGTGTTGCCGCTGTCCGGCCATGCGCCATCGGTGAAGCGCGCGGAATCCGATCGCGGCGAAGGGACCGCCTCAAAGGTCTCGACGCCAGCGCAGTAGCAGACGAGCGGAGGGCGGGGTGGTGACTCCGTCCTTGCAGACTGCAGTGCCGGTCCTAGTCACCCGAGGGGGAAGTCGCAAGACTTCCCCCTTATTTTTTGTGGGACTACCCAACTGAACCAGCAAAGCTACGAGAGACTTCTCGCCGCAAATCGATCTTCTCTATTGCAGATCCTCACGGCGCCACTTCGATGGTCAATGACGCGGCGGTCCAGTCGGCGGCTGTGGAACTGGAGACCGTTTGCGCCGGCGGGGCCGTTGTCGCGGGCTGCGGAGGAACGGGAGCCGGTTGAGGTGGGATGGCGGCAGCTGGCGGAACGGACGGAAGACTGGGCGGCGAAGGAACGGGCGGCGCGGCAGGTTGAGCAGGAGCAACGCTCGCGGTCGGCGTCGTCAGCGCGGCCGGCGTGGGATCGTAAATCGAAGAGAGCCCTCGTCTCGCGATCTGGCTCAAGTCCCGTCGCAGATCGCCCACGCTCGATGCCACCACCGATCGAGTCGTGATCATCGCCATGGCTTGCAGGTCCGGTGACTGCGTGGCCCGCACGCGCTGCCGGATGGCTTGAGCGGTATCGAGATCCGTCGAGGCAAAGACTCGGACCGTGTCCGTTCCGGACGGCGGCGCATAGTCCCAGTGGAAGCCGGCATGGTTCCCGTTTTGCAGGGAGTCTGGGATGGTCACCCATTCGCCGGCCCGCACGCGGCCATCCGGATAAAAGGCCGGCCGTTGGTGCTCCGTCGGAAACAGCAGATTGAGCCGCCCTTCGGAGTCCACGTCCACAATCGTCAGATAGCTGTCGGCCGTCGCCTGAACGTCCAATTGCAGGCTATTTCCTGCTGTGCGCGGCTCTCCTGCCCGGCGAATACGGTATTGGGCCGGCTGCGTGTCTGCAACGACGGCAATCCCGCGCGTCTGGCGGGGTGGGGCGCCGGCAATTCGAACCTCCACCTTGATTTGGGCGGAAGGGTTTTCCAGCGTGAGCAGTTCCGAGGCGTTGGCGCTGCGCGACAGCACCTGCGCCAGTCCGGCACCCCACTGCCCGCCATCCATTTCAAACGAGCCGATCAGCTGCAGGCCGTCGGCAGAATAAAGCTGCAATCGATTGTTCTTCACATCGACGAGGAATTGCGCCGGCTCCCCCGGCTCTACGATCTGAACATCCCGGCCGTGCTGGCGCAATACGTCCTCGATCTTCGAACGGCTGTCGTGCGGCACGTCCAGCAGGCGGATGGGGACTCGCTCCGGCGACGCGGACGGTAGAAAGGCCACGGCGCGTGCGCCGGGGGGAATCGAAAATCTCGGGCCTTGTGGTTTGGCGAGCGCATCTTTGCCCTGGACTTGGGACACCGCCAGCAATCCGAGCGATTTGCCGGGAGCGAACGCCGTCTCGTTGGGCGGATACACGGCCCATGTCGAGCCCGGCGTCGCATCCAGCAAGAACCCGTCGACGAGCAGCCACTCGTCTCCGCTACGGGGACGCACTTCCAGCCACGGCAACCGTGCTGCCGTCGTTCCTGTGGAAGGCGAGAGAACGGGCGCATCGAGCAACGCAGGCGGCGCTTCGAGCTGGGGCTCCGGCATGGATTTACGGCCGAAGTGTGTCTGGATGCGTTTCATTTCCTGTTCCACCCCGGCAAACAACGCGCGCGGGGAGGCGTCTGGACCGCTGGTGCCGATGCTTTTGGCCAAGGAATAGGAGAAAAAGCCGTGATACCGGCCTCCGACGGGTCCATCCAGGGCCTCTTGATTGGCGGCTGCCCCTGTCATCAGCACATAGCGCGAGGCCACGAGCGGCACGACCTGGCGGCTTTGTACGGCAGCAGGACGATACAAATCAGTTCGGGTGTCTCTCGGGACCGACCTGGTGCGAATGTCGAGCGAGCGCGTCGCGGTGCCGGAATGGCAGGAATCAAACACGATCAGCACACTCCGGGCCTTGAGGCGCGCAAAGATCTCGTCCAGCTCGTCGTCGGTGATGTCGGGCACGTTGGGCGTCCGGCCGTCATGGGGCACCAACGTCTCGTCCAGATGGTCGTCGGTTTCGTCGCCGTTGAAATCCTCCACCTGCGAGCCGTGGCCTGAGTAATGGATGTAGACGACGTCCTCGGGACCGGACTCTTTCGCGAGCCGCTCGAGTGCGGCCAAGATACCCGCACGCGTGGCAGCCTTGTCCGTCAGCATGGCGATATGTCGAGGCTGGAATCCCCACCTGGTCGTGAGGACGTGACGCATCGTGTCGATGTCGTTGAGCGAGCCGTTGAGCGTGGGAAGGGCTTGGTATTTGTTGATGCCGATGAGGAGGGCGCGTTTCGTTCCCACCGGAGCCGATTCCGCCGCTCCGACCGTCGCGACCGACCCGGTCAGGCAGGCGACCACTGCGAGAGCGACGAACGAGACGAGCTTCATTGGCTGCAGCATCGGGCATTCTCTCCTTCTGATCGGTACGTCGCGTCTGCCGCCGGAAGGTTCACTGCGAAAGTCGTTCGGCAAGACGCACCAGGCCGGGCTGTTCCCGGAGTTTGACCAGTTGATCATCGAGGTTTACGGCCAGCGTGGCGGGGACCTCTATGGTATAGCGGCCGTCCGGCGTCGGCCCGTCGACGATCCGCCCCCGGAGAGTCCGAATCGCGCTTCTGATCCGCACCTCGGGAGCGGAATCTTGAAAGACGACCGCGACCAGCACCGATTCGCCGCGAAGCCCGCGCGTCGTGACCTCGTTGGTGCCGGCCGGCGTTTGGTGGCCGGCCGTCCATAACAGCAGCGTGAGTTGTCCGAGCAGCAAGCCGGCGACTACCGCCGGAACCCAGCGCGGGGCGAAGAGATTGCGGAACCATTGTTCCACTGCGCTGCCGAAGCCGCCGTTCGAGCCGGCCGGTGAAGCAGCCGGAAGGCGTTCACGGTCGGCTCGAACCTGCGCCATCACCGAGGATCTGATCCGAAGCATGGGCATCTGCTCACCGGCGAATGCTTGTTTTAAGGTTGCGCTCAAGCCGGAGAGGTATTCCAACTCGCGCCGACAATCGGGACAAGCGGCGACGTGGTCGTCCACTTCACGGCGCTCGGATTCCGTGAGCGTGCCGTTGGCGTACCATGGCAACAGCTTCTCGGTCGCATGCGAGGTCGACTTGTCGTCGCTGTGGCTCATAGGACCGTTTCTTTGGCGATCAGGCGATCCAAATGGCGTTTCAGTTGTTGTTTGGCGTAAAAGACACGCGTCTTCACCGTGTTTTCCGGAATGTCGAGCAGGCGAGCAATCTCCTCGTACGGCAACTCTTCATAAAAAACCAGCCGCAAGACTTCCTGATGTTCGCCGGACAGCTTCGCCAACGCCTTCCGAGCGACCACGCCGAGCTGTTCGCGGTGAATCTGTTCGATCGGTGAGTCCTGTCGGCAGGGGAGATCCGGGGCCTCGTCGAGTGCGACGGCGTGCTGCTCATGGCGGCCGGTGCGACGAAGGGCGTCAAAAGCTTTATGCCGCGCAATGCCGAAGATCCACGTAGAGACTCGGGATTGGTGCGCGAAGTGCTGCGCGCCTCTCCAGACGGCCAGCATCACGTCGCCCAGCACCTCTTCCGCCAACGTCGCATCCCGGACCAATGTGCAGATGTAATGGTAGACGCGCTGCTCGTACAGTTGATAGAGCTCTTCAAAGGCACGAGTATCGCCCGTCCCCGCCCTGCTCACCAACTCGCCCTCCAGGGTTCCCGTATGCTGATGAGTCGGATTCATGGGCCTCTATGTTCATGGAAAATACGGGTAATGTCTACAGGCTCGGGAGCGCCGGATCCCTTGCGGGCAGACTCGTAGCATAGAATCCGGTATGCTCACAATACCAACCCGGTACAGCCGGTTGACCGACCTGCGACCCGGGGTCTACAATCCGATGAACCTTGGCCGGCGCGACACGACAGACGGGTAGATGGTGAGGTGATGCCATGACGTACTCTTCACGCTTCTGTTCGTCGGGCCGAGGCCGGCGTCGTTCCCTTCCGGCCTTTCTTTCATTTCTGCTGCTGTCCTCCTGTGCGGCGGCTCCCTTTCTCATCCCGGCGGGCATCGAGTTTGCGCGAAATTTGCTCGTCACCAGCAACAAGAACTACGGGGGAAAATATTCCGAGGACATGAACCGCCTCATGATCCGATTGAGCACGCCCTACGTCGCCATGGGTCTGCCGATGGGCACATCGCCTGCCGCGCTGGTTCCCCCGACCATGCTGATGCAGCAACAACAGGCCATGTTGAACGCTCAGGCCACCGGCCAACCGGGCATGGGGATGGGCATGGGATATCCCGATCCGTACAATCCTGCGGGCGGCATGATGGGTGGTTATGGCATGCAAGGGTATGGCGGGATGGGCGGTTACGGTGGCATGAGCGCCTACGGGGGCATGAGTGGGTACGGAGCGTCCCAGTACGGATATCAAGGACAGATGGGTGGATACTATGACCCGAACAATCCCTATGCGTCAGTTCCCGGCATGAACGTGCAAGCGCCGGCCTATGGCATGACTCAACCGTACGGAGGCCAATACGGATCGCAGCCCTACGGAGGACAGATGGGCGGTATGCCGCCGCAACCGGGCTATCCCGCCCAGGGGTTGCCGCCACAGCCCGGGTATCCCGCCGCGGCGCCAGGTATGGCATCGCCGACCCCGGCTCCCGGCTATGGTCAGGCATCAATGGGATATGGACAGCAGCCGATGCAGCAGGGAATGTATCAACAACCGATGCAGCAGGGAATGTACCAACAGCCGATGGATCCTTATCAGCAGCAAGCCGTGCAAGGTTATCAGCAGCAGCCCATGCAGCAGAACCTCGGTGGCGCTTACCAGCAACCCGCCATGCAGGGATATCAGCAGCCGATGCAGGGATATGCGCAGCCCGGAATGGCGCCCGGCTATGGGCAAAGTCCGAACAACATGGGTGTCAGTTACCAAAGCGGTATCGTTCCGCGAGGCATACCGGGGCCAGCCGATCAGGTGACGCTCGATGTCGCGCTCATCCGGCAGGTCAGCACTTCGAACGGCAAGCAGGTCGCGCTCATGCAGGACGGAGAGACGCTGAAGGGCGGAGCCGACGGCGATCGCTTCAAGCTGGTGGTCAGAACCAACTGCGAATGTTTCGTCTACGTGATTTCAATCGACGGATCAGGCTGGGCGCAGCCGGTTTTCCCCCTGGCGAATGGGACGGTGACCAATCCCTTCAAACCGGAAGTCGAGCAGTCGTTCCCGGACGGTCCCTATTGGTTCACTCTCGATCAGTTCAAAGGGGTCGAAACATTCTTTCTCGTCGCGTCTCCTGCGCGACGGACCGATCTCGAAGAAAGCCTGACCGAGCTCGCGGGGCAGCAACGCCCGGTTACGCATGCAAACGCGCAGGTGGAAGAGCCGGCTGTGATTCCGAACGGCTTCGGGAAAATCCAAGCGGGCCAGGCGACGCAGGTGCGGGACGAAGCGCAGCAACCGGTCCAGGTCACCCCTCTCTCATACGTAGCAGCCAAGGCGGGAGAGGATGTGCGGGTCACGCGCTGGTTTAAACATCAATAAGGGGGCGACCGATCACCGCGCCTCCCCATGCCAGAGGGCACATGATCGGGCATTCTGACAGTGGATAGCGCTAGGGAAGGCCTTGTACCAAGTGGGAGAGCCATTGCACTCTCCACCCTAGGGAGAGGTAAGGGTGAGAGGGAACTTCATGACAGCGCTCACTACCCAGATCTCTTGCCGTAGCGTGCATTGTCAGATCCGGTTTTCCTCTCGCTTCTCAATGGTCGCTCCTCATCGTCCATTGTTTGACGGCGCCGCTGCTGTAATCTTTGCGTTCGTTGTAGCTGCGGCCCCGGCTGTGGCCTATGCGCAGGTGTTTCCACCTCGTTCAAGCACCCAGTCCGTTCCAGCTCAGCCGAACCCTGGTCCCTTGGGGCAGCAGGCCCCCGTTCCTCAGCAATCGCCCTCCAAGCCGGGATACCAGCCGCAAGGCATGCAGGGGCAGGGCAGCCAACCGATGGTCCATGCGCCGCAGGCGCCAGCTCCGCTGACCAGGACGATCCCGCTGAGTGTCCTGCTTGGCGCAGACCTCTCAAAATCGTTCGTGCAGCTGACGAATCTCCGCGGGCAGGTCGATTCCAATTTCACGATCGGACGGACACTGGCCGGCCGCTTCACCGTCTCGCCCTACGTTCATGAGGCGTCGAACGGTGCGCGGGTCTTCATCCACGCCAATGGGCTTTCGAACCCGCCGGTGGTCAAATCGGAAGGGAACGAGCTCCACCTCGAATTTCATCTACCCACGTTGCAGCTCAAGACCTACTACAGAGATTACTCGCCGGAAGGAGATCTGGCGGTCGGGGACACTGTGGGGGAAAATGCCATCGTGGACATCTTCATCCTCCCGACGACGAATCACCTCGGCTTTCCGACCTATCAAGCGGTGCGGGCCGGTTTCCGCGGGACGCTGAAGCCGCAGGACAAATGCGTGTACTGGTTCGACGTTATTTTCCCCATCAACGTGTGCGATATCTCCAAGCGATACCTCGACACGCTGGGCAACTCCATCGAGACCGGCGTGCGCGAAGCCCTCAGCCATCCGCAAACCCGCACGCAGTTCGATCAGATCGTCTGGCAGACCCTGCGCACCGATTTGCTCGCGCAGGCCGGCATCAATCCGATGAGCCCCGCTCAGATCCAGGTGCTCGAAGCATCGTTTCACGGCACCGACTACGTGGTGAAATACCTGCCCCGGTAATCGATGCCGTCCGGCAGCTCCGTGCCTGACCTCTCGTTCAGTGTTTCTTCAAATGGGCGTGGAGAATTTCCGACTGCTGGATTTCAGGATTGTCTTTGCCGAGCTCCAACGCCTTCTTGAAGTGCTCGATCGCCGTTTTGTGCTCACCGGCTTTGTCCAGGCTCAAGGCAAGGTCGTAGTGCGCCTCGGCGGAGGTCGGGTCCGTTTTCACCGCTTCCTGAAAGTGTTTCTTGGCCACGTCCCAATGTCCCTTGTCATAATGCTCGATACCTTCGTTGATATGTTGCTCGGCTTTGGATCCGGCGTGCGCCTTGATGGCAGGGGCTGTTTTGTTCATGTCGGCGAATAAGGGACTGCCCGACAGAAGAAGAGCGAGGGAGAGCGTTGCCGCGAAGCCTGTTCGGTTCATCGTGACCTACCTTTCTTGTAGGTGAGTGGTGATTGGAGAGCGCTGTTCATATGCGGTGCAGCACCCTGTCTACGCCGCCCGCAGCCTAACAGAAGTTGTAATGGGAGGAACCAGGGATTGCCCCAGTTCGTCGATTTTTGCGCGGCTCGCGACAGAACCACAAATTGTATTCCTTCACAGCGGCGTCCTTGCGCCCATCGAGATGATAATAGGCGCATCTTTAGTTCCGCCGCGGCGCCCTTCCTTCCTCTCGCCATACATCAGGCTTGTCGCTGCCCCATCCGAAGATAGCGCGCCGGACTACTGAATGATTGGGGGCGACGCGAGCCCGAACACGATCAATTGAAATTTCTCGTTCGCCGTCGCCGGGCTATCGCGCCTGGTGGTCAGCAGCATCACGCCCGAGCGATCCTTGAAGATTCCCACATAGAACCCGCTCGTCGTCTGAAGGGCATAGGTGCAGTTGCCTTGATCGATCACCCGGAACTTTTCCCATGCCTGGACCTGTGTCGCATCGATGTGGAAAATGGGCGCGGCCCCTCCGACGCAAGGGCCGCCGAACAATCCCCCGCAATCCGGAGTCCAGTACTTTCTGTCGTACTTTTCGACCTGCCCACCGCCGCCGAGCGCAGTGAGATAGGTCCCGCTGGCGGTTTGCAATGCGAAGGTCCCATCGCCTTGGCTGATCAACTTGAGTTTCATCTCAGGCTCGCTGGGGTAGCGGGCCAGGCTAAACCAGGTTTGATTCTGGTACGTGGAGGAAGCGAGAAACTGGGCGTCCGCGGCCAAGATCGCATACTCGTAGCCGGATCCCGGATCTCCGCACTTGACGATACGGAACTGTTCCCAGGATCTGATTTGCCTGGCGTCGGAGTGAAGGGGGTCGTCATATCTGCCGCCGGCGGCGACAGCTGTGAGAAAGTTTCCTTTGATGGTCCCGATGCCATAATACGTGGGGGCGTTCGCGCCGAGGTACACCAACCGGAAGCGTTCCCATTCTCTCGCTTGCGTCGCATCGGTATGCAATACATCCACAGTCATTCCGCCGCCATTGACGGCCGTGACATAGTTTCCGCTATCGGTTTGGATGGTCTTGTCGTAGGCCGAGGGGGGAGCGGGAATGGAGAGCTTGAATTTTTCCCAGGCTCCTGCCGCAGTGGCACTCGTGATGATGGTTGGAGCGCTGGTTCGCCCTCCGCCGTTGATCGCGGTCAGGTAGTACCCGTTGCGCGTGCGGAAGGCAAATTCACCGGGATAGGTGCTGGTGAAGCCGGGCGAAAGCGTGCCAGGTGCGGCCGTTCCGTCGAGCACGGCCGGCCCACCGTGTGGCATGGCATGTTCCTCCGCCACGCCGGAGGGCTCGGCTGGTTCCGGTGCCGGACCGGATGGGGGCACATCAGGAATCACCGGAACTTCCGCCACCCGTGCCCCTTGGTCCATCCCCTCAACGGCGAGTCGGTCCGCCGTCATGCAGCCTGTCGAACCGATCAATAACAGTGAACCGAATAATGCTGTCACTGGGTCATATCGCATCGTGTTCCCCCGGCCTGAGAAAGAAATTGCATACTTGTTGAGCAAAGTTGATCAAAACACCATAGACAGCCGGAACTTTGTGGCGTTCTTGATGTCGCTGACGTTCGTGGCAAATAAGCCGAGGGCCGTGCCCGGCGCCGCAGTCGATTTGCCGAGATAGTTACCGCTGACCGTTTGAATCGCATAGGAACAGTCACCCAGATCGACAAATTTGAATTTCTCCCAGGCCTGGACCTGAGTCCGATCCGTGACCAAGTTATCATAGGTCTTCGTGCCCGAGGGGAGCCCGCCGCCTTGGATCGCCGTCACGTAATTCATTCCGTTGGACGTTTGGAGAGCATATGACCCGTCGCTTTGCCGCATCAGCCGAAACCTCTGCCAGCTGTTGTCGAAAGGAGCCGGGCGGAGATTGTAATCGCTGAGGACCCCAACAGCGCCAGCGACGACGACACCTGCCTGTGTGGAGACCCGTCCGCCGCCTCCGTATGCGAAGAGAAATCCGTAGGGAGTCGAGACGGCCGAGATGGCATATTGAAACCCGGATCCCAGATCCCCACACTTCCATATATAGAACGATTCCCAGTTGTCGGGCCTCACGGCGTCGGCGTGAATGGCGTCCGTCGTTTTGCCTCCGCCGCCCACTGCGCTCAGATAGTGAGTGTTGACGGTTTGAATGCTGTTTCTCCAGCCGCGTTGATCCAGATAGAATCTGAATGTTTCCCAGGCTCGAACCTGAGTCGCATCGGAGTGCAGCGCATTGGAGGCATGACCCCCGCCGTCAACCGCGGTGAAGTAATTCGATCCGGCGGTCTGTATGGCGTATTGCTGCGGAACCCCGCCGCCCTGCACGAGAAACAGCCTGTATTGTTCCCAGGGGCCGATCGCGGTCGCATCGGTCCGGACGACGTCCGTCGTGCGTCCGCCACCGCCCACCGCCGTCAGATAGGTTCCTCTAAAAGTCCCAAAGGCAAACTGACCGGGCAGCGCGCTTACTGGCAGGGGCGGGGTTGCTGGTACGAGGGGTACCGCCGGCACCGCCGCCTTAGGTGGATTCATCTTTTGAGTGGTGATGCCCTGAATCGAGTCCACGCGAGGCACCGCCCGCTCCTGAATCTCCACAGGAGGCGACTGGCCTTTTGCCGATTCGGCTTCTCCGACGACCCGGGTCGTTGCTTCCGGCTGGGCCGAAGGTGGCCTCGAGTCCCGCGTGCATGCGACCAGGAGCAGCAACAGACCTATCGCAAACGTAATAGTGAATTGATGGAATCGCATGCCAGCCCTCCTGGGTCGATAATGATCTTTGGTCTAGTCCCGAAGCGTATGACAGGGTAGCGTCACAACCAGTCGGGACGATGAGAGGCGGATTACTGAATGCTCTTTCCACCGAGGCCCGTGATGATCGTGGTGAATTGGCACGTCCCCTTGCACGTGGCTCCCGACGTATTGTCGCACGTCGCGATGCCTCCTTGAACGAGTAGGGTGCAAGTCCCGTCCTGGCTGTCGCAGCCGCATGCTAAGGTGGTCGCGCCTAGACCGCCCCCGGGCCCTCCACCTGCTCGTCGAGCAGTGACCTGATTGTTCGGCCCTTGCTGTAGGACATATCCAGGCAAAGCCTGCAGACGCTTTCCTTGGATCACGACGCCTTCGGTTTTAGGAGCGGGAGCCGCGCCCGGTCTGCCGGGGGCCATTCTCGGAACAGCCCGCTCTTGCATCTCCCCAGATGAAGGAGGCTCTGGCTGCGCTGCGGCCATCAGCAACTGACTTGACTCTACGCAAGAACCTTGGAGATTCGTCACGGAAGTCATGGGCTGTGGTTCGAACTGGTCTGCGCTCGCCGATGCGGTCGCTAGAACCAGAAAAGCTGCCCATAGAATTGATGTAGAAGGAAAGGGTTTCATCATTCCCCCTTGTACCATGTGCCATTGCCAATTCCCTTTCATCTTATAACTTGTCTCGCTCAATCACGCCGCACACCACATCGGGCGACCCGTTTGC
>DASTLA010000204.1:0-3609 GCA_035715525.1 Nitrospiraceae bacterium
CACCCGCCACTCACCAAGTCGCAAACCCAGTCCACGTTCCTTCTGGATGCGCGCCCGTTCATTGAACGCCTGGAGGATGGTCGGATACCCGGCCGCTCGGTGCGTCTGCACCAAAGCCAACGCTTCCGCCGCGCGGGGGTCGGTGATGGGATTGATGCTGGGTGGGGCCAACCACCAATAGATCAGCACGCCGCCCACCAGCAGGAGCAGAATGCCGTAATGGATCGCTTTGCTCATGAATGGAGGAAGAAACCAGGCTTGTCCGTCGTCGCTCGCATCATAAAAGCGAGCGCTATGGCTGTCAATCCGAACGGGCCAACAACGGCTCGAGGCGATCGATGTACCCTCCTTCCCACGTCACGCGGCCTTGACAACGGCGCGCGGCCCTATGTTACAAGTATCGACCATGAAATTTTTCTTCTATGCCGACAATTTAAATCCCACGCAACTCAAGCGTCGTGCTCCGGAGCATAAGTACCTCTTCAATGCATATCTTCCCGATCACACCATTCAGTTTTGCCGCTGGTCGACGCAATGGCGTTGCGGTCTCGCAAGCGTCATTCCTTCGCCCGGTGAAAAGGTGTGGGGGGCGGTCTTCGAGATCACGGACGAAGACCTGAAGCTCCTGGACGAGTTTGAGAACGACGTCCCGCAAGGGGCCTACCGCCACGTCCCCGTAACCGTCGTCACTCCTGAAGGTGAGAAAGCGCTGGTGACCACCCATGCCGCCACCCCGATCGGCAAGTTCAAGCCGAAGGATCATTATCTCGATTGGGTGATGAAAGGTCTCAAGCAGTGGAAACTGCCGGACGAATGCGTCCAACAGTGGGAACTGTATCGGCCGCACTAGCGGACGCCCCTTCACATAGCATCTAACCGTTCAACCCTACATAGAGGTCACGATGCCCAAGCCCAAATACCATATCGTCGTCTGCACCAATGCTCGTCCTCCGGGCCACCCGAAACCGTCCTGCGGCGGGCAAGGCTCGGCCCAGCTGTTGATGGCGTTCAACATGGGATTGATGCAGCGAGGAATCATGCCGGGCGAGGTCTTGGTGACCGGCTCGTCTTGCCTCGGTCCATGCGAACAAGGACCCACCGTCGTCGTCTATCCGGACAACACCTGGTATTCCAAAGTGACCGAAGCCGACGTGGCCACGATCTTGGACGACCACATCAAGGGCGGGAAGCCGGCTGCAAAGCTGAATCCGGACGCGGTCTGGAAGTAACTGGCACGATTGGCGAAGAGCTCGATCGCTCCTTGCCGCGGACGTCGAAGGTCTACATGAGCGTCGTTCCCAGTCATCAAGAGCACAAACACCACGCGCCGCAAAGCATCGGCTGCATGGTCATTACCTGCAGCGATACCCGCACGCCCGACCAGGACACCAGCGGGCAACTGATTCAGAAACTACTGAAGGAGAAAGGACACAGCGTCGCGGCCTACCACCTGGTCAAGGATGAGCCGGCGCAGATCAAGAGCCGCATCTCCGAGGGGTTGGGCAACGATGCAGTGCAGGCCATCATCATCAACGGCGGCACCGGCATCTCGCGGCGGGATTCGACCTTCGAAGCTGTCGATGCGATGTTGGAAAAACGGTTGGATGGCTTCGGCGAAGTGTTTCGCTATTTGACCTATCAGGAGATCGGTTCACCGGCCATCATGAGTCGCGCCACCGCCGGCATCATCAAAGGTCGCGTGCTCTTCTCTACCCCCGGTTCTGAGAACGCTGTGCGTCTGGCGATGGAAAAACTCATCCTGCCAGAACTCGGCCATCTCGTCAAAGAACTCACCAAATAGACGTTAGACGGTAGACGGCAGACGACGAAGCGGAACGATCGACCGTCTTACGTCTTACCCTTATATCTCTGTTCTCCCTTACTCTTGGGTGGTTCTGCGTCTTACGGCTTACGTTTTTTCCTCTGGCCTAGTCTTGCCCGATCTTCGGTTCGCTATATCCCAAATCCATCGGCAGCTTCGATTGGGCATACCGTTTGTAATGCGCCAACAGATCCCGCACCGAGACCATGCCGACGACGGTGCCGTTCTTCGTCACGGCGAGATGCCGTACGTTCAGGTCACCCATCATATCCTGCGCGTCGTCGACGGAGCTGTCGCTCTCGATCGAACAGAGCGGCGTGGTCATGACCTCTTCAACCGTCATTTTCCCGATGTTCTTATCCGTCCCAAGCGCTTTGCGGACGAGATCCGTGTCGGTGATGATGCCGATATGGGCCTTGCCTTTCTTGATCAGCAGCGAGCTGACTCGTGCGGTCCGCATGGTCTTGGCCGCGCTGCGAATCGAGGTGCTGGGTCCGACGCTCTTGGCATTTTTCGTCATGATCTGTGAAACCGTCGACATATCTGTCCCCTTTCCTACCGAAGTAAAAAAACCGGCCTCCGCTTCACCAATATACTGTACGAATACTGTCCCGAGTCTCGCTCCGGCGCTCAACGGAGCATCAATCCACGGCGAGCACGATTTTACCAAAAAACGTTCGCGATAACAGGTATTCCTGCGCAGCTTTCGCTTCGGCCAAAGGAAATGTGCGGTCGATCAGCGGACGCAGTCTGCCTTCGCCCACCAGACGCGCGGCCTTCAGCAGTTCCGCTCGGGTTCCCATGTAAGAGCCCTTGATCGTCAACTGACGCGAATACATGTACCGTAAATCCAGCTTCACTTCCGCCCCGGTCGTCGCTCCGCACGTGATGAGTCGCCCGCCTTTGGCGAGAGAATCGAGACATTGCTCCCAGACCTCGGGGCCGATGTGTTCGATGACGACATCGACGCCGCGCTTGTCCGTGACTTCGCGCACCCGTTGATTCACTTTCTCGCGGGCATGATTTATGACCACGTCCGCACCGATCGCCTTCGCCTTGTCGGCCTTCTCGTCGCTGCCGACAGTGGTGATGACCCGCGCTCCGGCCAGCTTGGCCATTTGAATCGCCATATGACCGACCCCGCTCCCGGCTCCCATGATGAGCACGTCCTCGCCGGGTTGCAGATCCGCCAGCGGAAAGAGCATGTGCCAGGCCGTGACCGACACGAGGGGAAAGGCCGCTGCCTGCTCGAACGAGAGATTGCCCGGAATCGAAAAAACGTTCGGTGCCGGGACCGTCACGTATTCGGCATAGCCGCCGTGACACATGGCCCCGATCAACCCATAGGACCGACACATGTTGTCGCGCCCGGCCAGACAATGTTCGCAGCGACCGCAGCTCACACCGGGCGAAACGTAGACCCGCTGGCCTCCGGCGATCCCCTGAACGTGGGATCCGACTTGTTCGACAATGCCCGCGATATCGGAACCGGAGATGTGGGGCAACGGCATCGGATAGGCCGGATTGCCCTGGCGGATCCATACGTCCAGATGATTCAACGCGCAGGCTTTCACGCGGACCAGCACATCGTCGGCTCCTACCGTCGGCGAAGGCATGTTCTGGTACTGCAACTTCCCCGGCCCGCCATGCTCGTGAAAGACGACAGCCTTCATGCTCCCTCCCGGCCGCAAATGAGAAATGACGAATCAGGAATGTTGAATGACAATTTCTCTCATTCCTGCTTGCCCCTTAGAATGAGATGGTGCCTTCCACCACCATCACCGCCT
>DASTLA010000205.1:0-4181 GCA_035715525.1 Nitrospiraceae bacterium
TCCCGACGGAACAGCGACTATTTGTCCGACCGGTAACCCGGGGATGGCCACGGGTGGAACCGGGGACGCGTTAACCGGCATCGTGGTGGGTCTCCTGGCCCAAGGGCTCTCCGCATGGGATGCCGCTTGCTCAGGTGTCTATCTGCATGGTTTAGCCGGAGATCTCGCCGCCCACAAACAGGGGCAGGCCGGTATGGTAGCGGGTGACCTTATTGCAGAAATTCCCCATGCCCTTGCCTCCTGCGCGTCGGCATAAGTCCTCACGCTCGCCTCGTCCTGCGCGGTCAGCCCGCATGATCCGGCCACTTCCCATCGGGAAGCCGTGGACATACGTGTCGAAATCATCCCGCCATACCGAGCGGTTGGGGCAATGCCTCGGACAGGCTGCACAGGGAGGTGACGTCCTCGCATTGTTCGGCGACCTTGGGACGGGAAAGACCACCCTGGTTCGCGGCTTGGCGCAAGGCCTGCAAACCGAACCAGCGAAAGTCAGCAGTCCTACGTTTACGCTGATCCAGGAATATCCCGGGCGGCTTCGCCTGGTGCATACCGACCTCTATCGCCTCACGGCGGGCGATTTGCAAGAAACGGGTCTCAGCGATTACCTAGACGACCGATCGGTTCTCGCCATCGAATGGCCCGAACGATGGGCCACCGAGCTGCCGGCGGATCGGTTGGACCTCCGCCTTCTCCACCGTACGGCCGATTCGCGACAGGCCGTGCTGGTCGCGACGGGGCCGGCCTCTGCGAGATTATTGGCGAGAGTCCGCGCACGACTGGCTCGACGGCGCCCCTCTGGAGGGAGCAAGCAGACCCGTGTACAATCGCGCCGATCGAGGAGGGCTTCCCAGTGATCCGGGTAATTCTCGTCGGCACGCTTTTGCTGCTCTCGTTGGCCTTTTTTCTTCAGAACCAAGAGCAGGAGGTTACGCTTCGATACTTTTTCGGTCTTCGTTCCGCCTCGACGCTGATTTACAAACCGATCCTCGCCGCCTTCGGCATTGGAATCCTTGTCTCCGGTATCCTTCTGTTCCCGGCCTGGTTGCGCGGCCGTATCGAGCTTCGCCGCAAGACAAAAGCGCTACAGGAAGCGGAGGTGGACCTAGAGCGCCTACGACAGTTGCTTGAGAAGGCCACACAACGTCCCGGAAGTCCCGTTCTCGGCGAATCACAAGGAGACCCCGTCGATGGGTGACTCGGAAGCCACGCCGCTCATGCGGCAGTATCGCGACATCAAGCAAGGCTACCGCGATGCGATCCTATTCTTTCGAGTCGGCGATTTTTACGAAATGTTTCATGAGGATGCCGTCGAGGCTTCCAAGATTCTGTCCATCGCTCTCACCTCTCGTGACAAATCGAGCGAGAGCCCTATTCCGCTGTGCGGTGTTCCCTATCATGCCGCGACATCCTATATCGCTAAATTGCTCAAGGCGGGCCGGACCGTGGCCTTGTGCGATCAGGTCGAAGATCCCAAAGGCGCCAAGGGCTTGGTGCGGCGCGAAGTCGTACGACTCTATACGCCCGGGACGCTCGTAGACAGCGAGTTTCTCCCACCGGCCGAATCGAATGTTCTGGTAGCGATCGCCTCGCACTGCCGGGCCAGCAGCGGCCTGAAGCAGGTCTCGTACGGGCTCGCCTGGATGGAAGTGTCCACGGGAGAGTTCTCGCTCTGTGAGCTTCACGGCGATCGGGCCGCCTCTGCTCTACGCGATGAACTAGCCCGATTGGAACCCAAAGAGCTACTGTATCCCGACGATACGCCGGATGACGCACGCCGCTGGATCACTGAAATTTCAGGTCCCCGCTGTTGCAGCCAACCAGCCGGCTGGTTCGAATTTGACGCCGCTCGGGTCCAGCTGCAGGAACAATTGCGCGTACATTCCCTGGACTCATTTGGATGTCAGGGACTCTCGATCGGAATTCAAGCAGCCGCCGGCATCCTTCGATACGTGCGCGAGACACAGCCTTCCGCATCTCTGGATCACATCAGGAGTCTCCGAGTACATCGCCCGGGAGACGGCATGCACTTGGACAGCGTCACCATTCGCAATCTTGAACTTGTTCGGCCAGCCGGCGGCTTTGAGGCAAAATCCGGACAGGCCGAATCGACGCTCCTCGCGGTGCTGGATCGTACCGTGACCGCCATGGGAAGCCGGCTGCTGCGGGAGTGGATGTTGCGACCGTTGTTGTCCTGTTCGGCCATCAATGCACGGCTCGCGGCCATCGAAGATCTCAAAGATCAGCTCGAGACGCGGGTCTGCATTCGAAGTGCTTTACGGACCGTGCAGGACATCTCCCGCCTCAGCAGTCGAATTTCGCTTGGGATTGCGAATCCCCGAGATGTGGTGGCGCTCAAAGTTTCGCTCTCTTCGTTGCCGGCCTTGCATAATCGCCTCCGCCAGCTGACGGCTCCACTCATTACGCAACTGGTGGAAGCATGGGATAATGCCGAAGATCTTTACGAGCTTCTCGAGCAAGCCATCGTTCACGATGCACCTGTCTCCCTGCGCGATGGCGGCATCCTCAGAGACGGCTATCATCCAGGCGTCGACGAGCTTCGAAAGGCCAGCCGTGAGGGCAAGGGATGGATCACAGCACTCGAAGTGAAGGAACGCATGCGAACAGGGATTGAATCCCTGAAGGTCCGCTACAATCAGGTCTTCGGTTACTACATCGAGATCACCAAATCCAATCTTGAAAAAGTTCCGACGGATTATATTCGAAAACAAACGCTGGCTAATGCCGAACGCTTCATGACGCCAGAACTCAAGGAACTGGAAGAACGGGTGACCGGCGCAGAGTCAAAGCTAGTAGCGCTGGAGCAGGAGCTGTTCGAAGCATTGAGAAGGGGGCTTGCTGGGCATACGGCTCGACTGCAGGACATCAGTCATCGGCTGGCCATACTCGACGTATTCGCGGCGCTGGCCGAGACGGCCGCGGTGAACCGCTATGTGAGACCCCTCGTAGACGAAAGCAGCAGCCTCGAAATCTGCCAGGGACGTCATCCGGTCGTCGAGCGCCTTGATCTTTCCGGCGGCTTCATTCCCAACGATACGAACTTGGACGCCGCATCGCGGCGCCTTCATTTGCTGACCGGCCCCAATATGGCCGGCAAAAGCACCTATTTGCGCCAAGTGGCGCTCATTGTCCTGCTGGCGCAGATCGGTAGCTTCGTGCCGGCCACGTCTGCCCGAGTCGGACTCGTGGACCGTATTTTCACCCGCGTCGGTGCATCCGATAATCTGGCAGGCGGTCAAAGCACCTTCATGGTGGAGATGACGGAAACCGCGCACATTCTTCACAGCGCTACAGGGCGAAGTTTAATCTTGCTGGATGAAATCGGCCGAGGTACCAGCACCTACGACGGGCTCAGTATAGCCTGGGCCGTCGCAGAGTTCATCGAGGACCCGCAGCGGCTCGGCGCCAGAACGCTCTTCGCCACGCACTATCACGAGATGACTCAACTCGAAACACTTCGAGGAGGTATTGCCAATTACCGAGTTGCGGTCCAGGAAACCGATGGGGAGGTCTTGTTTCTCCGCAAAATCGTCCCGGGCGGAGCCGACCGCAGCTATGGGATCCATGTGGCAAAACTAGCCGGGTTGCCGACTGACGTCATCGATCGGGCTCAGGCAGTCCTCACCCAACTGGAAGCACCATCCCCGTTACCTCGCCCATCTCTCGATACCCAACAAAACTTTCAATTCGACGCCACCTTGCCTAAGCCGCATCCCATTCTGGATGAGGTTCGCCAGATGGACCTCTTCGCCATGACTCCCCTTGATGCCCTCAATCGGTTGGCTGATCTGCAGCGGCGCCTGGCAGAGGAATGAATCCCTCACAGGCGAGACAAACAAAAAGGCGGTGCCCCTTTCGGAGCACCGCCTTCGTCCCTCACGGGATACAACTAACGATCAGTGATGACCGCCTCCACCACCACGGTTATATTGAGCGGTCCAAGGAATCAGATTAGCCAGAGGCTTCCCACCCGGCAGAAGGACATCATACTGCATCAACACGTTGTCCCCGCCCTTTGGAGAGGTATTCAAACCCTGCTTGGCGGCCGCGCAGCCGGAGTCCATCTCGTTCTTTCCGTCACATTCCTTCAACCTTAGGGAAGAGATGCTCTTCGGCTTTCCCATTTCGCCGGCATTATCGTTCAATTTCTTCACGGCAGTGAT
>DASTLA010000206.1:0-18345 GCA_035715525.1 Nitrospiraceae bacterium
CGAACGTGGTCTCGGGCCTGGCAACAGGCTCACGACATCCGTTTCCTCGGCGTCTTGTTTCTGGTGAGCGCCGTCAACGATACGATCATCATTGCGAACAACCCGGATTACCTGCTGCCGTTCTTCTGCACCAAGCTGCAAGGATTCCCGGGATTCCTTACCAAGGCTATCTCACCTCTCCTGCATACCCTCGTCGGCTATGGGTTTCTCTATTTATTTCGCTGGTCACTGTTGATCTATTTGGTCTATGCCGCGTACGGCATCACCAATGCGATGGTGAACCTGACCTGTTTCGGACCCGGTCGCGTTCGGAATACGCTTCTCCTGAGTCTGATAGTCTTTACGGCTTACATTCTCTGGCGCCGCCACGTGTTCCGGCGGTGATCTCCCTGCTTTGACACCCGCTCGAGCGGTGTGATACCTCTACTCGTTCAAGGGTAACGGCCAACGGAGGAACTGGGATGGCGGACACCAACGCCCTCTACGCGATCCGGTTTGCAGACGGTTCTGTCAGCCTGTACATCGACGAAGAGTATGCGATCGAGCGCGGAGTCGACCCCGCCAAGCTCGTCCGTGTCGAAATTCCCCGCGAACTATTCATCAGCGGTACCATCGAACAAGTGCGCGAATATGTCGCCGTCTATCTTGAGAATAGTCCCCAAGGCACAGCCTAGCGCATTGTCGGTGTCACACAACAAGAGGTCCTCCAGATGGCGTCGGTTTTAACACAGGAACAGATCACCTCGGTCATCGACGGTTTTCCCATTCAGGGGCGCATCATGCTCAAGCTCCTGTTGTTGCAGCACTTCGATGTGACCCAGGAAGAAATCGAATACATTGCCGCCGACCGTCCCGACCCCCGCTGCGTATCCGGAACGAAGCCCACCAATCTGGTCATTACACAGGACACGATCAAGGCTGTCACGGAACGCCGGGATGAATACCGTCGAAGGGTCCGGCTCAGGAGAGAGCGCCTGTCGCTTCAGATGGAATGTTTGAAGCGAATGATCGCGCTGGCCGATGGTATGGTGAAAGGCGCGACCAATCTTTTGCAGACGAAATTCCAGGCGACTTCCGAGGCAGTCGCGACGCTGAAAGAACAGGCCAGATCCGCCGTTCCGAAACCCATGATCCGGCTATTGGAGCGGCGCTGGGACGAAAACGATATCACTGCAGAAGCGTTCCAGGAGGCCAGACTGGGCATCGAAATGCAGACACAGCTTCGCCTGCTGGAAAAATACCGCAAGCGGTATGAGCTATCGGAACGAGAATGGAAAACCATCAACGCCTCGGCGATGCAGGATCACGAGATCGCCCATATTTGGGGTATTCCGGCGGGTAGTTTAGCAGCACGAAAGGTCAAGTACCTCCATCAGTACTTGCAGGCTCTCCACAAGGTGCTGGGGGGATCTGTCGCGCAAGCGACTCAGGCCGGTCCTCCGTTGGATCTCTGGAAGGAAACCCTTGCTGTGCTCGGAGAGCGTACGGTCGAACGATCGATCGCCTTGTACGACGGGCTCGAGCGTACGGAAGAGGCTCTTCTGGAAAAGCTGCAGGCTTTCGCCTGGGGGATGCTTCCCGAAGATGTCGAGGGAAAATTTTGGTTGTCCTTGGTGCACGGCGCGAGCACGAACGCGGTGCATTCCGAACCGACGCGATCCGTTTTCGGCCTACAACGGCTATTGGCGGTTCTCTCGGACATCGACGTAGAGCCCGACGCCATCGAGCAGGAGCTGCTCACCCGCACGGCCCCGACACCGAAAGACGAGGCCCCGGCGCTCGAGGCGCCTGCAGCGTCCGAAGTGGAAATCAATGAAATGCAGCAGCATATTCTGCATAGCTTCCTCGGTGAAGATCACAAGTTCACCCGATAAATTTTTGTAGATTTCTGCTTTTCAGGCGACGGGCGGATTCAGTATAATTTACTCACTATGAGCTGGCTGAATCTCTCTCTGTTTAGCGTTCGTCGAGCACTTCCCTTCATAGTCTTCAATCTCATCATTGTTCTGGGCACACTCGTTCCTGCGGTGCCCCTCTTGGCCTCGACCTTGCTCATCGAAATCACGGAATTGCTCGCGCACCCCGATCATTACGATCACCAAGTCGTTACGGTGAGCGGCCGCGTCACGAACTTTCAATTGGCCACGAACCGCGAAGGGAGGCCGGCTTTTGGGTTCCTACTACAGGACCCCGCCGGAACCGTGAAGGTCGTCGGTCTCGGAAAAGCGGACGTTCGTGAAGGGGACTATGTGGTGGTGGAAGGCGTTTTCAGTCGTCTGCGTCAGGCGGGCCGCGCGATCGTCTACAACGAAATCAAGGCCACGTCTGTTCAATCGATGTCCCGGATGAATCCGGACCTCGTCGGATAGAGGTCGTGCTGGGTCGCGACCGCTGCTGTCCGATCTCCTCTCATTGCCCCTCGCGTATATTCAAAACCGTCACCTCAAAATAGAGCGTTTTACCGGCCAGCGGATGATTCAAATTCAGGACGATCGTGTCGGGTTTGACTTCCGCCACGTGCGGGTACACTGATCGTCCGTCAGGGGCCTGGGCCTCGAGCCTTGCTCCGATCCGCTGGGCATCTTGCGGGACTCGCGCTCTCTGGACCTCGAAAAATCCTTCCGGGTGGCTGTCTCCGTATCCCTCGGACGGCGGGACCTCGATGACACGGGTATCTCCCAAAGCCATGCCGTCGAGTCCCGCTTCCAATCCGCGGAGAATCTCATCTTGGCCATGCGTGTACATCAACGGCTGATCGCCCACCGTGCTTTCGACGACAGTCTTATCTTCGAGCCGCAATGTGTAGTCCACTGAAATGACCGCGCCCTTCGAGACAATCATCCGTAACCTCCAAGAAATATAATGCCCACCGCTTCCATCGGCCCTCCCCGCGAAACACAATGACGGACAACGCCGGCACCGTCCATCGGGTTGACGATACCACGCCCGGTCATCACGGTCATGGAAAAGGCAGAAACGGGCGAGGGCCGGCCCGAAAGAACGAGCTGCTCTTCGTGCGATCGCAGAGACCTTGAGCCTAGAGATCGGACGTGACCGCCTGCCCGGGTCCGGCAGACGGCCTCAAGGAATCCGGCGTCCGATCCATCCCGTACTGACGCAGCCGGCGATACAGGGTAGATCGGCTGATCCCCAGTTCCTGAGCGGCACGGCTCAAATTGCCGTGTGACAAGTTGAACGCCTTTAGGATGAGATCCGTTTCAATTCGCTGCTGATTGACCTTTAGCGAGATGGACGCGTACTCGTGTGACCGGCCGTCGCTGGGCAGATCGAGATCATGGGACGTCACCTCTGCCCCCGCCGCGACGAGCACCCCGCGCCACACACTGTCGGACAACTCGCGTACGTTCCCAAGCCACTGATACGCGCGCATCGATTCGATGGCGTCCGGCGTAAATCCCTGAATCCGTTTTCGATGATGCATCGCCGCCTGGCGGAGGAACACCGTGGCGAGCAGCAAAATGTCCCCGCCACGCTCTCTCAACGAAGGCATATGGAGATGCGCGACCGCCAGTCTATAGTAAAGATCTTCCCGAAACTTGCCCTGTTCGACCGATTCCTTCAGGTTGGTTTTCGTCGCACTGATGATCCGGACGTCCGCCTCGACCGGACGCCGGCCGCTCACCCGCTCAAAAGTTCCCGATTCTAGAAAGCGAAGCAGCTTGGTCTGAAGGGGAGGCGGCAGTTCTCCCACCTCATCGAGAAAGAGCGTCCCCCCATGGGCCTGTTGCACCTTTCCGATTGCGGTCTGGCGCCCATCGACGTGCACTCCCTCTTCAGTTCCGAACAGATCGGCGTCGAGCAGATTTCCCACAATTGCACTACAATGCATCGTCATGAACGGGCCGGTCGATCTGCGGCTACGCTCATGGATCGCACGAGCCGTGAGTTCCTTCCCTGTGCCCTTCTCTCCCGTGATGAGCAATGGTGCGTCAGTGGACGAGACTTTCCGAATTGCATCAAAGATGCGGGTCATACTGGGACTGGTCCCGAGCATGCCGGCCATTTGCTCTCGCTGAACACCCCTGCCTCCTTCCGAGGCTTCTCGATCGAGTTCCCACATCCAGACGGCACGTCGAAGGACTCCCCGCAACACCTCGGGATCGAGCGGTTTGAGCACCACATCGAAGACGCCCAGCTGGGACAACCTCGGAGCCAACTGCCGCTGTGAGGCATCGAGGCAGACCACCGTCTTGAGCGGGCCCCCGAGGAGCCGCAGGTCCTGCAGGAGCCGCAAGCTGGCCTCCTGGGTCGGGCCCGGGGGCGAATCGACACTGAGCATCACGATGGAGGGCGCATAGGCTTGCACTTGTTCTATGGCGGATCGTGCGTCTCCCCCAATGATCACGTCGCAGGATTCTCCCGCCACGGAACCGACGACGGCGGCGATAGGTTCACGATCCTCGATGATGAGCAGCGTCCTTCTTGGCACGATGGGACCTCCCTTCGGTGCTGTAGGTTGACCGCGTCTCGCATGGGAGCGAAGACGAATAGGCGTCGCTGTGGCTCTGATTCAGCTATGAAGGAGCCGCATCGGGCTCAAAGGATCGGCACATGAAGACATCGGCGCCCGAACCTCGGACCGACCTGAAGGGTATGTGGTCCGGAAGAGCGGCCGGCGAGTCGTCCACCATCGCAATGATCGGGATCTGAGGACAAAGACGACGCACCCGAGCCAGCGCCTGTGATCCCTGCGATGCAGCGGATAGCATGCCCAGCACGATGAGATCGGGACGAAGCTCGCGCAGGTCCTGTTCTCCCAACCGGTGAAGCGACGTCAGCGTGGCCTGATACCCGTGAGCGGCGAACCAGTCAGCGCAACGATACCCAGAGGACAAGTTCTCATGGAGGACTGCAACCGTCGGGTGACGAAATACTATCGGCCGCACGGAGTTGGACGGATCCTGCATCGAAACCTGAACTATGAGGCGGAATGTGAAAAGAAGGTGGTATCCGAACCTTCCGTCGCCAGACATTTCAAGCGATCTTCCATCTGCGGGCCCCACCACTGGAAATCCTGCAGCATGGCCGCCTCGACTGCGGTAAGACGGGCGACGACGAGGGGCCAGTTGCGAGAAAAAGAAGGCGACGCGCTCCGTTGACCGATAGAGCTGGCAGATCCGTATCCACAAGCTGCCTGGAAAACTTCCAGCAAGGAGGATGCGCGCGTCTGCCACAGGACATCTTGCATGCGGGGAACGTACTGCCCGAGAGAAAGGAGCGCTATCGGAAGAGGTTGGATTATTCTGTCGCAAACTTCGACAGTGAGTTGTCGTGGTTTGTTCGACGGCGAGATCCGATCGAAGTGATCTTACACCACCAATCCATGCTGCATAGCATAGCGGGTTAATTCAGCGTTGTTCTTCAAATTCATCTTGTCGAGGATGCGAGCGCGGTAGGTACTGATGGTCGTCACGCTGAGATGAACTTCTTCGGCAATATCGCTGACCGTCTTCCCGGAAGCAATCAAGCACAATACTTCATATTCCCGGTCGGACAACCGCTCATGCGGCATCTTGTCCACACCCGTGCGGACCGTCATCGCCAGTGCCTCGCCGACTGAGGCGCTCACATACTGGCCGCCCGCCATGACTTTCTTTGCCGCCTGGACCAGCTCCTCGGGCGCGCTGGACTTGGTCAGATATCCCGCAGCGCCCGCTTTGAACATGCGAATCGCATATTGATCTTCGGGATGCATGCTGAGAATGAGGACCGGCACGGTGGGTGCCAGTTGCTTCAGTTCCTTCAGCACTTCCGGTCCGCTGCGTCCGGGCATACTGATATCAAGCACGACCAGGTCGTACTTGGTTTCGCGAATACGGTCGAGCATTTCCTGCGCATTGCCGCATTCGGCCATCCGAGCTCCCTCAAAGCCTTCTTCCAGAATATCTTTGACGCCACGGCGAAAGGACGGATGATCATCTACCACCAGAATCCGAACGGCGGTGGTTGATCCTACTGTCATGGTCATATGGCAGCCTCCCCCCTTCTCACCGTGGTAAACGGAGCGCGATGGTGGTTCCTTCGCCTTCACGCGAATCGATGTGGACCTCTCCTCCCAGCAGGCCCGCTCGTTCCCGCATCCCGAGCAACCCGAATGACTTCGCATCCACCAGTCGCTCGGGCCGAATCCCTCGCCCATTGTCCCGCACTTGGAGCAACATCATACCGCCCGAGTCTTCCAACCGCACATCGACCACCGTTGCCTGTGCATGTCGCGCGACGTTGGTCAAGGCCTCTTGACAGATCCTAAATACCGCCGTTGCATGTTCCGGGTCAACCCGCAGATCTTCATGACTCACCGCGCAACGGCAAGTAATCCCGGTGCGGCGCTGGAAGTCTCGGCAGACCCATTCGATCGCAGCCACCAATCCCAGGTCGTCCAAAACACCAGGACGCAGCTCGGCCACGATGCGTTGGACCGAGGCAATGGTGGCATCGACCTGCTCTTTCATTCCCTTAATCCGCTCTTCTGCCTTGGAACGGTCGGCTCCTGCCAGCCGTTCCCCGAGCAACCCCCCTAAGCGCGAAAGATCGATCTTCAAGCAAGTCAGACCCACCCCCAGTTCATCATGCAATTCTCGTGCAATCCTACCTCGTTCCTCTTCCCTTACGCCCTCCAAACGGCGCGAGAGCTTCCGGAGCCGCCGGAGCGAATCCTGCAGTTGCTCCTCCGCCCTTTTCCGTTCAGTGGTATCCTTAAACACCACGACTGCTCCCACGATCTCCCCCCGTTCCCGAATCGGCGTACTCACATATTCGACCGGAAAACTCGTCCCGTCCTTACGCCAGAACACATCGTCTCCGTCCTGGCAGGTCTGTCCCGATAAAAGGGTATCGCCGATGCGACACATGTGCTCGGGGACAGGCGAACCGCTGGCATCGGTATGGTGCACCAGCGCATGCATCGATTTGCCGATCAATTCGTCCGGCTCGAACCCGAACATTTTCGCGGCGGCCGGATTGACGAAGGTCGTCCGTCCCTCCCGGTCGACGCCGTAGATGCCTTCGCCCGCGCTATTGAGTACGACTTGATTATGGCGGTACAACCGATCCAGCTCTTCCTCGGCGAGGCGGCGCTCGGTGATGTCGCGAATGATGACCGTGAAGAACAGATCGGCTTTTCCCTTCCAGGCGGAAAGACTGAGTTCCAGCGGAAACTCGCCCCCATCCTTGCGGCGGCCGACCAGCTCCAATGTGCTGCTGGTCATGATGAGTCGCTCGACCAGACGCGCGCGCTGGACGTTCCATTCCAGCACATCGTGATATCGCTCCGGAATAATGTTGGTCACGGGTTGGCCGATCATCTCCTCCGCGGAATATCCGAAGGTCGCCTCGGCACCCTTGTTCCAGAAGGCCACCTTCATCAACGCATTCACGAGCACAATCGCGTCTTTGGTCGACTGGACGATGGATCGCAACCGCTCTTCGCTGTCGCGGAGCGCATCCTCGATGCGGCGGCGCTCCGTCACGTCGCGGAGAATGCCCAACACGCCGACGACGCGGCCTTGCTGCACCTGAGGCGCCCCCACGAATTCACCCATGACATAGCCGCCCTGTTTGATGCTGATCTGCATCGAACAGGTGAGCGGAACGCCGCGCTCGAGAATGGCCTGCACCACGTCCTGGCAAAATCCCACGTCGTCCGGATGCAGCAAGGCCGCCAACGGCTCTCCGATCCATTGCGATCGCGACCAATTGGTCACCGTTTCGAAAGCCGGGTTCAGGGACGTGAGAATGCCCTCCGACGACACCGTAAAGATAATGTCCCTAGCTCCCTCGACCAAGCTCCGGAAGCGGTGCTCCGATTCGTACAGGGCATCCTGAGCGCGCTTCAGCCAGGTGATGTCATGGAACACCGCCACATTGCCCCGCGGCACACCGTCGTCGCCCTTGATCGGCCTGGTCGTGACGCTGACCCACCGGCCTCGCGATTCGTCTGGCCGACGGACATAAATTTCCGCCCAATCGACTTTGTCGGTCCGGAGCGGACGAGCCAGCGGCCAGGTCTGAGGAGGCAAGGGCGTCACACCGTCGGCCTGGAGAAAGCCGTACCGTTGCGGCCAGTCGGAGGGCGGCGCATCGACCGGCGCGACGCCGAGGATGCTCTCGAGCGCCGGATTCGCCAGCACGAAGCGTCCCTCTTCATCCGTGATGACCACCCCGTCTCCCATGCTTCGCAAGATTGAATTCACGATTCTGTTCTGTTCTTTCAACGCACCTTCGGACCGTTCGAGGGCTAGGGCGCGGTCCCGCAGCGCTTCCTGCGTCTCGGCCATTCCGACCGACTGCATCTTCACGGCATCCTCGTACACCGTCAAAAGTTGTTCCGCCACGACCGTCCGAGCCTGGTGACGCGCCATGTCCCGTTGCAGCCCAGACAATGCCACAGCCTCACCTTCCGCGCTCTGGACGGATTCCGGCGGCCCTGCCTCGTCCAATGCGAGCAGCGATGTCTTAGCACTAAGCGCCAAGGAGCGAAACAGCGTCGCCGTGTCGCGGGGAATGGCTGTCTTCGAAAAGAGAATGACCATGAACAAATCTCGTGACGGCAGCAAGCCGCCGAAACAGAGCACCGACTTCACCCCATACTTGCGCACGAACCCATCTTGGGCCGGCACATAAGGGCTGCCCACGGCGTCCGGCACGTAAAAGACGTTATAAGATTTTTCCTCGTAATCGACCAGCCAGCCGCCCTGCGTATCGAAGCTCGAATCCACCGAGACGCCGAACTGATGCAGCAACTGAGAGAACATGGGAAACTGCTTGACGAATTCGGCGCTCACCAAAGGAATGGCCCGATAGCGATGGGAATTCCCCACGTGATTCCATTCCGGCTGTTGGCCAGCGGTCGCCAATAAAGATAAGCACTTCAGGTCGGCCTGCGGAGGAACACCACCCAACCGCTCGCGCACCAGTTGTTGCGTGTCGGCCTCCAGATATCGGAAACATGTCGTCTTGAAGCAGCGTACCAGCGCGCAATCTCGCTCGCCGCTCGAGCTGTCTCCCAAGGTGTCATGAAGATACCGGACGATCCGGCCGGCGGCGTCCTGCAGGGAGGTCGACTCTTGCCCGAGCCGTCGCATGACGGCCGAGCACTCTGTCATATCGGAGAGAGAGAAGTGAGCGAGGCTATACAAGGCAGGCCCTCCGGTGGAAGCAATGATCGGCGGATGATGAAGGTCGAATACCGGACCGCCGCTGCGGCCGCCGATCGTGGTCTACAGGAGTGCGCGTGTGAGGCGAGTCTAGTAAAGGGGTCGGGGCTTGTCAAGGCAAAGGACCGGACGGCAGCGAATGATCGGCTCGATATCGGCGAAGCCACTCTCGAATGTCCTCCGCTTCACTTTGACCGTGGAGGCGGTAGAAGGCGGTCAAATGGCGCATCGTCCGCTGGCTGGCCGCATGGTCGAATCCAAGTGCACGCTCCTGAATCGACAGTGCTCTCAGGAGGAGTTGCTCCGCCTCGATGCGCTCGCCCAATTCTCCGCCCAAGACGCCTACATGATCGAGGTAGATGGCCAATGTCGGATGCTCACCGCCGAGTGTCTGTTCGGCTTGTACCAGCACAAGGCGGCCGACATCCCAAGCGCGGCGCTTCTCACCGCGCGCTTCAAGATCGATCATGCTGCGGGTCAACTCCAAAATATCCGGTTCGGAGGACGCTTCTTGTCCCCATACGGAAATCCAGCCCGCCGATAGCAGCAGGACGCAAGGCAGGGCGAGTCTATGTATGATCGTGCTTCGCCCTATCACGACACATCTCCTTTGATATCTCCTCCTGCCAATGCTTGCGACAAGAGCGCCACATCGGACGCGTAAGTCAGGCAGGCACGGGCGGCGTCGATCGCGACCCAGAGGACTTCCTCCACTTCGCCGTCCGGCAAACCAGCCAGCGCGATGGGCGACATTCCGAACCAGACCACCGTTTTTCGGATCCGCCGGCCTTCCCGTTGAAACCAATACTCGGTCGAGGCCAGTTGCTTGACAATACGGCATCGCCATCCGGTCTCCTCCTCGACTTCCCGCACCGCGGCTTGCTCGGCCGTCTCGCCCTGGTCGAGCCGTCCTTTGGGAAAGGACCAGACTGCCCGACCTTTGGCATCGGACACGCGCACCAGCAGAACCTGATCTCCGCGGACCACAACCCCGCCGGCTGAGACGACCAGGTTTCCGTCAGACATTCAGATCTGTTTCCGAGGAGTGAAGCATCGAGCTCTTCTCCAGCTATGTCCGTCGCAGCAACCCCAAATACCAGGCCAAGAGCCAGTCCTGGACTCGATCCGGTAGCATCCACTTCAAGGCGGCTCGAAACTTCGCGTCTTTGCCGACGAGATATCGAACCCGCGGATGGGGACTCGTCAGTGCATCCCTCACTGTCTTTGCGACCGCGCCCGCGGGGATGGCACGCTGCGCGGCACGGCCAAGGACATCTTGCATGCGTCGCAATTGGGACTCATAGAGGCTCAGGGAATCCGTTCCTACGGCACTGAGCACCTTTGTCGCATAGAAGGTGGATCGTTCCCAGATTTTTGATTGAACCGCCCCGGGCTCGACTAAGATCACTCGGATACCCCAACGTGTCAGTTCGAGGCGTAAGGCATCCGTCATCGCTTCCAACGCGAACTTGGAGCCGCAATAGGCGCCCAAAAACGGTGTCGCGGCGCGACCCGCAATTGAACTTACATTGACGATGCGCCCCCGGCCCTGCCGGATGAGTGGAAGAAACGCCTGGGTCACCGCAACCACTCCCATGACATTGATCTCCAGCTGCCTACGGATTTCTTCCAGGGGCAGCAATTCGAGCGGGCCGGCGACAGCGATCCCCGCGTTATTCACTAAGCCCAATAAGCCGGCGTTTCCGACCTCCGAGGCGACCAGGTCTCTGGCCGAGGCGATCGAGGTGGCGTCGGTGACATCGAGCAAGAGAGGCCGCAATCGGTTGGAAGTCTGCTTACGCAAGGCTTCTCCGTCGGCAGCATGACGAAGGCCGGCAAAGACGGTCCACCCTTCCGCATCAAGATGCCTTGCGCAGGCTTCACCGATACCGGACGACGTGCCCGTGATGACTACGTATCGGGGACGATGTCCCATCGACGTACACCAGGTGCCCTCTGCAGTGATTTCCATTCAGTCCGATGCTGATAACAGGCGAACAGTATATGAGAAATCCTGCATACGGCAATGGGAGGAAAGTACTCGGCCGATAGGCAATTTTCTCCGGGATCGACGTCTCGCGACCGAGCGGTCCACCGCGGTGGAGTCGGTTTGACAACCCACCACTGTCATCTAGACTTGTCACATGCCGTCAATGAGCATCGGAGCGGGATCGAGTCAGCGCGGAGCAACGCTTTCCCTCCTCGGCACCCTGGCTCTCTTCATTTTGATCTGCCTTCCTCAGCAAGCCTCGGCAGGTCGCTCACTCTCGGTTCCCATTTCAACCGCGGCGATACCCGACCAGATCCAACGTATCCCACTGTTCGTCATGAAATGGGATGAGAGCGCAGAACCTGACCCCCTGACCCTTCGGTGGGGCCGAAGTCAGGTTCCCGTCCGCGGGGCCGGAATGGCATGCATTCCCGTCGCCTTTCAATTCGCCCTCTCGCGCGTTGCGCCCCAAATCCGGCCGACCGGCACGCTTTCGCTATACGTCACCGTGCCCGGCCCGATGCGGGCCGAAGGTTTTGAAGCCGGCGTCGCCCTTGCCATCGGATTTCTCGCCATTCTCAAGGGTGATCGGTTGCTGCAAGATGTCGCCGTCACCGGCACGCTGTTGCCGGACGGGCAGATCGGTCCCGTCACACACGTGGCCGAAAAGGCCCGGGCGGCGGCCCACGCCGGATATCGCCTGCTGCTGGTTCCTCGAGGCCAATTCTACGCGCCCCGAGCCAATCTGGTGCGGTCTGGTCCGGAATCGAAGCTACTGGTCTACGAGGTAGGGACCATCGAAGAAGCCTACGAAATCATGACCGGCAAGAAGCTCTAGCCCCTCCATCCTTCCTTCGGAACTGTTTCACATCCAATTGCTCAACAAAACGAATCCGGCCCAGACGCTGGGATGGTCATGGCCTGCTTCCAATAGCAACTTCTGCTGCGCACGTTGTAACGCCACCGCCTTGGTGACGCTGGGATCCCTGAGCTGTCGATAGAACTCGGCTACTAATTCGGAAGTTGCCAAATCATCCCTATACCAGAGAGTCGCGAGGGCGCTGCGGGCGCCCGCTTTCACGGCAAGTCCGGTAAATCCAAGCGCCGCCCGATCGTCTGCAACCGGCGTTTCGGATGCGCTCAGAGCGATCAGCTCTATGGGCGTCTGACGATGTTGCAACAACCCGACCATCTGTGACAGACGGTCCAGAAATACTTTTTCGTCATGCGCGACGAAAAAAGAGTCTCGCGCGTTGCTGTCGATGACACCGTGAGACGCGATGTGAACTATTCCGACATTTTGTTCCTTTAACTCCCGCTCCATGGCAGGCAAGACGAGCTGCGTATCCATCAAGAGGCGTCCGCCATAGAGCGCCCGGATGGCCTGCACTTCGGTCGTGACATGGGACAAGCCCGAAAACCCTTGTGCCGGTTCGGTCAAACCCATCGAGAGCAATTGAGGTCGTCCCCGTTCGGGCGGACGGGCGTCAGTCAGCTGCATGCTCGGTATCACCGCGAGAGCAAAGGTGTCGATCACGAAGTGTCGCCCGTCATGCAAGGCGGCGATGGGGATGGACCGTAAGGGCCCTTCCGGGACCATGACCAGGGTGGTGACACCCATCGCCAAAAAATCGCGCTGGAGTGGTGCAACCAGCCACTTGTACAACGCCTGTGCGGGCGGCAGAAAGCTTTGCGACCGCCGGTCTTGAACCGCCTTGCGAAACGTGCGGGCTTCTTGAGTGAGACGGTCTGCCTCTACGGACACCCCGTACCGCCTTAACCCTCCCGCTGTGTTGACCAACAACTCGAGCCGATCCGGCAATATGATCGGATACACCACCGCGGTGTTGGCCGGGAGCGGTTCATCCAAGTTTCTTACTCGGATCTTGGAGACGCAATCGTCGCCAAAATAATCCTGCAACTCCGCGATGCGGAACGACTCGACCGCATCGCGAACCTGCACGAGCCACTGCTGAGCCTGCTCGGCCGAATTGGCCGTGGCGGCACGCCGCAATAACGTGTCCTCGACTTCGGTAAAGAACGGCGCCACCTGGTCGCGGAACGAATGATGGCGTCCCTGGTAACCCACGGAATACTCATATCGGATAGGCTTGAGCGCCGCCATTGCGCGCTGGTAGGCGCCGATGGCTTCGTCTTCCTTCCCTGAGACTTTGAGCAAGCGCGCCGTCTGCCATTGCCACAGATAGAGAGATTCCGGTGCATTGATTCTCTGAGCCGCAAGGCTGGCTTTACGCGTGAAGTCCAAGGCCTCACTGTAACGCCGCTCTCTTTCGAGCAAGGAGCCGAGGTAACCCCACGCATAGGACTGGGCCCTGGCATCACCGAGTTTGGTGGCCACTTGCGCGGCCGTCACGAACGAATCGGATGCATGCTTCAGCAGGGCGGCGGAAGCCGATTTATACGAGGCGGCGGATTGAGATTTCCCACCGGTTCTCTTGCCATCTTCAGCGGTACGCTCGATGGAACCCCCTTTACGGGGCGGGCCCCCGGACCGCAAGTCATCGTATGCCAATCCTATGTTCAGCATTCCATAGGACTTCGCATAGCTGTCCTCGAGCGCCCGCACTTCCTTCGACGCCACCTCTAACGCTCGTTCGGCTTCAGAAAACTGCTGGTCTTCCAAGAGCGCCATGGCCCAATTCACTTGAGCCGTTGCGGCCAGGGCTGGTTGCTTCGTCTGCACCGCAAGATGCTTGCTTTCGGCATAGACGTCGATGGCCTCGGGCGTCTCGTAGCGCGAGACAAGAACGTTACCCAAGTCATTCAGCAGCGTGGCCTGCAAGGCCGGCTTCTTTTCTTCCCGCGCCAGCGTCAGAGCCTTGGTCAGGTGATCCGCTGCCTGGGCATGATTTCCCGATGAATGAGACGCGACTCCGAGACGGCCCAACACCGTCGCCGTCAACATACGATCGCCGACCTGTTCAGACAATGCGAGCGCGCGTTGCAGCGTTTCCTGGGCACGCCGCACCTGCCCTTCCTGCTGATACGCATGCGCTACATTGATGAGTGCTTGAGACTGCTCGCGTGGTCTGAGCCGCTCCCCGAATAACCATGCGGCTTCGGTCCAGTGCTTAGCGGCCTCGACGAAAGCCCCCTCGGTGAAGCGGCGCTTTCCCTCCTGCATTTCCCGATCAGCTTCCGACGGTACTTGCGTCCCCACCGGGGTTTGAGCCTGTACCGGGGGACCTCCAGCAATCAGCAGAGCCGACAAGGCGGACAGCGTCACCATCCGAACGGCAAGTCCGAAGCAGGTCGTCATTGGTATCCGCGCCTGCCTCATCCGGTTCATGAAGTCCATCATGTGCTCCTTCAAGATCGGCAAGGCTGAATCAGGTCTCGTTGCAGCAAAACCGGCGGTAGCAGTCCTCCTCCCGCTGTCCCGGCCAACTGAACTGGAGGAGCCAGTTCGCTGGTCTGAGCGCCTGCTTCTTCCAGTACTACGGGGCTCGACAATGCCTCACCTGGTTGAGGTGGACTGACTTCGCGAGAGGCTTGAACCAAGCTGCTCGATTGACCAATCCGGTTGGCGGCACAGGGAGAGGTATTGCGTGCCAAGGACTGCGGTCCAAAAACCGTACCCGCCGTCTGAAGATTCTGCGTCAAACGTTGCGTCATCTCTTGATTGAACTGAAGCGTTTGAGCGGCCGCAAATGGATTGACCGAGAACACTTCGACCGGAGAGCCGAATACATCGGTCGAAAATGACCCGCCTCCGCTGACCGAAACCTGGATCAATCCGCCGCTTTGATTGCTCGTATTCGTTACCACCGCCCCTGACGGCACCGTCAGCGTGGACGGAAACAATTGGATCGAAGTGATGCCCGACTGGGCCAGCGCTGGGGTGACCTCGATGACCGTCCCGGCCGTAGCCTGTATGCTGCCGGGGGCACCTGTCACGCCTCCTCCGCTAGAGGGTAACGCGGCTTCACCCGCAGACCCTAAACTGCGCAATACCGGTGTCGCGGCGGTGAGATGAGCATTTTCGAGCCTGATCGTTCCTCCCGCGACCATGAGGACGCCGTTGCCAGCCGTAATCGTAGCCCCTTGGATGGCGACCGGAGCCGGCGCGCCCGAACCGGCAAAGCCGAATGCGGTCGGAGCCGAGGAACTGAACGAGAATCCGCTGGACGGCGAAGCCGAGAACACCGTGTTATCCGCGAATCGGAGTGAATTGGCAGTAGTGATGTAGATTGAACCCGTGGTGTTGATGGCGCCGCCGGGGCCGACCAGGACACCCGCGGGATTCAACAAGAACAGACTCATGCCGTTCATGTTGACGGTGCCGTTGATGTTCGAGATGTTGCCCCCTGTGACCCGGGCAATGGCGTTCAGCACCCCACCCGGGTTGACGAAGGTTGCGGTGCGGCCGGCCCCGACGTCGAACGATTGAAAACTATGGAAGAGATTCGCTCCGTTGTTCGGCCTGAATCCGCCAGTGATGGTGCTTTGTGATCCGCTGGTGCTCACGGAGGTGTTCAAGGAGGAATCTGCAACTGGAGCGGTCAGTGCCTGTCCATACAATTGACGTTCACCGGACAGCAGACCGAGCAGCACCAGCAGCGTCATCCCGAGGTATCGTGGTTTGTACCGAGGAACGGCCATCATGCCGAGGCTCCTTTCCTTCAGACGTCGGTTCTCGCTTCGTCTCTTTACTCTATTCCCGTGCCGGGAGCAAGCCGGCGAAGCGCGTTCACGGCTGCTCCAGCTTTGTTCCGAACAGGAGGCGCCGAAAAGATATCTTCGCCCTCATCGATGAGATGTACCGGCTCAGAACGCCTCCACGACCAACTGCAAATGCACGCCGTGATCTTGCAAGTTTCCACGGTTCGTATCGAACGTGTTCAGCTGTTTGCCCCAATAAATCTCAAACCGGCTCCCACGCCAGAAATTCCAAATCGCCCCGAGGCCCAAACTGGCTAGTGTCTTCGGAGGGCTGTCCGGCGTCTGAACGGTCGTGTCCCAGCCATGGCCGACGTCAAAGAACGGCACGACGAACAGCGTATCGATTCCGGCTTTCGTCGTATAGACCGGGACCCTCAATTCAAGAGTTCCCATTGCCGCATTGTCACGGATCAATGTGTATTCGCGGTAGCCCCGGACGCTATAGCGCCCTCCCACGGCCATTTGCTCGAGGGGAAAGAGATGATCGTTCGACAATTGGATGAGGCCGCGGCTGAACAATTGCGCTCGCCAAAACGGCAACTGCCGGAGGTACTGGGCCTCTCCCAACCAAGAAAAAAACCGGGCATCGGGCAGATTGGGATCCCCATTCGCGGTGGCATTGATCCCGACTCCGACGGAGAACCGGGAGAGCAGCGAAATAACCTGATTCGGAGACCGCTGGGAGTACTCCTGCCCGAATCGCAAGGCCGTCACTTTGAACTTCCCGTTCGGCGCACCGAGCACGAGCTCTTGAGGTTGCCCAAGGAGAAAGCTTTCGTTTTGCTCATGCTCGGCGGTCAAGCTCAGAGCAAATTCTCGATCGATTTTTCGATAGACGGGTTGGCGGACGGAGATGCCTAGTATTTGGGCATTATTTTCAATATCCAATGCGTCGAAAGGACTTTCCTTGACGGCAAAATTGAAGCGCCGGTACTGCACGGCGACAGTGGTATCGTAGCGGTTGACCGGAATGGCATAGCGGAAGTTCAGAATCGGGTTGACGCCCGCCGAGCGACCGTACTGCAAGCTCAATTGGTCCCCCAGCCCGAACAAATTCTGATGCGCAAGCGTGATGAACCCCTGCTCCGCACCGACGAGCGGCGATTGGAAGTTATTGAACTCCAGCCAGGCCTTGAGCGGATTCGCCTCCGCCACCCGTAAGTTGAGCAGGCTCTCCCCTCTTCCCAACCCGGGCCGTAGCTCTGCGTTCATCCGCTGCACACGCGGGTCGGCTTGCAGCAGCTGCAGCCGTTCCTGCAGTTCGTTGACGTTCAGCGGCGGACCGACCGCCGTTTCGATACGATTTTTGAAGTAGGAGGGCCGAAACCAGTTGGTCCCTTCCAGATTGATCTCTGTGAGCCGTCCCTCGATCACCTGCACCGTCAACACGCCGTCCGTCACGGTCTGTTCCGGTATGATGGCCCCTGAAGTGACGTAGCCATGATTGATGTAGTAGTAGGTGAGGGCCAGCCGAAGCGCCTCGAGGTCTTCCGCCGTGAGCTCACGATCGACGAATGGCGCCGTCACGCCGGCCAATTGCGAAAACGTGAAGACCGTATTGCCGACGACCTGAATGCCCTTGACGAAAATTTTCGGAGCCGTGATGGGCACGGCCGTCGAGGCCGGCGGACGCGGTGAAGGCTCTTCCAGCGGAGGCGGTTGCACGGGCGGCGGCGCCTCGGGAACCTGTGGCGGCTTCGGGGGAAAAGGCCCGGTCGGCGGAACGGCAGGAACATTTTGGGCCTGTACCGGCCATACCATCAGTAAGGCAACCCAGCAGGCGGCGAGCAGTCCCACTGTGGCGCGAGGAGGAGTCGCAGGCAGTAGCGTGATCGGCTGGGGACCCTGCAGGGACGGCGACAAGTGCATCCGTATTTCCCCGTTATTTCTATACCTCCCTTTACCCGGATTTTCGCGAGTCATCTGGCCCTCCACTTGTCTTCACGATCAACGGCCCGCCGGCAACCGGTTGCAGGCTTCGCTTGAACAGCACATTCCTAGACGACATGCTCGTCTTATTCGACGCCATCCTGTTGTGTTGAAATGAACCGGCACACGCTAGGCGATCATGCGCGTGAGGTCACCAAGAGGCGCTTAGGGGATGAACTATGAGCAGCGAAGGACTTGCTTATAGCATGTCGAGAGGCAAATTACTCCAGGGTCGCCGATTTTTTTTATTGTCCAATTGGGTGCGACAGAGACCACCGGCCCGCAATGGAATGGAGGGAGACGATCCCGATCGAGACGGACGGTTCGGAGAGGACATGAAGAGGACAAAAGGATATTGGAGAAGCGGCCTGCAGTCCCGAGCCCGCCCCCAGACAATTGTTTCGCAGAATTGGAAAGTGCTATAGTGTGCTCCTTATCGATTCTGCGACTGCCATCTTGCTATCGCAGGACCAGTCAAGTCTCCACACCGTGGCGGTGTAGCTCAGTTGGCAGAGCAGCGGACTCATAAGCCGCGGGTCACCCGTTCGATCCGGGTCACCGCCACCA
>DASTLA010000207.1:0-24362 GCA_035715525.1 Nitrospiraceae bacterium
TCGTCTTTGGCGTAGCTGTACAGCGGTACCATCCGATGCGCAGTCGTGGTCGCAGTCTGCTCCCAATTGAACAGCGTCAGGGGCGGCAAGGTCCCTAACTTGGGAAGGCCGATCAAGGAGACGCGGCGGCTCTCGTTCGCATTGTCCCGCTCCACATCGCTGAGCGGCAGGAAGAGATTGCGGAGATAGCCCTTCCTCTCGTGGTGCCACCAGAGCAAGAGGGCTTCCCAATCCAACGTCTCGGAGGGGTCATCCCATGCATACCAATAGAGTGGAAAAAAACGATGCGTCAACGAGGACGGCGTCCGTTCCATGGCAAAGAGCGAAAGGGCCGGAAATTGACGATAGTGCGGCAGTCCCAGAATAGAGAGGCGCTGCTGATCGACGTCCGTGAGATAGGCGTAGAACAACGCCGCATAGTGCCAATATTCGGTCGGGGAGGAGCGATACTGGAAGAACGTCAGCGGACGCATGCCGAACAGGCCAACATCGCGCTGATCCTTCTGACGGTCGTATTCGAGATCCGCAAAAGGATAGAAGACATTCTGGCTCCAGTATTCCGTTTCGCGGTGCCACCACAACAACGCGTCCCAATTCAGCGTCTTGGCTTCGTCGTTCCGGTTGTATCTATAAATCGGAAACATGCGGTGCGTGAGTTGTGACTGCTCGCGCTCGTAGCTGAACAGGGTCAGAGGCGGGAACGAGCCCATTTTGGGAAGGCCCAGCAACGATAGGCGATAGCTGTCGTCGCCGTCGTCCCGCTCCAGATCCGTGAGCGGCAGGAAGAAATCGCGCAGGTGGGACTCTTTCTCCCTGTGCCACCAGAGGAGGAGTCCTTCCCAACTGCGGGTGTGAGCCACTCGATCCTGGGCGTAGGCATACAGCGGAAAGAACCGATGCGTGGTCAGCGACGGCGTGCCCTCTCGTTCGAACAGCGAGAGCGTGGGCAGAGACCCGACTTTCGGTAAGCCGATCGCGGACAGCCGATTGCTGTCTCCGGCCCGATCGTAGTCATAGAGCGGAAACAGCATGGAGTTGGCGGAGTCCGTGCCGAACCCTTGCTTGAAGAGCGTGAGCGGTTTGAGGCCGATCAGGTTCAACTCCGTGGTGCCCTTCTCGTCGTCGCGCTCGAATTCATGCAGCGGAGGAAGCTTGTCCACCAGGTGCGATTTCGATTGCCGGTGTTGATAGAGCAGCAAGGCAGACCAATTGACTTCCTTTGCCGCGTCGTCTCGCTCGAACCGGTACAGAGGAAATAGGCGGGTGTGAAAACCGTTGGGTGCCGACCGCTGTTCATAGAGTGACCAGGCAAATCCCGTTTCTCGGGGCGGAAACCCAATCAGCGAGAGACGCCGTTCGCCTTCGCTCGAGCTCCGATAGCCGAAAATCGGAAAGAGCCGGTCGGCCGTGCCGGCCTGAGCTGCTTCATGGTGGAACAGCGTAACCGGCTTGAAGCCTATCAGATACAGCTCCCACATCGGCTCATCGCGCTGCCAGGTGGCATCCCAGAGGAAAAGGAAGCGATCATCACCTCGCGCAGGCGTCGTGTGGTGCCGGTGCAAGAGGAGCGTGTCCATCTTGACTTCATCGGCCGCAAGATCATGGTGGTAGCGGTAGAGCGGAAACAGCCGGTTGGTGACCCTCGTCGGCCCGCTTTCCCGGTAGAACATCGAAAACCAGGATATCCCCAGCATCGAGAATTCCCGCCAGTCCCCGTTGCGATCCCATGCATACAACGGAATGAACCGGTCATGGACGGCCGTCCCCTTTTCGTCATGCCGATAAAGCGCAAGCGGCGCAGCGAATAGGGCGGACCAGTGCCATTCGTCAGCAGAAGGGTGCTCATACCGATACAGGGGGAAGAAGCGATGGGACCATCCATCCGGCGTACGGGAATAGCGAAAGAAGGAGAGGGGACCGAGGCCTACGGCGTCCGTCGTCAGCGTGCCTGCGGTGAGGTCTTCGGATGTGTGATAGAGCGGGATGAAGTGATGCCACCGTTGCCGCGGATCGGAGCCAAATCCGACGAGCGAGAAGCGGCCATAGCCCAACCCGGACCATCCGGTTTCGTCGGCCTGGCGGTCGCTCTCGTACATGTACAGGGGGAACAGGCGATGCGCCGTGAGAGTCGGGCTCTTGTCCAATTGAAAGAGGCCGATGATGTTCAGGTCAGCGAGATCTGCGGCCTCGTCGTGAGCATAGCGATAGAGCGGAAACAGCCGGTCGGAGACGGACGCCGGGCTCGAGGCATGTTCGTACAGCGCGAGGCTGGGCAGCTGCGATTGTGGAATCGGCGGCAAACCGACGGCCGAGGTGCGCGAAGTCTTTTCAGGAAAATCCGTGACCGATCCGTACAGCGGGAACAGGTACATCAGGTCGCTCCGTGACGTCACCGAGCGGCCATAAAGCGGAAGGAGATGGCGGTATTCCGTGCCCTCTAGCTGGTTCGCGCCGGACCAATAGAGCGGAGCAAGGTGACGATACCAACTGCCTTCATTGTAGGAACCTCCGGACCAATACATCGGGAACAATCGCGTTTCGTAGCCGTTTCGATCCCCACCGTAGTGAAACATCGGCATGAGGATGTCCCATTCTTTGAGGTCTGCCTCTTTGTCATAGGTCGCAATCGCAACTGGGCCCAGGATGAAGTAGCGATGGCGTAACTTTTCTTGATGGTGGCCGTAGAAGGGAATCAGGTGGTTGTACCGCTTGTCTTCGGAGGAATAGTCAAAGTACAGGGGGACGACGATCTGATACCGGCTCGTCTCTTCTTCAGCCTGCCAATAGAACGGAAGGATCTGAAAGTAATAGGCGTCTCCCTTGCGTTCCGAGATGCCGAGCGGCCACAGGATGCTGCGTCGAAGGTAATTCTGGGCTGGGTCCATCTCGCGTGAATAGAAGGGAATGACGGTGAGACGCGAAAAGGTGCCACGCTCTTCGGTCGAGTAGAGATAGATGAGCGCCTCGGTGGTGGTCGTATCCCCCTTGGTTTCCTTGCAGTACAAAAAACCGACGCAAAACCTCGACGGTTCCTCTTCCGCCTGGACGGTTGCGCTTGAAGAGAACAAGCACATCACAGTGAGCAAGCAGATGATCAGCCTGACGGGGAAGTCGAGCAGCGATGGTTTGCCGAGGTAACAGAGCACGCGAAGAGCCCTTCCGCTCATATCACACGAACATCTATGCATCCTGCAGGCCAGCCATCGCTGCGCCTTTGCGCCGCCAGGTCTCGGCTTACGTTACGAGCTGTTGGTCGGGATCTGTAGGCCGTTGAAAACGGTCGTCATGCCGACAGGCTGAGGAATACTGCTACCGGTACGTAAGGAGTCTGGTGGAAGAATGCTACAGGGAAATTCCTTGGTGGCATCCAAATTATGTAGAAATTGCGCGTAGTCTGAATGGTGCGGGTATTGCAAAAAGAACGTATGCCCTGCGTAGAAGAGTTGCCGGGAAGGGCAGTCTACCGCTGTTGAGGATTTTCAGTCAGTCGGAGACGGTCATGGGAAGTAGATCAGCCATTGCTGCTGCTCATTGGGATGCGAAATCTCGGCCCTATCATGCGACTGGGCGTGCCGTGATTCGGTGCGCGACTGCAGCCCTTGTGGCTCTACTCGCCGGTGGTTGCGGCGCCTATAAGGCATTTACTCAGCCGCCGCGGATCGACGTCGCGGCGTTGAAATCGGGCCAGCTGACCCGCGATGTGGTCATCCAACGACTCGGCGAACCAAGAACGGTCACGAAGCACGGGGATGGAAGCACGACCGAACGATTTGAGTTTTACGAAGGCTCCGACATGGGCTGGAAGGTGATGAGGGGCACGGTCCACTTCGTAGGAGCGCTGGTGTCCTACGGAGCATGGGAGTTGGCGGCCAGCCCCATCGAGTTCGCCGTGAGAGGAGACAAACTGGTGGGCGAAGCAGAATTCGACAGAGACGGCCGGTTGCAGTCCTTTCTCATCGTCGGCCGAGACGGAAAGCGACGTGGGGAACAATCTTCCATCAACTGATCCGTTGTGGGTGTATCAGCTACCTCAATGCGCAAAAGGCCTGTTTCTGATGCTCGCCTGTATGGCATTCATTGGCATGCCGGCCGGCGCGTCCGCCGAATGGTTCGGCGACCTCTATGGCGGCATGGTGGTTTCAGGGCTGGCGAATAGCACGTTTATTCAGCACGTTCCTCAGGAACAGACCGTCCCAACGAAGAATCGATCTGCGGCGTCTCCGACGTTTGGGGTGCGAGCAGGATACTGGTTCGCCAAGCCTTATTCCGAAAAAGGTGAATCCACGCTGGGACATTTTCTTGGAATGGCCGCCGATATTTCCTATTTTGCTCAGAAAACCGATCGCTCTAGATTCGATTTGGTGCCGATCTCCGTTTTGCTCATGGTCCGGATACCGCTGCTGAAAAGCGACGAGTTCCCGGCTGGGCGGCTTCAACCCTATGCCGGCGTCGGACCGAGCCTCATGTTCGCCAATTCCTCGATAGATTCCCCAGGTCAAGGCATTAACGGTGTGAGTAATTTCGAGGCCGCCATCGCTTTGGATGTAAGGGCTGGGATCGCCTGGCAAGCCCATAAGGTATTCAAGATTTTTGCAGAATATCGACTCACCAATGCCAATTTGATTGACCGGAGTTATATCTGTACCAATCCCCAAGGCTGCGGACATCGGACGAATACGGAATCGACCTTGACGGACGAAACGCGAACGATGCTGCTGGCGCATCATGTCCTCGTCGGGTTTCGGTTTTGAGGTCGGCAGTAGCCGGAGCAAGGGAGACGTTTGCAATGCCGTAGACAAGGCGCTGGCGCAAAAAGGAGGCGATGCGCTGTTGAATGTCAGTGTCAAGGCAAGCCTGTACGGCTTCGTACCCATTTACAAGATCTATTCGTTCACATGCACCGCGGCTAAAAGTATTGCGGTGAAGTTTCAATGATGCAGGTCGGCCTCTCATTTTGCCACTAAAGACCACTGACAAGTTTGTTGCTTCGTGAACCTGCATTGACTCTTTTTCTTTAGACGTTAGCTTGTAAATAGAAGGAGGTGGCAAGCTCAGAATGGTCGGCAGCCAGGGTGTTTACTCGCCCTTGTATCGCCAGCGTGCATGCAGAGGGCACCGCTTCGGCTTCGGGAGCGGGAAACGGTTCAAGGGACGCGCCATCGTTCCTCGGTGCCAGTAGGCACGGCCGTCAATGCGAGTCAGGATGAAGATTGAGGCGCGGGGCAATCAGCTATCAGGGCGACTGAAGGATTGCCGAACCATCCCGGTCAGTCCGCAGATCCGGTGTCTTGAGACAAGGGCGAGCGGTTTGGTCAGGCATCAGGAATAGCGAAAGGCCGTCAGCCGGATTTACAAGCATTGAGGCTCAACGTACGGGCTATCGTGCGCCATCGCTTCCTCTTCGCTGGCGGCCTTCTTTTTTTCATGCTTCCATCCTTCCGACATCTTCTCTTGTCTCGTGCCACGCGGACGGTTGTATAGCAATCCGCCCGACGCTCTTGTTTTGAGGAGAAAGACGAGCTAGAACCCACCGGAAGGCAAGCAGACAAAAAAGCAGAGCGGAGGCGGGTCCAGAGAGCTGTTCGTGAAAGGTGGAGATCTTGGAGAGGTTTTAGGCTTCCCGCTCGCTACCTGCGGGCCTGCTCACCGCCTCTGCGCTCGATCTCGAGTATCGGAGTGTTCCTCTCACCGAGGCCTCCGCTCACTTGTTAATTAAGGCTGTTCCGGGAGAGGTCAACCCCGGGGTCGTCTTCGGTCGAGCGTCTCCACATCTACCTTTCAACCAGCGAGATACCCTTCACGAGAGACGAACGACAACAGGGGGAGCGAGCAGATATGGCGATCAATCTTATTTCCGTTGCGATTCAGAAGCCGGGTGAAATCAACGTGATACTCGGACAGGCCCATTTCGTCAAGACGGTCGAGGATGTGCATGAGGCGCTGGTGACGGCCGTGCCGGGGATCAAATTCGGCCTCGCCTTTTGTGAGGCCTCCGGCTCCTGCCTGGTGCGTTGGAGTGGGACGGAAGAGGCACTCATTGCCTTAGCACGGACCAATGCCCTGTCAATCGGAGCGGGGCACAGTTTCATCATTTTCTTGCGCGATTGCTATCCCATCAACGTCTTGCCGGTCCTGCGGCAGGTTCCTGAAGTCTGCGGAATATTTTGTGCCACCGCCAATGATGTGGAAGTGATTCTGGCTGAGACGGAACGCGGGCGCGGCATCTTGGGGGTCGTGGACGGCGATCGTCCGAAGGGCATCGAACAGGATAACGACATCGCCGAGCGCAAGGCGCTGCTTCGAAAGTTCGGCTACAAGACATCGTAGCGGCGCTAAGGGACAGGGGCGCCGTTTCTCTTTCCTTCTGCATGCTCCAGCACCTGCTGGATATGCACGTCGACCTGCCGGAGCACCGAGGGAGAGACGGCATAGCCGTCGCTCTCATAGGTGAGGATCGGCATGCCTTGCTGGATGCTGAGCGGCTTCAGGATGGACTCTGAAATTCTGAAGGGGAGACAGTTGAAAGGTCCCAGCAGGATGACGCCGTCATAGCCTTCGCGGGCCGCATCGACTCCCTTGCCGATCGTCGGAAGCAGCTCACCCCAGATCGTGTGGGACACATGGTCGGCGCCCTTGTGAAATAGCGTCGGGGCGTCGTTTGCGCCGGCGATGAGCAGGCCGGTTTTCTCAAACAGACCCCGATCATGTTCTTCGATTCCTCGCAGCAGCTGATGGCCGATCCATTGCTGCAGATACTGCTGCCCCGCCGGTTCGAACATCCGGCAACAGGCTTCCGCCATTGCGCGGCCCCCCGGCTTGAGGCCCCAAGGCCTGGCAGTCCAGGCCATACGGTCATAGGCCATGTAGAGAAAGAGATCGCTCAAATCGACCGGTTTGAGAATGATGCCGCGCGCGGCATAGAGGTCGCGCACGCCGTCCATGAAGAACGAGCTGAATCGGGTGAAGAAGTCGCCCGCCACCACGACGCGCGGGCACGTGCGGGGATCTTTGCTACGCGGCAGCCGGGCCAAGCGATCGACGAACGACGGCAGTGCGAGATGGAACGCCTCGAGTGAGCGGACTTCTTCGGTGAATCGATCATATGCCTGCTGCAGTTGCCCCAGCGCACCCGTATCGCCGACGACTCTCAATACATGATCGATCTCCACGAGCACATCGCCGAGCACGATCGCGGGCGAGAACGCCTTCGTCAGATGCTGTTCGTCGAAGCCCAGATAGCCGTTGTCTTCGCGAGGATCGAAGAGAAATACATCGGGGAGTTTCTGCTCGCAAATGAACCGCTCGAAATAGCCGATGTAGGCGTCGCTGACGCAAGGGGCTCCGCCTCGCAGCATGTAGAAGCCCATCACCTCGCCCGGTCGGCGGCGCTCGACGAGTTGGAGCAATTGGCCGATGCAGATCGGAAGCGGAAGACATTCGCGTCCGGACGTGTACTGCAGGCCGCGGTCCAATTGAGAACGGTCGAGCGGCAGGATCGAGCCGGGGTGCAGCCCGAGCCAGCGGGCTGCCATGGCGACGGCTCGCGTGTGGTAAGGGGAAAAGTTGGGGAAATAAATTCTGACTTGCGGGTCCGTCAGCTTGACCTCTTCTCCGTTCGACCGGAGGACTCGCCCGTCCGAAATGAGCCGGCAGGCCGAGAAGGAGGGACGGCCGACCGACAGTGTCTCTCTGTAGTTGGCGATGATATCCAGAAAGGCTTCCAGCCTGGTTTGGACTCCCGCATCCGCGGTGTGCGCGTCGATTTCCAGAATGAGATAGGGCTTTGAGCCCAATTCCGAGGCCAGCGCGGCATGCGTGAAGGCGTCGATGGTGCAGCTGAAATTGCTGATGCTCAAGAGAAACAAATTGGGATGCTGTTTCGCGATGCCGACGGCGTTCAGGATTTGGTTGGCAAAATGCCAGGAAGTGGGGCCGTCTCCGGCCGGCATCAGACAGTCGGCCGGGATCACCGCCACTCCCATGCTGGACAGCTTCTTGCCCACGGATTGCGACGCTTCCGGGGTGAAGGCGTTGTAGCTGTGGCCGGCCAGCAGAATCGCCGGACGCCCCGCGGCGATGGCCTCCTCAAGAGCGCGCTGGCCGAGGTTGCGGACCGTTTGCTCTGCCTCGACCTGCGTCTGCACGGCGGCTTCCCAGGCTCGGGTGGCTTGCGTCCGGTCTGTTCCCAAGTCTCCGGCCGCCATGTCGATCAGGGCGGTGCAGCTTTCGTAGCCGTCCACGAATTCCATCACCGGCGACAGCAGGCGAGAACCGGGAAAGGCTTTGGCGAGGAAATAAGGACTCGCCTGCGTAATGGGACAGAGGTAGGAGTCTTTGCAGTGGTTGGAATGGGGCATGCGCATGATCTGCGGGATGAAGATGAGTCCGACGTCCTTCTTCACCAGATCCATGACCGCCCCATGCGCGATCTGCGCGGGAAAGCAAAATCCGGAGTAGGACGACAGATCGCCGCGGGGATCGACATCGGACAGGACGACATCCATCCCGAGGTGGGAAAAGAAGGTTGAATAGAGCGGGAACAGCGAGTGCGTCGTCAAGGCTCTGGGAATGCCGACGCGGGTGCCGGTCGCGGGCGAAGCCTTGCTCGCATGGCCGAACGATCCCCGCAGGAAGGCCTTCGCGCTCTCGTAAGCCGGGCCCACTCCCCAGTGCGCCCGTTCCACTCGTTCATGCTTCGGGGTCGCGGCGGGCCGGCTGGGGGGCACTTGGAACAGGACTTCGGCGCGCTTCTCGACCAAATCGAGCGCCGCGACGGTCCTGGTCTTCCGCTTCCAGACGTTCTCGTAAAGACTACAGCGCCCGCCGAAGGGAAATCGACGTCCCGCCACCTCGAACCGGTCGATGCTGCAGTACATCTTGCACGCGCCGCAGGTGAATCGCCCGACTCGTGTCATGTCCGGTGCGCACAATGTGGTCAGATCCCGTGGAGGACCCATGCCGGCGGATCGTTTGAGAGCCAGTAGCCCGACACCTAGCGCGCCGAGCAGTTCCGGGCTGGGCGGGATCACGACCCGGCGTCCGACGCTGTGCGCGAACGCATGGCCGACGGCATGGTTCAGCGCGACCCCGCCCTGCAGGAAGACTTTCTTTCCGACGTAGCGCGGCCCCTTGACGCGGTTGAGATAATTCTCGGCGATCGCGTACACCAACCCCGCGATGATGTTGTCGCGAGGATGCCCTTGCTGCTGTGCGAGACGGATATCGCTGTTGATGAAAGCCGCGCAGGTCGCCTTGAAATGTACGGGCGAAGGAGCGGTCAGCGCGAGGTCGGCGATCTCCGGCAGGGTGACTCCTAGATCACCCTGGGCGCTTTCTTCGAGGAAGGATCCCGTGCCTGCCGAACAGGCATTGTTCATGGCGTAGTCGATCGGGACGCCGTTGCGCAGATAGATGTATTTGGAGTCCTGCCCGCCGATTTCGAAAATCGTATCCACGTCCGGATCGAAATGTGTCGAGCCTTCGGCATGGGCGGAGATTTCGTTATAGACGTGCTCGGTGCCGAGATAGGCGCCGACGAGTTCCCTGGCCGACCCGGTGGTGCCGACCAATCCGATAGGGCGGTTGCCTAACTGCTTCATTAGCGCCTGAAGGCACTCGCGTGTCGCTGCCACGGGGTTGCCTTTTGTGCGGCCGTAATGCGAGGCCACCAGGCCGCGCGTCGCGGGATCGAGCAGGACGGCTTTCGTGGTCGTCGATCCCGCGTCGAGTCCGAGGACCAGCGGACCGTCCGGCGGGGTTTGCGCCGGCGGGGCGGGGATCACCCGCACCCGATCCGAATAGAGATGAAGCGGCGGCAGCTCTCCGAGTCTCGACGGGGCCGAGAATTTCGGCGCCGTTTCCTGCGGCTGATCCCGCACGAGCAGGGCGGTACCCCAGGCCTCGAACCAGGGGCTTTCGGGGAGCACGACGAACTCCGTGGCGGGGAGTTTCTGGCGCAGCGCAGCTACCATCGCCGCATTGCGGGCCACGCCGCCGATCAACAGCACGCGCTTCGGATCCCGAGCGCCTTTTTCCAACAAGGCGATCACCTTGTTCGACATGCTGTCATGCAGCGTGTGAAGAATGTCCTCGGGCGTCGCCTCGTCGCGGTTGAGTTTGTGGGTGATGTCGGATTTGCAATGGACCGAGCAGCGGGACGCCAGCGGTACGACCTTGCCGGAAAAGGAACGTTGGATCGCTTCCTCCATGCCAAGGCCCATTCGCCCGATTTGCTGGACGAAAAATTCGCCGCTTCCGGCCGCGCATTTATTGTGGGAGACGACGTTCGATATTCTGTCATCCACCAGCAGGTACACGAGAAACGATTCTCCTCCGAGCGAAGCCACCGCGTCGAAGGCGCCGTGGATCTCTCGCAGTGCTCGTTGCACCGCCGCGACCTCGGGGATATGTCCGAGTTGGCCCGAGACGCCGAAATACTCGGCATCGGCGAATTCCGGCCGTGACAGGATGCCGGTGAGGACCTCCAGTGGACGGCCTTGATGCGCCACGACGGCTGCCTGCGGGGCATCGCCCCCTATGGCGGCCACTTTGACGGCGAGGGCACCGATATTGATTCCCACGTACGACATACAATGAGGCGTTCAGCTCGTATCCTCGGCGGCGTATCGGTCTGAGAGGAAAAGTTTTCCGTCCTCCTCCTGTTGAGAGCAGTTGGACAGATGATTAGCAAAGGGGACGCCAGGGGATCATCGTCCTCAAGCACCACGAATCCCTGCATAAACGCGATGGCTGTTACGGAAGCGACGCCTGGAATTCCAGTTTCTGGGGAACTGCGCCACAGAGTTGCGTCTTGGGAATGTAGAGAAAAGACCCAGGCGAGTCTTCTGTTAAGGAACGGGGCCTACCTCGGTATCCCCACCACACCGGCGATCACTCTGTACAGTCCTGAAACAACCAAGGCAAGGCGGTCATACAGGACCTTGTCCGCGGTATCTGAACCGGTATGGTAGTGAGGGTAACGGTTATGCGCGGTGTCGGTGACCATGACGGCGGGATAGCCTTCTTGCCAGAAGGACCAATGGTCGGACCAGGCCACTCCAGGAATCCATTCCCACAAGGCGCCACCCTCCGAAGGAAATCGACCGTAGCGACGAAAGTCGGCGAGGAGCTGCTCGACCCATCTGCTGTTTTCCATGTTGCTCACAAAGGCGATGAAGTTGGCGATTGAAGGATAGAAAAGCCCAAATGGGAAAGGATACCGTTGACTGCCCGGCTCATCGGAGAAGTAGCCCATCGTTTCGAGGCTCAGCATCAAGACGATTTTGTCGGCTCGATCTCGGCATTGTTTTGCAAAGACCCGACTCCCCATCTGAGCGGTCTGATAGAAGGGCGGTTCTTCGTTCACAAACGCCACCATTCTGACCGTATGGAGGGGCGTCCTGCCAGCGAGCATCCGTGCGAGCGCGAGCAGCGCGGCGACTCCCGTGGCATTGTCGTTGGCGCCGGGACTGCCCTTGACCGAATCGTAATGTGCGCCGACGATCACGAGCTCTTCCGGCCTGCCGGAGCCGGGGATATCGATCCAAATATTTTCGCATTCTTGTCCTGCGACCTCGTATGGCTGGCGCCGGACTTGATAGCCGAGGCCGGCCAGGATCGTGCGAAGGTAGGTGGCGGCTTTGGCGAGCTGGGTCGGTCGGAAGAGATTGCGCTCTCCGATGCGACCCGCCAGTTCCTGGACATGCATATGCAATTCTTGCTCGAGGGTACGCTCTTCCGGCGTGAGGGACGGCAGGGGGCCTCGGAAAGGATCCTTGGGCATGCGGATCATGTGAATATTCTGGCATAGCGCTCGCCGCAAACCCAGCGGCGGCAAAGGCATGGAGGGAGGAAGAGGGGCGGAGCGGCAGTGATCTGGTTGGGAGGCTACCCCAAGAAAGACTGCAAGCAGATGTTGTCCGGCCTCACGATCCTTGGTTCTCCGGCGTGATCTCTCGCCCGTCGGTGATTCGAGGCGAGGCTGTCGGGGCATCGTTGGTTCCTGCTGTGTAGGGGACGAATGTCGGTTGCAGAATTTTTTGTCCCTCCGCCGAGCCGGCAAACCTGACGAAGGCCTCGGTCAGGGCATCGGGCTGCTGTGCGGTAAGGAACAACACGGGGCGGCGCAATTTGTAGTCCCCATTCTTGACCGTGGGCGGGCCCGGGTCGACCTTGTCGATGGTCAGAATGCGGATCGGTATCCCATCTTCTTGCGCCCTCAGCGCGGCCGATAAAGAGATCGGCGCGATGGCCGTCTCGCGACCGGACACTGCGCGAAGCGCCTTTTCGTCGGTCCGGACAGCTTTGCGGAAGGGGTTGAGGCGCTCCTCAATTCCCAATGACGCCTCGAGCCCCGATTGGACGTTGTCCTCAGGGGCGCGGGATAACACCTCCACCGGGCGGTCCCCTCCGTCGAGATCGGACCAACGTGTGATCTTGCCGGTGAACAAATCCCGAACTTGGGAGGTGGTCACCTCTTTGATTGGATTGGAAAAATTGACGATGACGGCGATGCCGTCCCACGCGACCGGCACGGTCCTCAGCGCGGGATCCGGTCGATCAGTGACGGCCACCTGCGCTTCGCCCGATTTGACCATCTCCGCAGCCTTTACCGACTTGTCCCACTCGAAATCAATCGCGCTGCCCGGATGAGCCCTTTCGAAGGCCCGTCCCAGGTCTTGCATCACCGGTAGCTCCGGCCCGTGCCCGGCAACGACAATGCGCCCTGTCAGTCCCGCAAGGGACGGCGTCACGAGTATCCCGCACAGAGCCATCGCAGCCATCGACGACATGATCGGTTTCATCCTTCTCCCCTTTGGTATTCCTGCGGTCTTGGACGATCTCTCGCGCTATGGATTTAGTATAACCGACAGTCGGGACGAAGAAAGAGGATTCGGATCCGGTTAGAGAGGCCACTATCCCTCGCTGGATCAATATTGAGGCAATCCGCCACAAAGCCATTGACGTCGCTGTAGCGAAGGTCGCCGGAAAGGAAGCGCATCGCTTCGTTTCCGCTATGAGCGGCAGGTCCGTCCTGGGAACCGTGATGACCGTTTCTCGGGCATCGCGATTGCTCATTGTCGGCGGGAAACGATCCTTTCGAAGACGTCCTGTTGCGGCCTCTGGTGGTCACCTGCCGGTTGTCCGGATTGATCCGGCGTGGAAAAAGCCATGAGCCGAGTCCAGCGTGGAAGGAGGGGCCATGGATGTGATGGACGCGATCTACGGTCGCCGCTCCGTGCGAGCCTATACCGAGCAGCCGGTGGACAAACCGACGATCGAACGGCTCATCGAGGCGGCAACGCAGGCTCCCAGTTCGATGAATGAACAACCCTGGGCATTCGTCGTCGTTCAGGATCAGAATCGCCTCACGAAGTGGTCTGACCGAATCAAGAAGTCCGTGCTGAAGCGGCTCAAACCGGATTCTCCCATTGGGAAGTATCGGGACATGCTGGCCGACCCCACATATCACGTCTTTCATCGTGCCGGGACGCTGATCATTATCTGTGCCAAACCCCAGACGCATAACGGGAAAGAAGACTGTTCCCTTGCGGGCTTCGCCAGGCCTTGGCTGACACAAGCGAGGAATCGGCGGAGTCTCAGCATCCCGAATGGCTACGTGCCGGTGTTTCCCTTGGTGGTAGGTTGTCCGAGCGGAGAAACCTCGTCGGTGTCGCGCCGACCACCGGAGGTCCTCTTCTGGGAGTAAGCAGGATGTCGCCCTCGAAACGGATGCGGCTGGCGGTGGTGGGGCTCGGCAAAGTCGGACAGTCGTGCCTCGACAGCGCCTCCCTCTGTGCTGATCTCGAAGTGGCGGCGGTAGTCCGGCGACCGTCGAGCGGGGTGCGTGGGCTCACCGAACCTCACCGGCAGATTCCGGTCGTGACCCACATCGGGCAAGTGAGAGATGTTGAGGCAGCCATGATCTGTGTGCCGACCACGGTTGCCGCAGACGTCGAGATTGAAGCCCTTCATCACGGCATTCCAACCGTGGACTGCATCACGCTGCACGGAGAAGCGTTTGAGCGCCATAAGGCCGCCATACACAAGCTGACCATACGGTACAAGCTTCCGGCCATCGTTGGGGCCGGGTGGGACCCCGGCGCGCTATCGGTGTTGCGAAGCTGGTTGGCATTGCTCTCGCCGGGCGGTTCTATCCAAATGTCCTACCGTCCGGGCGTCAGTTTGCACCATACGGCCATGGCGCGAACCGTGAACGGAGTCAAGGATGCGCTCTGTGCTGAAATGCGGGCGGCCGATGGCACCCTGCAGCGGTATGTCTATGTCGAATTGGAGCAGGGAGCGAACGCCGATCATGTGAACGAGGCCATTTGCGCCGATCCATTGTTTTTGGGTCAAGACACGCGGGTATTCGTCGTCGATGACCTCGCCGCGTTCGAACAGGAGGGCCGAGGCGTGGTCCTCGATCGACGCGGCTCTTCGGGACCACTCGGCCATCAACATTTCCTGTTGGAGGCTCGGGGTAGCGAGACCCTCTTGACGGCCCGTGTCATGCTCGCGGCGGCTCGGGCCCTGCCGCAACTCGAGCCGGGCGCCTATGATCTGTCGGAGATTTCAGCCAGTGCCTTGTGGGGAGAACAGGCTGCCAAGGCCGCACAGGGCTGGCTCTAGCGGGCGAGCAGAATCTCCGTTCTTGGAAACGGCAGCGAACGGCTCGATTTTCATCCTGATGGAAGCGGTGGCATGATGTCGGCGCAGGCAGTCGGGTCGGCGGAACAAGGAGCAAGAGTCTTGTGGGAGGGCTATCCCTCCTGGGCTCAGTTTACGTGGCTCTATCTGTTGGCGGCCCTCACGGCACTTCGCGGTGCACTCTTCTTTAGATTCGGGCTTTCCGGCTGGGAATGGTGGATCGTCGGAGGGGCGCTTCTCATCGTGTGTGCGGCGATTCTCCGGCGATGGGCCCGTTATGAGTTGACGATCGAACGTGTCACGATGACAAACGGCTATACGGGTCGGGAGATCCAATCCGTTCCGTTGAGCGACGTCGGAAAGGTCTCAGTCCGACAAGGGATGGTTGCCGGCTTCTTCGACATCGGTACGCTTGCCGTTCAATCGAAGCGCGCGGATCGACTGCTCATGTTGCGCGGCATCGCCGACCCCGATCATCTCAAGACGCGGATTGAAGCCTTGGCCTGGAAGCACCAACCCGGCAACCAGGCCAGCGAAAGCGGTCCTGTCCAAAGTGGTGATCTGTGAAGATTGCCTTGACCGGAGACGTGATGTTGGGTCGGACGGTGGATCAGGAGGTGATCCGGAACCCCGCCGTCTCGCCTGCGTGGATCTGGGACGACGTACTTCCCATCATGCTTCAAGCCGATTGCCGAATGATCAACCTGGAATGCGTCATCAGCAGACGAGGAGTCGAATGGCATCCGACGACGAAAGCGTTTCACTTTCGTGCTCAGCCCCGCGCAGTCGAATTCCTCAAAGCGGCGAAGATCGACGTCGCGACGTTGGCGAACAATCACATCCTGGACTATGGCCCGCACGCGATGGTGGATTGCCTGGAGTTGCTGGATCATGCCGGCATCAAGCGATCAGGCGCGGGCGCGACGCTGGAGGAGGCGCTGGCTCCCGCGCTCTTCGCCTCTCCTGAAGGCCCTGTCGCAGTCATCGGCCTGACGGACAACGAACCCGACTGGGAAGCGACCGGCAGGAAACCCGGCGTCAACTATGTCGCCTATGGCGCTCGCGGGTTGGTCGAACCGTACCGATCACGTATGGCTCAGATACTTGCCGTTGCACGCAGGCAGGCCGCCATGGTTATCGTGAGCGCGCATGTCGGTTCAAATTGGGGTACCCCCTCTCGCGCCATGCAGTCGCTGGCGCATGAATTGATCGAGATGGGAGCGGACCTCTACTGGGGTCATTCCAACCATAGCCCTCAAGGCATTGAGGTCTACAAGGGCAAGGCGATTCTGTATTCGACGGGCGATTTTATCGACGACTATATGGTCGACAAGGACGAACGGAACGATCTCTCATTTCTGTACATGGTGGAAGCGGAGCACGGGCGGATCGTGCGCATCAGGCTGCACCCGGTGTGCATCGAAGACCTGCGCGTCAGACTCGCCAATCAGCAGGAATGGGAGTTCTTGGGCCGAACGATGCAGAGCAAGTGCAAACCCTTCGGAACTGCGATGGCCGTTGAAGGACAGATGGGGATGATCAGCGTGAAATAGCCGAGAGCCGGGACAACCGAACGGTCCACGGCTGCTCGTAAAGGAGGAAGACATCGTATATGAGCCTGTCGTCAATCATTCTGCTTATCGCGATCGGATTGGTTTCCGGAGTTGCATCCGGTTTGTTTGGGATCGGTGGAGGCATCTTGATCATTCCGGCCCTCGTGTACTTCGCGGGCTTCTCACAGCATGCGGCGACTGGAACGAGCTTGGCGATCCTGCTGCCGCCCGTGGGCCTCGCCGCCGTGATCGAGTATTATCGTCACGGGCATGTCGATTTGAAAACGGCCGCGATCATCGCCGCGGCGTTGTTTGTTGGAGGCTGGGTCGGCGCCGTCATCGCGGGCCGGATTTCCGGCCCGTATCTGAAGTTGGGCTTCGCGATGTTTGTGCTCTGCATGGGACTGTATATGTTGTTCGGCGCGATGCGTCGGTTGTCGTGGATTTGAATCGGGCCGGGTCTCTCAATGAAGCGCGGTACTTTCCCGGCAGTATCCGAGATCGTCACTTCACCGTCCCTCCTACCGCGAGGCAACCGATGTCCGTGCCGGTAACGATGTCCCGACCATTGGTCACCGCCACGATCCGCTGATAGATGTGCCGGGCACTTTGCGACCAGCTTGGATTTATTGGAAGCCCACGGAACGCTGCTTCGGCAGCCTTCTGTTCGTCATGGGTGAGCGGGGCTGTTGTAGTCAAGGCGAACCTCCTTCGGGATTGTATCGCACTCACATGTCTCCTCTTGATGATTAGAGCCATCAACGGTAAGAAGGATTCGGCAGCTGGAACCGGTATACCGAGGTTTCCTAACGTGGCTCACAGATTCCCCATCGAGAACAAGCTGAAGGATGGCTCGCCTGTACAGCTCCTCCTGGCAGATGACCGAGATGTCGAGTCATTGCGGCAGCTGTATCGGATTATCGTCGAAGAAGGAACTTCCTATCCGCACGATCGGCCGCCGCATCGTGACGAGTTTGTAGAGTACTGGTTCAAGGGTAAAAAGACCGTGGCGGCCTATGTGCCGGACCGCGCCGGCTCAGGCACGATGGCCGGGGCGTTCTACTTGAAGCCGAACTGGCCGGGTCGGGCATCACACGTGGCGAATGCAGGCTTCATCGTCTCTCCGGAATGGCGCAACAAGGGACTGGGACGGCTATTGGGCAGGACCATGTTGGATTATGCCACGGAATTGGGCTACCGCGGCGTGATCTTCAACTTGGTGTTCTCCGAGAATCGAACGGCTCGTAGGTTGTGGGAGGATCTCGGCTTCAGGCAACTGGCAATCATCCCCGGCGCGGTACGAAAGCAGGATGGGACCTATCAAGATGCCGTCATCATGTTTCGCTCGCTGGTTAATGAATAAAGGGGATCAGCATGGCAGCGCGGAGTCCGGTTGAGTCGAAATTGAAGAACTGGAAGTCTGGAATCCTCTGTGTGTTGAACCTAGAAGCGGCATTACGGCATTAAGGGCAAGGCTCGGCAGATTGGGTGCACCAACGATCTCGTCCTGTCAGATATGATCTGATCCCCATTGTGCCGAAGCATTGTTCTGGCTATCCTGTTTCGCAATTGATGATGCTAGGGAGCGCGCATGTCACCCGAAAGAATTTTCCATGCGAAGGCGGTGAAGCTGAATTATCTCGACCATGGCGCTTCCTCAGGCCAACCATTGGTGATGCTGCATGGAGGCGCGTGGCGCTGGCAAGAATATCTTTCCCTCATTCCGACCCTGGGACGACGCTGGCATGTGTACGCCTTGGATCTGCGGGGAAACGGGAGATCAGGGTGGGTACCGGGGAAATATCGACTGGAGGATTTCGCCGAGGACAACACGGAATTCGTGCGGCGGTTGAAGGCGCCTGCGGTGGTTGTCGGGCATTCGCTTGGCGGCGCCGTCGCGCTCCTGGTGGCGGCGCGCTCCCCGGGCAAGATCAAAGGTCTCATCATCGAAGATGCGCCATTGAGGCTGGAGAACTACAGGAAGGTCGTCGATTCGAGCCGGGATATGTTCCACCTGTGGCTGAGGCTGAAGAAATCCGCGCGATCGGAACAAGCTCTTGCCCTCGCACTCGCGGATGCATTCAAAGATTATCCCGGCGTCACCAGCGCATGGTTCTTGTTCTTCGCGGGATGCCTGTGGCAGCTCGATCCCACCTTTTTCAATGTGCTGCTGCACGATTTCGAAGGTTTCATCAAGGGGTACGACTATAACGAGCTCTTGGCGAAGATTCACTGTCCGGTGTTGTTCCTGCGAGGCGACACCAAGCTGGGGGCAGTCATGCCGGATGAAGAAATATCCTGGCTACGGCAGAACTTTAGCAATGCAAGCTGCGTTATCATCGACAAGGTAGGTCACCTGCTGCATCTCCAGGATGAGGGGCAAACACCGGTGCTGACCGCGATGATGGCCTTTCTCGATCGTCTCTAAGGCATGTCACTCGTCGCCTGTTCATTCCCGAAGAGATCCTTTCGGGGATCGAGCCATTTGTCCCATTCATTGTTCTTCCATGATGTGGCCAAACGGATCGATTCATGCCCGGAGCACTAATGCAGACCGCCTCTTCCTGAGGCAATTGGCAACAGCGGGCAAGATCGTCTGGTCTAAAACACCCCACCGAGTCACCTCTCTTAGACCCGTCTCGCCGCCCCGGAGCCTAAAGTCTTGGCATTGCATTTGTATCTGAGACACCATGCCTCTTCATCCACGCCTCACTGTGGATGCTCTGGCTGCCGTTGGAGGAACGGGCGGCTTTCGTACGGTGCGCCATGATCAAGCCGACTATCCTACAGTCGACGTGCCTGCCGCTGGTCGAGCAACCGGTGGAGATCGTCGAGCGGAAAGGCATCGGCCATCCGGACACGATTTGCGATGCCGCCATGGAGCAAGTATCGATCGACCTTTCGCGGGCCTATCGCGAGGCCTGTGGCCGTGTGCTCCATTTCAATGCCGACAAGGGATTGTTGGTGGCCGGCCAAGTGGACTGTCGATTGGGCGGCGGGTTCGTCATCAGCCCGATGCGAATGGTAATCGGAGACCGAGCCACCTTCGAATGGAAACGGACGCGGGTGCCCGTGGTCGACATTGCGGAGCGCGCGGTCTATCGCTGGTTCAGGCGCCACCTTCCGCTGGTCAAACCCATCAAAGACGTGGTCTGCCAGGTGGAGTTGAAGCCGGCATCGGCGGAGCTTCGCTCCGTCGCGGAACGGAAAGGAGAGGCCGTCGCCAACGATACCTCGGCCGCCGTCGGTTATGCGCCTCTGACGCCGACCGAACGGCTGGTTCTCCAAACCGAGCTATTCTTGAACGGGAGCGCGTTCAAGAAGGAATTTCCCGACACGGGGCAGGACGTCAAAGTCCTGGGGATGAGGACCGGCGGCAAAGTGATGCTGACTGTAGCGATGCCGTTGCTCTCTCCCAAAATAACCAGAGCCTCCCAGTATTTTGCCCGCAAGGCAGAGATCGTCCGCGCGCTACGGCGCTTCGCCGAACGGCAAGCCGGCCCCCCGCTGTCCATCGCCATCGGCCTCAATGTGCTGGACTGTCGCGGGCAGGGCATCGACGGCATGTACCTGACGTTGCTCGGGACATCGGCGGAGTCCGGCGATTCCGGCGAGGTCGGGCGAGGCAATCGAGTGTGTGGCGTCATTTCGCTGCGCCGCCCGTCGGGCGCCGAAGCAGCGGCGGGTAAGAATCCCATGACGCACGTGGGGAAGATCTATAACGTCCTGGCGCAGGTGCTGGCTGAAGAAATCTGCCATAAAGTCCGGGGCCTGCGCGAGGTGTCCGTATGGATGACCAGTCAGATCGGGCGACCTATCGCGATGCCGTTTTCCGTCGTTGTAGAAGCAAACCTGGCGCCGGGTGTGACGCTCGCGGCCGTCGATTCTATCATCCGCACGCAAGTGGGGCGGGCCTTTTCCAGCATGGGGCCGTTCTGCAAGGCGCTTTCGGAAGGAGTCTATGGCGTGTGGTAGTGAGGCAAGGCGGCATCCTAGCGTTATGCTTCCCGTGGGCAAGCTGCCGGTCGATCTTCTGCGCGATCTCCTCGTCCGCGTGAGCCGATACCGTGATCCGTCCGTCGTGGTCGGGTCCGGGATCGGGTTGGATGCGGCAGTCATTCGTTTCGGGCGAAGGTTGTTGGTCGCGAAGACGGACCCCATCACGTTCGTGGCGGACGACATCGGCGCCTATGCGCTGCTGGTCAACGCCAATGACTTGGCGGTCATGGGAGCGACGCCAAAATGGTTCCTCACCACCGTACTCTTGCCTTCCGGCTCCACGCGCGGCGCCGTTGAAACCTTGTTCGCGCGACTCCACGCGCAGTGCCGTCGGCTCAACGTGTCGCTCTGCGGAGGCCATACCGAGGTGACGCCGGCGGTCACGCGGCCCATCGTGGTGGGCTGTTTGCTGGGAGAATGTGCACGGAAGAGGGTCGTCACGGCGGCCGGGGCTCGCGTCGGCGATGCGGTTTTGCTCACGAAGGGGCTCGCGATCGAAGCGGTTTCGATTCTGGCTCGAGAGCGGGCCGACGAAGTCCGAGAACGATTCGGTGCGCAATTTCTCGCCCGTTGCCGCCGCTATCTGCAAGATCCGGGGTTGAGCGTAGTAAAAGAGGCTCGTCTCGCGCTGTCGTCACGAGAAGTTCATGCGATGCACGACCCCACCGAAGGCGGACTCAGCGCCGCCCTGTACGAATTGGCCGAGGCCGCTGATGTCGGCTTGGCGATCGACGCCGCTGCCATTCCGGTGCTGCCGGAAGCGGCCAGGCTTTCCGAGGTCTTCAAGTTCGATCCGTTCGGCGCCATTGCCTCCGGAGCCCTGTTGATCTGTGCGGATCCGCGTCAAGAACCGAAGATGAGACGGCGATTCCGGACGGCCCGCATTCCGATTGCACGAATCGGGACGGTGGTGAAGCGTTCCCACGGCGTCACACTGCGTGAAGCAGGTCGCGCCACTCCGCTTCCGAAGTTCGAGGTCGATGAGCTGGCGCGGCTGTTTCAGAAATGAGGTTGGTCCGGGGAGAATCAATACGGAGTCTTACCCGGAGCAGGGACATGTTTGCGCAGCATCGCGAGGTAGGCGAGCAGGTCCTTGATATCTTGATCGGTTAAAGTCGTATCCGGAAACATGCCGCTTCCGGGGTGCCCTTCGCGGACCGCATGAAACCTGGCTTTATCATCCCGAAGATGCAGCGTTTCCGCTCGGCGTAAATCGGCTGGTGGTGGGCTGAGCCGGTCGATCACCGCCTTCGTGTCCGCGCTTAATTCGGGCCTCTGATTGAGGTGTCCGTCGACGCCGTGACAGTAGTGACAGATGCCTTTGCCGTTGAAGAGCGTTCTGCCCTTTTCGGCATCCCCACGCAGCGTAGTGCCTTTGTCGGCCGGTTGAGCCTGACTCTGCGGCGACAGGACGAGAATCAATGCCGCGAGAATCAAACCGCCGTGCATAATTCGTCTCGACGTCATCAGGCTCGAGTCCAAAGGAGAAGATGTTCAGTATGCCGCGACTCGCTTGATAACACAATGGCGGCTAGGTACCCTACCTCGGTCGTGGCGATCCCTTTCTTTCGCAACGTCAATGATCACGCTCCCCCAACCGTCTCCGCAGCTCGGTGGCGAGGTCCTCCACGAGCTCGTCGCGATTCTGCCTTGTGACCGTGATCAGCCGGCAGTCCGGACGATTTTTCACCTGCTCGATGAATCCCTCCCCCTTCAACGCTATCGTTGCAACCAACGTTTTCGGCTGGCTCATGAGCATGGTCATCTCGTCCATGAAGCGCCGCGAAAAGCATTCCATCTTCCCGATTTCGTCGATCACGATCAGAGCCGATCGGTCATGTCGGAGATTGAGTTCCTGCAGGAGCCGCTCGAATCCAACGACGTCGACCCCATAGCGGCTCACCCGAAAGGGTCCGGGATAGTCGACATGGGCTAGGACTTGGCGGCGACCATCCAGGGTCACGAGTTGGAAGCCTTCCCTCGTACCCTGTGCATCCCGGATCTCTTCCGTATAGAATCCCGCCGGATGATAGTTCGCCAACCGTTTCGCCACCTCGCGGATGAGTGTGGTCTTGCCGACTCCCGGGGACCCTGTCACGAGGATAGGCGGCGCAGGCGCGGTGCGCTTCATGACTTTACAGAGTTTCTTCAGGCATGGCGTTTGTGGATTGTGACGCGGTTGCCGTCCTGGTCCTCGATAATCGCCATCCGGCAGACGGGGGTGTCGAAGGCTTCCGTGACAAAGGTCACGGCGCGCTCTTTCATCTTATGGATAAATGCCTCGAGGTCCGACACCTCGAATGCCACGACCGCGCCCTTTGCGCCGGGAGATTGACCCATATCGCTCGTCGTAATTGCGAAGGTCGCGCCTCCGACCTGGTACTCCACCCACTGGCCCTGATAATTGTGGCTCACGTGTAAGCCAAGCACATGTTCATAGAAGGCTCTGGCCCGTTCCATGTTCGAGACCGGATAAACGGTGAAGGCGATCGATGTAATCATTGAACGGTGCTCCTCTTATAGTGCGCGCCCTCGTCTACCAATCCGGCGGCATCGATAAGGCTGGCGTTACGGCAAATATGCCGCGAGGATGCCGGATAACACAATGCCGTCGAATGTGCCGGCCAAAGATCCACCGTACACCACCGAACATCCTTCCGCGACGTTTCACTATAATGGGTCCCGATGCGACCGGTAGGCTTCGTTCAGAATCTTTATCGATATCCTGTGAAGTCCATGCAAGGGCAATCTTGCGAGCGACTACATTTGACCGGCGCAGGAGCCGTCGGTGACAGGCAATGGGCCTTCATTGACGTCGCATCCGGCAAGGTCGTGAGCGCAAAGCGTCCCAAGCGATGGAAAGCCCTGCTGCAATGCCGAGCCCAACTTGCCGCCGCGCCTGGCCGGGCAGACAGCTTGATCCTCACTTTGCCGAACGGGAACGACATCGAAGGGACTGCCGACGAGGTGGGCCGAACCATGACGGAGCTCCTGTCCCGAGAGGTCCGCCTCTCTTCTGCCCCGACCGGTCCTGCCATGATGGACGTGGAGCACCGGATCGACGTGGGGCCGATCGGAATCACGGTGCGGATCAAGTTTCCCGTGGCGACCGCGACTCCGGTGCCTGCCTTCGTGGACTACGCGCCTCTCCACTTGTTGACCACCGCGACGTTGGCTCGTCTCGCCCGACTCTATCCGCAGGGCCAATGGAATCCGGCACGGTTCAGGCCCAACGTGTTGATCGACAATGGGGATGATCCATCCTCAGACGAAGCGGCATGGCTCGGTAAAATCCTCCAGATCGGCGACGTTCGTGTCCGTGTCATCGATCCCTGCCCGCGCTGCGTCATGACCACGCTGTCGCAGGGACAGCTGAACCACGATCCACGCATCTGGTCGGCGCTGCGCCGAATGCCGGAGGCGGAGAGCTTGACGTTTCGTCCTGGAAAATATTTACGAGCCGTGGCCGGCTGCTATGGGCAGATCGTGGCGGAAGGAGAGATCCAAGTTGGGGACAAGGTGCGGCTGTTCGATTGCGACGTCACTTCACGTCAAATATGCCGCGACGATGCCGGATAACACAATGCCGTCGAAAGTTCCAGCACCACCGATGCTCGCCACGCCTGTGGCGATTTTTTCCCTGTCGCGGAGATGGAATCGATCGGCCCCGCTGAGCGAAATGGAGTGTCATGCCGAGCGATCGACCGCCATGTTCCTGATGGCCGACAGACGACCGACCACTGCCTCCCAGTGCGTCCCAGGCCAATAGACCTGCCGGCACGAAGGACATTGCGCGAACCGATCGTGGTGCCGGGCAACGTAAGGAGGCACGAGGTCGACGACCTGGCGCGCAGCCACGGGGATCGGGATGGCATTGCAGTTGGCGCAACGGAAGGGTCTCTGCTCGCTGGGTTCAAGAATGAGATGCAAGTCCCGCCGGAGCTCGCGCAATTGTTCGTCCAAATGGTCGCTGACGACCAACAGGCAGCGACCGCGGATGATCTTGCGCCGAGCCAAATACCGGTCACGCGTCAACAGCCACCGATCTTCATGGAGCGACCGTTCGATCAGGCCCTCGTCGGTGATGAGTTTTTCGTAAGCCGTGTCATACCCCAGCATGCGGAGCCAGCGTGTCAGACGGCCGAGCATCGCATCGGCCAT
>DASTLA010000208.1:0-3228 GCA_035715525.1 Nitrospiraceae bacterium
GAGAAACGTCGGGGGGCTATTGGTATGCTTCCGGGGAGTTCTCGATGTCCGAGCATGCCGGCACCCATATGGATGCCCCAATTCACTTCGCACGCGACCAGGCGTCCGTCGACAAGATCCCGCTCGATCGCCTGCTCGGCCCGGCGGTAGTGGTGGATGCACGCAAGCAGGCAGCCGAGAATCGAGATTACCGATTGACACGGGAAGATCTGCGTCAATGGGAAGCAGCCTACGGACGGGTTCCCGCTGGGTCCTTGCTGTTCATGCTGACAGGATGGGGCGCATCTTGGACAGATCAAGAGCGGTATTTCGGATCTTCAGCGCCCACTGATCCGGCCACGCTCCATTTCCCGGCTTTTTCTCGGGAGGCCGTGGAGTTTCTCGTGGTCGAACGGGCGATTCGAGGGATCGGTATCGACACGGCCAGCGTGGACTATGGACCATCCAGAGATTTTCCCGTCCACCAACTGCTCAACGGTGCGGGCCTCTATGCATTAGAGAACGTAGCGCAATTGGATCAAGTCCCGCCGACCGGGGCGACGATTATTGCGCTTCCATTGAAAATCAGAGGTGGATCGGGGGGGCCCGTGCGCATCATTGCACTGCTTCCCTGAGGTCAGGATACCGCCGCATCTTCGCTTCGCTGTGGTTTGCGTTGCCGCAACGGCATAAAGCCGCTGTCGCTGTGCGCTCTCATGATTCCGCTTCTTAAGGCCTTCGCGTCAGCCGCCTATCGGCATCGTACCGGAGTACCTTCCACATCTCCCTAGGTCGAGATGATTGGGATTGAAACAGCCTTGTAAGCGCTCAATATCGACGCCTAGCCCGCGGTTGGCTATATCGGCCCTGTATCTTCGATGTGCGTCGATGGGAAGGATAGCTCCGTAGCGGGCAAAAAGGACGGAATCTGTTTGTCCTCGCTGCCCGGCGTGATATTGCTAGGTACGGTCCAGCAGAACCTTGGCGGATGCGAAGGAGGACGACGATGAGGACGAGCCTGGTGGCGTCGATGACGGTGGTCGCGGGGCTGAGCTTGTTGGGTTTGACACCACATTGCGCGGCGGCTAATGCTCAAACGACGACGGCCCCGACCGCGCAGACAGCCACAAGCGAGCAGAAAACGGAATTCTATGTGAGCCTGTTCATGCAGGGCAGCATGCCCAATGATCGTCCGCTAAAACTCGCGGACGACCCCTATACGAATACGTCCGTCCAGGGTGGCCTCGGTGGAGGCTTGAAATTCGGGCTGTTTCCGACCTTTACGGCCAAGGCGGTAGGGTTGGAGTTGGAATTGTCCGGTCTGACGGGAAAAGTCGAGGCCCCAACACAAACGAGCGGGGGAATCACGAGGAGCGCCAGTGCCCGTTTAAATCAAATCAACGCGATGGGTAACTTGCTCTTCCGCTATCCCGGAGAGATCCTTCAGCCCTATGTGGGAGTGGGGGCAGGATTGTCCGGAGGATTTGCTCGAAGCCTCAATCTGCAGAATTCCTCGATCGGAGCCGTAAACGAGAATGCCGGAGACGGAGCTTTCGCCTACCAGTTGATCGGCGGGCTACGCGGCAACGTCGGCGAGCATTTGTTCCTTTTTACCGAATACAAATACTTTGTGGCCAATTATCAGTGGGAGAGCGAGTTCCCGAGTGGTGCGCATGGGCCATCGTTCACGCTCAACTACCGGGCGCACATCGTATCGGGTGGTCTCGGCTTCCGGTTCTAATACCCTCTTCACCGTCTCTGCCGGCCTGCAATGTCCCGCTGAAGTTCAGAAGCGTCCTGTTGGTTCGATATTCCATCCGAACGCGCTACACCGGATCTCCGTGCAAATGGGGTCCGGTGGGATCGGAGGATGGTGCAGGGTCAAAGCGGAACCGAAATTCAGAACGGGGATGTTTTGGTTCCAGGCTGAAAGAGCCTTCCGCCGTATAATGATCTTGGGACCGAGACTTGCCTTTCGGATACAGTCTCAATCGAAACTCACGCTGAGGTGGGATCGTCGGATCGACCGACCTCTTCGAGCTTTCCAACTCCACGTACTCGCGAACGTTCGCCGCCGCCAGAGAGAAGAGCGACTCTAGAAATTGCTTCGCCTGCTCCTGATTCAACGGCAGGTCGAATGCAAGTTCCGGTACTTCGGCGGGGGCCGGTGAAGTGTGGTCTTCAGCTCGCACGTTGGTGGCGGTCAACGCTAGGACCAGCACGATCGGAATGTATTTCATGTGCACCACTCCGGCCTGTCTTAGCAGCGCGAGAGCAACTTCTCATTTCTCGTCCATTGCGACACTGTGCCGGACGAATCGGTCAGTTCCATTTTGTCTGATTCGAGAATTCGAATAGCAGGAGCCGGCGATTTCCCCTGCTGCGTAACAAGTTTGAAGGTGTCGCCGTCTTGCTCCAAGCGGCCGCTTTGCATCGTGGCCCGATAAAATTGCGAAACATTTCCGGGCGTGATCGTCCACACGAACTCTTCCTGGTGGTCCACGAATTTCGCAGAGCCTTCCCAACTACCGACCAAGGCTGGATCCACGGCGGGCAAGCGTTTGACCGCGACTTTCTGCGGCATGCCGCTGAGTGCTTGAAACAAAGTCCGGTCGAATCGTGACGGAGGCTGGCTTTTTGCCAACCTGTCCCAATTGATGCTCAGAATACCGGTCGTAGAGAATGACTCCTTCCCGTTCAATTGGTAGGTTCCGTGGAGGATTTCTTGATAAGACTCCACCTGCCACTGTCCCCGCTCCGCGACCATAGTTCCGGGGGATACGATCGCGGTGGTCATCGTCCAGTCTCCTCGTTCCGTGATCGTCAGGCGGCCCTTGCCGTACAGTAGTCCGACAGGAAGGCAGCCATACCAGTCGCCGGCCGATGGGAAAGCAGAAGTGCCCAACACGGCAGCACCCAAGGACGTCGGGCCGGCGATGGTGAGGCGACTAGGCATCCTGGCGGCCGCTGCCTTAGCCAGGTTCGTGACGGCATCCAGCGGATTCCCGTGTTTGGCCGAGGAGAACGACAAGGTGACCAATGCGTCGCCCTTCATGAACGTAAGTTGAACGCCGCCGACAGGGGATCGGAACGTAAAGGCACCGTCACCGATGCCTGAGAGGAGGGTGCGGTCGGATTTCATCCGTTCACTGTTGAAAAGACTCTTTTTTTCACCCCCGCTTCCCGGCGTCAGCTCGACGAGCACGGTCTCATCGGCATTGCGTTTGGCGTGGTACAGACACTGCTGAT
>DASTLA010000209.1:0-4296 GCA_035715525.1 Nitrospiraceae bacterium
GGGATCGTGAAGAAAAACGCGATCATGATGATCGACTTCGCCCTGGAGGCGGAGCGACGAGAAGGCAAGTCCCCCCTGGAGGCAATCTACGAAGCCTGCCTGCTGCGGTTCCGGCCCATCATGATGACCACGCTGGCCGCGCTGTTCGGTGCATTGCCGCTCGCCCTCGGAACCGGGGTCGGATCGGAAATTCGCCGTCCTCTCGGCATCGCCATTGTCGGCGGTTTGCTGGTCAGCCAGCTCCTGACCCTCTACACGACCCCGGTCGTGTACCTTTACCTGGATCGGTTACGTCTCCGCTTACTTCGCCGATATCGCACACAGCCCGACGTCAGTCCCCTCCCCCACTGAGCCAAGCTGCAACCAGTCACGGTCCGGCTCCCATTCCCAATATTTCGTGAGGGTCCCATTATGTTGGGAGCGCGCTGGCTGGTCCCTCGTCGGACGAGTCTCCTTTCCGACCCACCATCGCCGCTAATCCTATTTATCCGTCAATCACTTCCGCGATTTCCCCTCATCGGCGCAGCGTCCGGCATCACCATTGCTGAAGAGTCCGGCATCCACGAACGGCCGGAGGGGATGGCGATGCTGAAAATTACGAAAGTACGCGAGAGCCGCTCACGGGTCTTGCTCAAGCTCGAAGGGAAAATCACCGCGCAATGGGCATCGCTGCTGGACAACGAATGCCGGACGTGCCTGCGGAACCGTCAATCGGTGCGCCTGGATTGCACCGGCGTTGATTTTCTGGATGCCAAAGGGATCGAGGTCCTGCGGACCCTGCACGGTCGAAATGTCACTCTCATCAGCGCTCCCGCGTTCGTAACGGAGCTGCTGCGGACCGGAGGTCGGTCATGAACCCTACTGCTCTCACTGCAACGACAGGTTCCACGTGCTCGATCGAATCCGGATCGGCCGGCGTCTCTCGTCCGACTGCCGGCTCTTTCTCATCGGAAACGCAGTTGCTCGACCGGCTCCGCCAAGGCCAGGAAGGTGCGTTCGAAGAACTGGTCAGCAGGCATCACCGTGCCTTGATCCGCATGGCAATGGGCTATGTCGCAGAGCGGGAAGTGGCGGAGGAGGTCGTTCAAGACACCTGGATGACCGTCGTCGAGCGACTCGACCGGTTCGAAAGACGGTCGTCGCTCCGCACCTGGATCTTCGGCATTCTGATTCACAAAGCAAAGGATCGCGGCGTCCGGGAAAAGCGGCATTCGACCTTTTCCTCCTTTGAAACGGCGGATGGCGAAGGAGACGAAGCGGTTGACCCGTCGCGGTTCCAAGCATCCGGAGACTCGGCCGGCACATGGGCCTTTCCGCCACAGCCATGGGACGACCAGACCCCGGAGAAACTGTTGGCCAACCAACAGGCCGTGAGCGCCATGCAACAAGCGATCGACGCACTGCCTCCCATGCTGAAAGATGTGTTGATCCTGCGCGACGTCGAAGGGATTGATTCCAAAGAAGTCTGTGCTCTGTTCAAGATCACCGAATCGAACCTCTACGTGCGGCTCCATCGCGCCAGGGAGCGCGTTCGCCGAGCCGTGGAACAGGCCATTGGATGAAGCTCCATTGAAGTGTAAGAACGGGCCGACCTGCTAGACAAAGAGAGACACCATCTCAGGAGGTCGTTCCATGCTGGATGAGCGGTCGGAAGATGCTGCGCTCGACGTGACCTGCCGTGAAGCGGCAGCCTGGACTTCCTGCTATATCGACGAGCATCTGTCTGAACAGGACAAGGCGCGAATGCGGATGCATCTGATACGCTGTCTCGCCTGCCGGAGGTATGTCGACCAGATTGCGATGGTGCGGCGGTTGGTGGCAGCCTTGCCCGGCCCCGATCCCGCCCCCGGGCGGCTGGCCCGCATACGCGCCTTCTATTCGAGTCGGAACCGCGAAGGGTGAGATCTGACAATGATTGAAAGGAACTCTGCCTTCTCATCTGTGGGCAGCAGTAGCGTTCACATGATCGCTCTGAAAAGAATCATCTTAAGCCTTCTACGAGGGACGCTGCTCGCGGCTGTCCTCAGCGGTTGTCTCTCGCCCATTGCCATGCATCGTGCAGTGATCGAATACGATCGCACCGTGAGTTATGTCGAGGCCGACCTGCTCCTGCTGAACATCGCCCGCGCGCGGTTCCATCGTCCCGTCCATTTCACCGCCGTGTCCAGCGTGGCGGCGACGTTCGATTTTCGAACCAGCGCGGGGATCAGGGGCGGCATCGGACGCGCGCCGGAGGCGGCTGAACGAGCCCTCAACCTGGAATACTCGGCCAGCGTGGCGGAAAATCCAACGATCACGATTGTGCCGATTACGGGCGAGGAATTCACCAAGCGCGTCTTGCGCCCGCTGGACGAGGACAAGTTCGAATTTCTGGTGCGGCAAGGCTACGATATCAACATGGTGCTGCGGCTTATGGCGCGCGGCATCGCCGTCGATGACGAACAAGGCCCCACCGTTTTCTTCAATGCGCCGTCGGAGGGAGCAGGGTATGTGGAATTTCGGAAGCGTCTGCTGCACCTGGCGGGTCTCGACGCCGAACGCAAACTGTTCGTCGGGCCGATCCTGTTCGAGGAAGCCCAGACCGTGCACACGAACCGCGCCCCCAATCCAGATGAAATCGTGGCCGCGTTGGAGAAAGGGTTTCGTTGGGAGGGCGAGGCCGGAGCCAAGCTGCATACGGTCCGGCGGAAGGCGGTCGGGCGTCTGTTGGTCTCCAATTATGATCCGAACCGACTGTCCAACGAGGAACGGCGCCGTCTGCACGAACAGGCCCAGCGGTATCCCTCGGACCACCTCTTGGTGGACATCAAGCCAGGCTTTCCTGGCGGCGACTATCCGCTGCACGGGTTCATTTTGTTGCGCAGCATGAACGCCATCATCGGCTTCGTGGCCAGAAGCATCGAAGAGGAGCCGGAGCTCGCGGTTGAACCGGATTCCCGCACGAAGAATGTCGCCCGGAACCCGGCCAGAACTTTGGAGATCGACGAGTCCGCTTCCAAGCCGAGCGAGTACGAGTTCTCGGTCCAATTCGACGGTCGCCACTACTCGATCCGCAAGTATCCGGTGAGCCAAGGCATGGTGCCGAGTTGGAATCAGGAAGCCTTCGCCGTATTATCGAATTTGTTCCAGATGACCGTCACCGACCTCACGCGCTATCCGACGCCGGCGATTGCGATCGCCAAATAAGAGAACGTCTGACCGGACTATGTGGAGCCTCACGCGCCGTCGATTGGTTCACATGGCGGGATTGAGCGCCTTGCTGCCTCTTGTGCGTCCCGCTTCGGCCCTGGCCGGTCTGCTGGACTCGCTGCTCGGCCGCCCCATCTCGAAACCGATTCCGGCGATCACTCCGAACGAGGAATTTTACCTCACGTCGTATCGTAGCCCGCCCACGATACGCGTTCACGAATGGTCGTTGAGCGTGAAGGGCCTGGTCGAACGACCACTCACCTTGTCCTATCACCGACTGCTGGCGATGCCGGCGGTTTCGCAGATCGTCACACTGGAATGTGTCGGCAATACGGTGGGAGGCGAGTTCATCAGCACGGCCGACTGGAAGGGGGTCCCATTGCGCACCCTGTTGGAGGAGGCAGGGGCCGACGCCAAGGCCTATGACGTGGTCTTCCGCGCCGCCGACGACTATTCCGACAGCATCACCCTGTCACGCGCCATGGCGGGCGACGTGCTGATCGCCCATCACATGAACGGGGTTCCGCTCCCGCAGGCTCACGGATTTCCCGCGCGTGCGATCGTTCCCGGTTGTTATGGGATGAAAAGCGTCCAATGGCTGACGGAAATCGAGATCGTCGCGAATGACTATAAAGGCTATTACGCGCAGAAGGGATGGACCGATGAGGCGATCGTCAAGACCACTTCATGGATCGGTCGTCCAGGCCATGGGGAGATGCTGCAGGGCGGCATGCAGCGCATCGAGGGTCTCGCTTATGCCGGAACGAGGGGCATCAAGCTGGTCGAGGTCAGCACCGACGGCGGCGAAACCTGGCAGGAGGCCGAACTCCAAGCACCGCAATCAACGGCAAGCTGGTTGTTCTGGCATTACGATTGGACGGCGACGGCCTCCGGCCACCGGACGCTGGTTGTAAGAACCACCGACGGCACGGGACGCCGCCAAACCTCAGTCGAACAGGACCCGGCCCCCGACGGCGCGACCGGACTGCACGAGATCACGGTCACGGTCGCTCCGTAGATCACAACAGGATGGGTAAGGTCGGCGGCGTCCATACCCTCCTCCGTCTGTCACCCCCACCAAATTCTGCTTGATTCATTCTTTGCTTC
>DASTLA010000210.1:0-5578 GCA_035715525.1 Nitrospiraceae bacterium
GTTCGGCGACGAAAATACCGGGGAACGGCGGACTCGGAAGCCCTACAGGCAATGGTCCAAGAGCCCCACATTCAGTCCCGGGCACTTGCCTAGTTGCAAGAAGGAGGCTCGACCGGCATAAATGCCGGCCTATGACGAAACGTGGAATGTTGGTGAAGTTCAGCGCCACCCTGCAGGATCTCACATCTGCGCTGCGGAGCGGGCTCGACCTCACGGATGACGAGCAGCTGTTCTTGGAGAATCACCTCCTGGAACTTCAAATCGCCTATACAAAGTGGAAGGCTCGACGCCGCAAGAAACCCGCCGAAGGAGAGTTTTTGTCGAAACCCCTAACGGGCCCAAAAGATGGAGGGCGCACCTCTTCCTCCGAGATCAGGTGATCGAGTAGGTGCCGGCGCGGTCGTTCCGACGACACGGATTGGAAATCGACTATGACAGTTTCTCTCGGGAGGTCTGCAGCTCACGATTCGGGTGAAATATGGGAACCTATGCGTATGTTGAAAAGCATTGTGTCCCATTTCACCGATGAGCCGTTGTGCGTGGGGTGTGAAACGGAACGCGCCGAGAGAGATCTTCTCTGCAGGTTTTGCTATGCGAAGGTCGGAGCGTTCATCGAACGCATGGAGCAAGACCGCCGGCGGCGACGCCGTCTCCAGGAGTCGGCTTGATCGTTCACGAGTTCGCTAGGCGGCGACCCGTATCAGCACTTTTCCCATCGGTCCCGCGCTCAGGCGGCTGAATGCCGATGGTACCTGCTCGAAGGGCATGATACTGTCGACCTGGGGCCGTTGTCCCATCGCATCCAAGCGCTGCACGATCTCTTCCCAAATTGGCCGTGCCTCCCGGCTCGAATAATCGCCCACCGCCACACCCCCCATTCGGATGCGGCGAAAAAATAAACTCGCCGTGTTGAGTTCCGGGACCGGCCCGCCGCTTCTGCCGACCAAACTGATCCGTCCTCCATGTCCAAGCAACGCCAGCACGTCATTGAGCAGTGGTCCGGCCACCGTGTCCACGACCAGGTCGACCGCACGTGGCTGCAGGACGGTCTTCAGGGTTTTAACGAGAGCTTTGCTCGACGGATCGAACACCATATCCGCTCCGAGTTCCTTGAGCTTCGCGCGTTTCTCTTCACGGCGTGACAGGGCAACGACGGTAAGCCCCATTGCCTTTCCAAGCTGCACCGACGCGACACCGACGCCCCCCGACGCACCCGTCACCAAGAGAAGGCGGCCGGGTGACGGCGGGGCCGGAGGGTCGGTCCACTGCGTCAAGGCCTGCCAGGCCGTCAAATACACCAACGGGGCCCCTGCCATTTCTTCAAGGGACCAGCCCTTCGGAACTGGCACGACGCTGTCTGCCGGCACGACGACCATCTCGGCCAGCGTTCCCCAGACCTCCACTCCCACGTCACAGCGCAAGATGCCGACGATATTCCCCTGCCGCACATGTGTGACACCCAACCCGGTCTGAACGACCTCTCCCACACCGTCCCGGCCGAGGATATGCGGCAAGTTCGGTTTTGCGGGATACATTCCGCGAGAAAGAAACGCGTCTGCAGGATTGAGGGCGGCGAATCTCACCTTCAGCAGCACCTGTTCAGGCCCAGGCTGAGGATCGGCGACTTCCGACAGCCTGAGCGCTTCAATGCCGCTCCTGGAATCCATCAGCCAGGCCCGCATGAGAGATCCCTCTGTTCGGCTCACCTCCGGAGGTGGCCGATCCTGACTCTACCATGATGCGAGACTCGGAGCAGCGGTTCGTTATCGAGGTCAACGCGCGGCAGGGCTATTACTGATGGTGGATTTGGTCGACCTCATAGGGTCGAACGTTTTCATTCGATTTAGCTTTCAATTCAGCAAAACTGCGGCCAGCCTTCTCGGCGCGGGATGGAGAAGCCGGTTTACGTGAAGAGGGAGGGGCAGACGGCCGTCGAAGTTCGAGGCTCTGGGGGCGGTACGTTGGCGGAATGACGTCGAGCTGACCTTCCCGGAGCCATACTTCCCATGAGCTTCTGGGCGAGCGAAAGGCTTCAGTCTGATCAATCATGTCGGTGGAAGACGACCCAGCCGATCCTTGTGCATGAACAGGAACCGTGGACAGCCAAATCAGCATGCAGGCTCCGAAGATTCTCTTGTTCCTCATGGCAAAGCCTCCAGCGGCCACATCCGTACGGCCAATACAGCAAGCCACGTACCATCTTTTGGAGCCCAGTCCGAGAGATCCAAATCCTCAGGACATTTGCTGTTGTGGCATGCCAGGCGAGCGTTGCAGGCTGGAGATGCGAACCGATTCGAGCTCTATCCCGGCGAGCGGATCGTGCACAATCGCTCAGCGACTACGCCAAAATGATGGGGACTGAGACGCTCGTCGGATGGCCTGCCTTCCGACCCATTCTGTCAGAAGCCGCTTCCGCCTAGGGTCCTTACCAGCGGCGGATCGACCGAAATGGAGGTATAAGCTATCTTATGCGAGAGCGTGGGCTGGATATTCTTTTATGGCACATCGCCCGAATGGGCGGGTGGCTACCTATCGCGACCGGGATCTTGGCTTTGATCAAAGTCGCCGGGCTGTTGGACGTTTCCTGGCTGTTCGTATTTGCCCCTTCACTCCTGTATGGCGCCCTCATGACGCTTCTGTGCGTTTTCGGGCATGCACTCCAGGCGCTTTGCCAATGGATCAATTCGCCCGATGTGCCTACCGACTCCCATACAAGTCCGGTCCTAGTTCGTACCCCCGTAGGGAAAAAGCGGCGTAGAGATTTTTGCTCGGCGCGCGCTGCGAGAGCTTGCTAGGTTCGTCGGGGAGACGGCGCAGGCCTGCCCGAGCCCGTCACAAAGTGTTCGCGGCGAGTCACCGCGACGTCGCTGACGAACATGGCGCCCGAATGCTTGTGGAACAGCGGGCTTAATCCGCCCAGGATCGGCTCGATCCGTTCCTCCGGCACGACCGTAAAGACGATCACCTGGCTGCTCGTGTCGTCGAACAACAGATGTCCTTCATGAAACCCGTGATGTCCCTTTCCGGACACGTTGTTGATGATCGTATAGCCCGTGGCTCCGACACGATCCAGCAGATCCGTGACGATGTTCAAATGTTCTCCTTGCACGACGATCCGTATTTCCTTCATCGGATGTAACGTCAGCATATTTGGCGTCTCCCCTCCTCTGTGCGATCCCTCGTCGTCGCTCCCCCGGCCCAGCGCATTGACTCCAGATCATGTACTCACTGCGGCGTCGGGTTGCGGCTGACCTTTCCGGCCATCGGCTCCGTTCGCCGCTGCAGCGTGAAGCGGCCTCTGGGCTTCCTCGCCTTCCTGCTCTGCTCGGACCGGTTGCCAGCCCGTCATGATGTCATAGCGATAGCAGGCTCCTTCGCCCGGCTCATAGGCCATCAGCAACACCCACTCGTTGTGGATCAATCGCTCGAGCACGGGATGCTTCGCGATGATCGACTCGATCAGTCCCCTCGGCGCTTCAATGATAGTGAGCAAGCGCATCGGCTCGTGGTAAGGCACAGGACCGTTGAGCACCGTTTGGGCGGGCAGACCGAGCCGGAGATCACTGGCGGCACCGCTCATCACGCCGACTCGCCCGACCACATTGTGGTACACCTTGCTTCCGCTACCATACACTTCATTGTCCACGGTCGAAAAATAATGCTCCATGTTGATCCATTGGGCCACCACCAAGGGAGCCGTCATGATCGTCTCCAGCAATTTACCCGATTCGTCTTGCCGATGATCATACGAATGGAGGAATGCCCGTCCCTGTAGATTCATCGCGATGGTGAGCTCGCGCCGGCCGATCACCAGAGCATTGTTGCGCGAAAGTCCCCATTCCGGCCGCACCTGCGCCCAGTCCACGGCCCGGCGGGCGGCCCTTGTCCTGGCTGCAGGCCCCTGGGCCGCGACCTCCACGCCCTCGAGCGCTGCTCCCCGCTCTCCGGCCGCTTCTTGTCCCGCTTCCTCCAGATCGCTTATCAGGCGGACGAGATCTTTGCGATGGGTGGGCGGGACGTCCTCCAAGTCGACAATACGGATGTCATCGGCAGTCGTGTCGTGCCGCGCCGCTACGAAATGCGTATCGCTCGGGATCGTCACGCCCCTGGATTGCAGGATATCCCGCACAGCGCGGCTGTTTGCCATGGCCGCAAAGGCCCGAGCGTTCGGTAACCCGCTGTTCCCCCCGCAGGCTCCGCAGTCCAGCGCCGACTCATAGGGATTGTTGTCGGAAGTGCTGCCATGGGCGCAGATGACGACGAGCCGCGCAAACCCGCCGGTGAATCCCATCAGACGCAAGGCCGCCTCCACCGCGTAGGCCTGCTCGGAGAGACTAAACCCATGTTGGGTGATCCGTTGGAGGCGGTTCGAGACGCCTCGCGGCGTCATGTCGAATCGTTGGCGCAATCGTTCGATGAAGGCCTCCTCCTGCTCCGGGGGGATTCCGAGCGTCGCAGGAAGATCGCCGCAGTCTCCATATTGTGCGTCACCCAGCGCCCGACGACGCATGGTTTCAATCAATGCTGGTGTGGCGGCCGACCCCAGTGCCGGGAACTCCCGTCGCAAGGCGGCACGGATCAGGGCACGATGATCGGCTGCGACGATGTCTTCGGCCTCCGGCCTGGTGAGCTTGTCGATGGTCAGCGTAGTCGCCAGCGGTGGAAGCCACCATTTCTTGAACCACCGGCTCGCCCGCTGGTACCACAGCGGGAACAGCGTTTTGCCCAATAACGGGAGACCGAACAACCAGCCGAGCGCTTCTACCATGACATAGGGTGTGACGACGTTTTGCTTCAGGTCGTACAGGAGCGTATGGGCGATCTTCGTCGCCTTTCCGGCCATCCGGTGCCGGGTGGCCTCTGCCCCGTGGTAGCTGCGGGGAATTTCGCGGATATGGTTTTTGGGCTTCAGCAAGACCGGGGCCTGGGTCACGGGATGTTCTCCGCCGAACGGCTGATACTTCACGGGCACGCCGAAGAATCCAGCCACTCCCAAGGTTTCGTACCCGCCGAGGCGCTCCAAGTGCCGCCGAAACACTTCCGATCGAACATCGATGCAGAACACCATCTGGGCCAGCGGACGTGACGTCGCAGGCGCGGTCGAGCCGTTTCCCTGGCGCCGGCCTTCCGCCGCGCGCAGCAACTGTCCCACCATCCCTCTGCAGTGGTGGGTCTCCAACGCTTCCAGCCAGCGAGGCCCGTGCTGGCTCGGTGGAAAACCGTCCAACCAGTCACAAAGCGTGACGGCATCGCCGGTCGAAGTCTGCGTGATTTCTTTCGGCTCGATGCCAAGCGCGGCAGCCAGATCGATCAAACGGCAGGCCAAACGGGTGAGGCGCTCGGCGCGCCGCCATTGGGCGGTCTCCTCGAACAATAGCCGACCTCGTTCGTTCCACTCCTCGATCGGCGCGTCCTTGTGCCGGCGCGCCCATTCGGCCACTTCGCCTCGCACGGCCGGCGGCAGGTGCCCTTCTCGTACTCGGCGTCTCAACCAGTGGGCATAGGGGGCCTGTTGGATGAAATAGCGGATCGCTTCGTAATCTCCGGCGGATTTCAGCCACCGGCGGCAAGCGAGATC
>DASTLA010000211.1:0-5415 GCA_035715525.1 Nitrospiraceae bacterium
CTCCCAGCCTGACCTGGGCGTCCCCCGCGTCGAATTTCTTGACTTCTCCCCGGTCTCTTATCTTGACCCCGACGATCCGCACCGACGCCGGATAGGGCTTGGCCAGTTCTTGGGCGATGAGCTTGTCAACCATGCCGAGCATGATACACCAATGACTTGTCCAAATGGAATTGCCGTGGGGCTCAGTAAGAACGAGGCCTCTCATCAGCCCTGTTTAGCACCTTGCAGCTGTAGGGCGGCATCTGGCCCCGGTCGGCCATCAAAAACCGGCGCGGTTGAGCTTGGAAACGGCTGACAATCCAGGGATTTTCGGTAGGGCTGAGAAAGGAGAAATTATGTTAGGCTACAAACGTCGGCCGCGTCGAATGCGGCCGGATTTATGAGGCCTATTTCCCATGCGCATACCGAATCGCGTCGTATTGCCCTTTGGCTACCACATCACTGTCCGGCAAGTGACGGACTCCGAAATGGATCGCCGCGACCCTAATGCAGACGGCATCTGGGACAACGACAACAAGACCATTTATATCCGCAAGAGGCTTCCGGTCACGCGCCGCCGGTATATCCTGGCTCACGAATTGGGACATGCCTGGTTGGATTGGCAACACCGCTATCTGGACGACGGCAAGGCCCGCACCTAGCAGGATCGATATAGAACAAGCTCGTGTGCCGCGCCCAAGGGCGCCGGTCAGTCTACTGTCGCGGATGTCGTTGCATAGCCGATCGATCGGCCTTAGCTTCTCGCTAGTTTCAGGATGTCCTTCCATTCGGACTCGGCAACCGGCTGAACGGAAAGACGAGATCCCTTTCGTAACAATTCCATGCCCTTGAGTGCGGCCCGTTGCCTTAACTGATCCAGCGGCAGCGCTTGGCCAAACTTCCTGACGAAGCGAATGTCCACCATCTCCCAACGGGGCTTCTCAGGATCGCTCGCGGGATCGAAATGCGAATCATTCCGATCGAATTGAGTCGGGTCGGGATAGGCCTTCCGGACGACTTCGGCCAAGCCGACAATCGCGGGAGGATCGGCGTTACTGTGGTAAAAAAGGACGCCGTCCCCCGGCTGCATCGACCGTAGATAATTTCTCGCTTGATAGTTACGCACGCCGTCCCAACAGGTGGTCTGTCTTGGCGACCGCTTCAAATCGTCGATCGAGAAGGCCTCGGGCTCGGACTTTACCAGCCAATAGCGACATGTCCGGTTCATCACGAAATCTCCTGAACGCTTGGTGCGGTTCGTTCTCCGTTGTATGCTGCGCCTAATTCCATGGCAAGGTCCTATCTTGGACCGGCAACCGTAAGGAATGAACGGGAATCATCACCGTGGAACTCACTCCCGCCCTTTACGGGGCCTATAAAATCCTCAAATATGCCCTGTACCCGATGTCGTGGATCACGGCCGGCGTACTGCTGACCTTCCTTACGGCCTGTCTCCCGGCGACACCATGGCAAACACGGTGGGTGAGACGATTTGCGCTTGCCTCGGTCGTCATCACGGGAATGACCGCCACTCCCCTGCCGGCCAAGCTACTGGTCGCTTCGCTGGAGAGTTGGTATCCGCCGTTTCAAGCCACCGCCGCCACCCGATTCGATGCCATCGTGGTGCTGGCAGGCGGAGTCTATGCTCAGGGCACCCTTCGACCGGTGCCGGAGCTGTCGGGACCCTCCCTCGCGCGGACGGCCTGTGGGGCCGAAGCCTGGTCGCAAGGGCTGGCTCCTCGTCTTGTCGTTTCAGGCGGGGACGCCAGGGTGTTCCAGACAGGACCGTTGGAAGCTCATGAAATGAAGCGGTGGGCCCGCAGACTGGGGGTGCCCGACTCCGCCATCCTCGTCGAAGATCGCTCCCGTACCACCTATGAGAATGCAAGCAGGACCAAAGAATTGTTGGTTGCCGGCCGCATTCTCCTTGTGACGGACGCCTATCACCTTCCGCGGGCGGTCGCTCTTTTTCAGAAACAAGGTTTCTCGGTCACCCCCATGCCCTGCGGATACGAAGCAGCCGACCGGCCGGGGGACGTTTGGGCACGACTTACCCTCTTTGATTTCCTTCCCAACTACACGGCCCTCATGATCACGACCCAAGCCGTGGATGAACTGGCCGGCATTCTCGTTTATTGGTTGGCAGGGAAATTGTGATGCTCTCCGCCTGTCTGGCTGGTTTCAGTGACATGATACAGACCCCCGCCGTGGTCCACGACGTACAGTTCTCCCGCCTCGTCTTCTCCGAACGATGAGATTCTTAGTCCGGTACGAAGCAGCCGCTCGGGCCCTTTGACGGCACGAGGATGTTCGCCTCCCTCCAATCGCGCGCCGAACAACTCGCCGCTGCAATAATCGCCGAACAGGTACAAGCCTTTGAGCGAGGATTGCACCTGCCCGCGATACACATAGCCGCCGGTGATGGAGCAACGGCCCCCTTGATGGGCATATTCCAGCAGCGGCAGATTCAGATCCGGTCCCTCGCAGCCTGATTCGGGAATGAAGCAATGCCGTCCCTCCATGCGTCTCCACCCATAATTGCCGTTCAGAGTCACGAGGTCGATCTCTTCCCACTTGTACTGGCCCACATCGGCCGCCCAGAGGTCGCCAGTCTCACGATCGAAGGAAAATCTCCAAGGATTTCGGAGGCCTTTCGCATAGACTTCAGGACGTCCGCCACCCGACCGGAACGGGTTGTCTCCGGGAATGGCATAGGGCTCGTTCTTGTCCACGTCGATGCGCAACATCTTTCCCAGCAGCTCGTGTGGATTCTGGGCCCGGTTCTGCGGGTCTCCTGCTGAGCCGCCGTCTCCCATCCCGATGTAAAGTAGCCCGTCTGGACCGAACGCAATCATACCGCCGTTATGGTTGGAATAAGGCTGTGCGATGACGATGAGGATGCGCTCGGAAAGAGACGGACGTTCGCCCGCATGCCGTACGCGAAACTCGGAGACGACCGTGGCCCCGTCCGGCGTTCGCGTGTAATTGACGATGAGCCTGCCGTTCTCGCGAAAGTTCGGATGAAATGCGAGTCCCAGCAACCCTCGCTCTCCTCCCGAGAGCACGCGATCGGTGATGTCCAGGAACGGCTCGCTGATGAGCACTTGTTTCACGACGATGCGGATGCGCCCGGCCTGCTCGAGGACGAAGAGCCGGCCCGTTCCATCGTTCGCATGCGTCACATAGACGGGGTCGACTAATCCGCTGGCGACGGTCGGTTGGAGGGATATGGCCGGCCACGAATCAGCGCCGACGACAGATGGGGCTGCTTCGCTTAGAGCGTGCCCGGGCAGGAGCAGCCATGCCAAGCATGAGAGAACCCACCGTGAAACAACCCGCTGCGCCATTCGCTCACTCATCCCTTGGACCGATTTGCTCCAGATAAGCGATCAGGCGTTTATATGTCAATTCCCGGATGCGCGCCTTATCCGGCGCGGCACCGCTGAGGTTGCTTTCCAGCCAAACTTGCTCTTCGATTTGCAGCCGTGCCTCGTTGCTGTGCTCCCACATATCATGGAGGAAATCGAGGGGAAGCCCGACTTGAAGCCCCTCGGACTCGATCCGGTCGTCTAAAATTGCCAGGAGATCGGCGAGAGCCTGATCGGGCCGGTATGGCGGAGCGGAAAACCCAAACGCCTCTTCCGCCCGTACGTCCTGGCGAGCCTGTTCCACCAAATCATGCATGTATTCTTTGAGCAAGCCGATTTGATGCCCCGAGAATGACATGGCAGAGCTTAGCTAGAAGATCACGCCCGGGGCAAGCGAAGAGAGGACGACGCGGCGGTTGACCCTGCATTCGGCCCTTCACTATGATGCAGCATTCCGAGAAGTTATGGCTGTTGCGAACGACGGCTGACGATCGGCGCTTTTGAGTACGACTTGTTCCCAACCTAGGTTGGACAGCGGGCATGAGCAGCGGCACCGTGGAACATTTTGAAATCTCCCTCAACACTCCCGCCGGGCAGGTGACCACGGCGATCGCGGTACCGACGGGGTTCGTCCCCATTGCGTCCATCGTCCCGATGATGCGGAGCCTCGGACAGCAAGTCCAATCGCTGGAGCAGGAACGGCTCCTCACATCAGGCCGGACGATATCCTGCAAGAAAGGCTGCTCCGCCTGTTGCCGCATGCTCGTCCCTCTGTCGGCCCCGGAAGCCTTGGCGTTCCAGCAAGCCTTCGAGCAATACGATGAGCAGACCAAATCGCGTTTGATCGCTCGCCTCGACGCAGCCAAACTGCGGCTGGCCCAGAGCGGACTATTGGAGCAACTGGTGAACCTGGCGGAGTCCGCTGACGGCGTCTCCGACGAAGCCGTTGAACCGATCAATCGCGCCTACTACGCGCTTCGCATGCCCTGCCCGTTTCTTGACCACGATGCCTGCCTCATTTATGAGGATCGTCCGTCCGCTTGCCGGGAACTGGCCGTTACCTCGCCCGCCTCGCTGTGCGACAACCTGCTCAACCCGGCAATCCAGCCGGTCCCCGTGTCGATGCGCATCAGCACCGCCTTAGGTCTGCTCTGGGGTGAATTGACGGCCAGCGTACCGCGGTTGATCCCCCTGCCTCTCGCTCTCGACTGGGCACGACAACATCAGGCGGACGGCGAGCGCCGCTTGCCGGGGACTACCTTGTTAGACCGGGCGCTGGACAAGCTGTGGCGGTATCTCGGTCAGGAACATGCACGCCGAACTAGCGGTCAATGATGAATGTCGAATGCTGAATCATGAATGGCACCATCCGAACCATTCAGCACTCACCATTCAACATTCATAATTCATCGAAGGAGGATTGATGAACAGCCCTGTGATTGTCTGCCTCGATTTGGAAGGCGTATTGGTTCCGGAAATATGGGTTAACTTCGCGATCAAGACCGGCATCGAGGAACTGAAGGTTACCACCAGGGAAATGCCGGACTATGATGCTCTGATGACGCGGCGTCTGAAGATTCTCGACCAGCATGGATTCAAGCTCTCCGATATCCAGGCGGTCATCGATGCCATGGGGCCTCTCGAGGGCGCGGGGGAATTCATGGCATGGCTTCGTGAGCGGACGCAGGTGATCATTCTCTCGGACACTTTCTATGAGTTTGCCTTACCGTTGATGCGGCACTTGAGCTATCCCACATTGTTCTGTAACCAATTGGAAATCAGTCCCGACGGCCGTATCGTCGCCTACAAGCTACGGCAGCCCAACCAGAAGAAACTTGCAGTGGCGGCGCTCAAAACGCTCAACTTCACCATTCTGGCCGCCGGCGATGCGTATAACGACACGGCGATGCTCGGAGAGGCCCATGCCGGATTTTTCTTTAGGCCTCCGGACCATTTGCCGAAGGAGTTTCCGCAGTTCCCCGTCGCGCAAACCTACACGGCGCTCCGCCAATTCCTGCAACAGGCCGGAGGATTTCGCACATAGCGATCGGCGGGCTGAAGCGTCGTC
>DASTLA010000212.1:0-14989 GCA_035715525.1 Nitrospiraceae bacterium
GCCGTCGATTCTGCTGACGCTCTGCACGTCGGGGACAGTGTCAGGGATGACGTCGAGGGGGCTCTGAATGCGGGATTGGCCGCCCTGCATCTGGATCGCGATCCGGACTCAAGCCGCAAGGGAGGCGCGAGAACCATTACCACATTGGCGGAGTTGCTGCCTCTGCTGTCACGCCAGTAGCAGCGGCAGGATGTCTTTCGCTCGACCCTGCAGCGACGCATCGACCAGTTCGGAATGTGGGGTGGGGTCTAAGTTGATTTCGGCGACGAAGGCTCCGGCCTGCTTCGCGACCGACGCGAAACCGGCAGCCGGATAGACGATCCCCGACGTGCCGACGATGAGGCAGACGTCGCAAGCCTGCAGCGCTTCGTAGCTCCTCCGCAGGTCTTCCTCCGCGAGTGCTTCTCCGAACCAGACGATATGGGGGCGCAGAATCCCTGCGCAGGAATGGCAAGTGGGCAGGATCGAAATGGGGACCTGCCGGTTCTCCGTCACGATGCCGCAACGGGTACACCGGACCATCCAGATGTTGCCATGAATCTCGGAGAGCCGTCGCGAACCGGCATCACGGTGCAATCCATCTACATTTTGCGTGATCAACCAGAATGTCTCGTATCGCCGTTCCATGTCCGCGACGGTCAGATGGGCCGCATTGGGCCGCTTCGTCGCGATCAACTCTCGTCTCCAGTTGTACCATTCCCACACGAGCCGGGGATCGCGCGCAAAGGCTTCCGGCGTGGCCAGGTCCTCGGCGCGAAAGTTACGCCAGAGCCCGTCCGTGCCGCGAAAGGTTGGGACGCCGCTGTCGGCGGAGATTCCTGCGCCGGTTAATATGGTAATCGCCCGAGCAGCGCCCAGTTTGGATTGGATGAGCCCAAGCGTCGATCCGGTTCCCATCGTGCATAGCACCGAAGAAGTCAGCGTCGCGTCGTCTGCGTCTGCCTTGCCGAGATTGCTCCCTGTCTTGGGGCTGCGGCTGCATGCTATAGTACGCGCCTCGTCAACGCAATGAATGGGAGCCGCATGCAGCAGATCATGGTGGTCGGAGCCGGTTCGGTCGGCGGATACTTCGGCGCGCATTTAGCCAAAAGCAATCCAAACGTATCGTTCCTGCTGCGTCCGCGCACGCTTGAGGCCGTCAAAGGCCGCGGGCTCACGATCCGGAGTGCGAAGGGAACCTTTACCGTCCATCCCCCGGCCGCCTCAGACCCGCGAGGCTTGGCGAGTCCCGATCTCATCATTCTCGGCGTCAAGGCCTATGACCTCGACGAGGTTATGGCTCACCTGGAGCCGGTTCTTACGGACCGGACCGTCATCCTGACGTTGCAGAATGGTATCGATACCGAAGATCGCATACTGGCCCGTCTCGGGCGCGACTGCGTCGTGGGCGGGGTGGCATTTATCTATTCCAAAATCGTCGAGCCCGGTGTGATCGACCATTACAAGCGCGGCGCTGTCGCGATCGGGGAATTGATGGGGCATAAAAGCGATCGCCTCCAGCGGATCACGGGGATTTTCCAGCAAGCAGGAGTGCCGTGCCAGATCAGCGACGACATCCGGAAAGCTAAATGGGAGAAGATGTGCTGGAACTGCGTTTTCAATCCCATTACGGTTCTGATCGATGACAAGGTGGCCAAGGCCCTCGACCACCCGGAAATGATGGGGGTCATCCGGCAAATCGTGGGCGAAGTGGCTGCGGTTTCGGCGGCGCTCAAAGTGCCGCTGGCTGCCGACATGGCGGACAAGGTCGTGAGGTGGACGCAGGAAATTCGCGACATCCATACGTCCATGTACGACGACTGGAAGGCCAAGCGGCCGACCGAGATCGAGTACCTCAACGGATATATCGTCCGCATGGGGCGGAAACTGGGAATTCCAACGCCGGTCAATGAGGCCCTGACCGCGATGATCAAGACCGTGACGGAGACAGAAGGCTCAGGGTCCGATGTCGTGCGAATCGATGGCGCCGTCGTCCAGCCGCTCTCCTTGACGCGCTTGGCACTGAGGGAATTGCCGATGGAGCATCATATTGAGGACGTGGGGACATTGATGCCGGGCATGCGCGGCCGAGCCGTGCGCGTGAGCGGTTTGCTCGACATTCCGGCTCTCGATGTCACAGCCGACCATGTCACGTTTCATTCCCTGGACGGCAAATATGCCGCCACGCTCACGATCCAACAGGCGCGCGAGTTCGGCCTGTTGCTGTACGAAATGGACGGGGGGCCGTTGCCGGAAGGAAAAGGTGGGCCCTTCCGATTGGTGACGCCGGGATTGGAGGATCTTTGCGCCAACGTGAAGGGGGTGGGACGGATCGAAGTACGCGTCGGTTCGGGCAAGGACACTCGCCCGCCGGCGTAGGAGAGGACGCATTGTTAGACTTCTCCCGCTGTCGGACGTTTGTTGGATGACGATCAGTCACCGAATCACCTGAATCGCCTTCCACCGTTCCGAGCGATAGCGCCACAGCATCAACACCATCCGCAGGGTCCAGTCTGCGATCATCGCCAGCCACACATAGAACACCCCGAGTTGCAACCAGACGCCGACCGCGAAGGCGATCGGGACCCGCACGGTCCACATGCCGACCATGGTCGCGATCATGATGAAGCGGGTGTCGCCTGCGCCCCGCAAGGATCCGGCGAGCACCATCGTCAAGGCAAGTGGGACTTGCAGGAGCGCGACGATTTTCAGGAACAGCGTCCCGAGATCGATCACGGATTCGTCATTGGTAAAGGCGCGGAGCAGTGCATAGGGAAAAAAGAAAAAGACCACCCCCATCCCGGCCATGACAAATGTCGCCATCCGATTGGCTTCCCAGTTCTCCAGCTTCGCCCTGGTGTATTTTCCCGCCCCGATGCTTTGGCCCACCATGGTTGCGGCGGCGATGGCAAATCCATAGCCGGGGAGAAACGACAGGGATTCGATAGACAGCCCGACTTGATGGGCGGCATACGAGACCGTGCCGTAAATCAGAACGATCTTGGTATAGACCAAGATGCCCGCCTGCTGGACGATCCGCTCTCCCGACACTGGGGCGCCGATGTCCCAGATCGTGCGCAGGAGATCCCAGCGGAGTCGTTTGGATCGTCGCAGGAATGGCCGGCAATTGTAGAGCAAGAATGCCGTACCGGTCGCTTCGGCGATTCCTACCGCCACAGCGGCGCCCTTCACGCCGAAGGCAGGCAATCCCCATCGGCCATAAATCAATGGATAGGCGACGGCGATGTGGAGCAAGTTGACCAGAATCATGGCATACATCGGTGTTCTCGTATCACCGGTTCCTTGCAGCAGCGATGACAACACCTGCAAAAACACGGTGAACGGGATCACGAGGAAGATCAATGTCGAGTAAGGCAAGGCGACGGCGATCACATCCGGCTCAGCGCCGAGCAATGCCATAGCCGCACGATTAAGCCCTATCCCCGACAGCATCATACACAGTGAGACGAGGACGGCGAGTCCCAGGAAATGACGTGCCGCCTGTCCCGCATCCTCGTAACGGCGGGCCCCCCAGAGTTGCGCGATGACCACGTTCGTACCGACGGACAATCCCGATACCAGCGTGGTTGCGATGAAAGCCAGAAGTTGGCCGAGCCCCACTGCCGCAATCGGTACGGCGCCGAGCCCGCCCACGAGAAAGACGGCCACGATGCCCTCAGTCCGTTGCAAGAGGCTGCTGACCGTGACAGGCAGAGCCAATGTCATGACCGAACGCCGAATTTGTCCTATGCCATTCGCCATCGCGACTCATACTATCAGGGTGCCAAAAAACGGCGCCACCGCCATAAGAGAGGGACATTCCACAAACCAGAGCGCCAAGTGTCAATGGGGGCTGGACAAGCGCCGGCCGCTTCGGTAGCCTGCACTTCTCCATGTTTACCTTGCCTGAGCCGACACCGCGCTCATCCCACCGCCTCTCGAAATCACGCTATATGTCCGGTCTCCAATGTCCGAAGCGGCTGTATTTAGAAGTTCATCGTCCCGAGTTGGCTACGCCGCCCGATGCAGCGACTCAAGCGATCCTCGACATGGGGACGGATCTCGGTGAATTGGCCCGACAACGGTTTCCCGGCGGCCGGCTGGTGCCGGCCGGCTACCGGCAATCACGAGAGGCGTTGGAGCAAACTGCTGCATTGATCGCCGATCCGACGGTTCCGGCCATTTTTGAAGGCGCATTGCAGTTCAGCGACGTCTTGGTGCGCGTCGATGTCCTCGAACGACTCCGGCTGGATGAAGAGGGACGCTGGATTTGGCGTTTGGTCGAAGTGAAATCCTCCACTAAGCTGAAAGCGACGCATCTGGAGGACTTGGCCGTTCAGGCCTATGTTGTCGAAGGGGCCGGTCTCGCATTGGCCGAGATCTGTCTTATGCACGTGAACACTCAATATATATTTGATGGCTGCTCTCTCGATCTTCGGCAGCTCTTCATGCTTCGGCCTCTCACGGACGTCGTTCGGCCAAAGCTAGCCGAGGTCGAATCCCGCCTTGCTGGTATGAAGACGATGCTCGCTATGGCGGATCCTCCGGTCACCGATCCCGACGATCATTGTTGGAGCCCTTACGAATGTCCGTTCTGGGCCCATTGCACGCGCGACAAACCCGCCCGCTGGATCTTTCACCTGCCTGGCAATACCAAGAGCTTTTCTGTGCTTACGAAAAAAGGTGTGGTAACGATCGACGATCTGCCGGCGGATGTGCAATTGTCGCCTGTCCAACGGCTTGTGAAAGAGGGTAAAGAATGGATCGGCGCCGGTTTGCGCCACGCTCTCGAATCGGTGAAGTATCCGGTGCACCATTTGGATTTCGAAACCGTGATGCCTGCGGTTCCAAAATATGCGAGGACGCGCCCCTACGAGGTGCTTCCGGTTCAATGGTCCAATCACCTGGAGCGGGAAGACGGATCGCTTGAGCATGCCGAATTCCTCTGTCGCGATGCGCGGGACAGCCGGGAAGAGCTGGTCGTGGCATTGCTCGAAGCATTGGGATGCGACGGCAGCGTCTGCGTCTATTCCAGTTACGAGCGATCGATCCTGGAACGGCTTGCAGAAATGTTTCCGCCGCTCCGTTCTGACCTGATGCACGTGATCGGGCGCCTATGGGATCTGCATGAAGTGGTCAAAGCCCACTATTACCATCCCGGCTTTGCGGGATCCTATTCGATCAAATCGGTGCTACCCGCCGTGATTCCTTCATTGAGCTATGCCGACCTCGACATCAGAGACGGCGGAGTCGCGGCGCGCGAGTACGCCCGTATGGTGTTCGAACTCAGCGACTGGGTTGAACGCGCGAGGATCGAAGAGGCCCTGTTGCGCTACTGCGCGCGCGATACGTTGGCGATGGTGGAACTGCGGCGAGCACTGAAGCGGAAAGCCGTTTCTTCGAATCCCCAATCCTGAGAAGCGGTAAAGGGATCGGCATCCGTCCCTTCGCCGCTCATCCCTCCTATCGTCTGCCCCGTTTTCTCATCCATTCCATCACCATGACACAGGTCGATTCGATTTTCTCGTCCGCCATCAGCGCGATCCCGGCGATGGCAAAGATCGTCATCGCCAGGCTGAATTCTGCATGTTCGAACATAGCGACCTCCTGTGAGGAGGCCAAGCTAACCCGGACCGGTACCGCAGACTAGGCCACTAGAGGTGGGGGAGAAGCCCTGAATTGGAAGGGAGAGGCCTGAATAAGACGGCTGGCGCCGACGAGGCGCCGGCACGAGCAAGAGCGGATCGTCAATGCTGGCTATGGTTGTCCACGGCCATGAGCTTGAACAGGCAAAGAGAATTACCGGCGGCTGTATTCCGTCCCCAAGGACAATGAAAGGGACTTCGTGTCGCTGGTCGCCTGAGATGGGAGACAGCGACGATCACTGAGGGGCTTATCCGCTCGCGTTACTCACGATAAAGCGATAAAGAGCGAGCGGAACGCACGAAGTGCGGTGTGGCGGAGAGGGTGGGATTCGAACCCACGGTCGAGTTACCCCGACTACGGTTTTCGAGACCGTCCGATTCGGCCACTCTCGCACCTCTCCAAACCGGGCCGATCAAGAGCCGAAGCTTATCCTGATGGACGTCGGTTTTTCAAATGAAAATCAGGCGCTTGCCGCGTTGCGGTGAGGCGGCTCAATTGGTGAAAAGGTGAATCCGTTTTGCGATGTCAACACTCTGTCTTAGACTCAAGCGGTAGATCATCCAAAGCCATGGGATATGACTGTTGCCATGGGTGAAGTGAGCATGACCGCCACCAGGTCATGCCTACTCGACTGTTCTTGAGCCTGATTGTGAAGAGACGACTGTCCCCGATCGTTCCCCCGGCCCAAACACTGCTACAGGCCCTTCAATGGCGGGCTCAGCAACACCCGAATCAGCAGGCTTATCTGTTCCTCCGCGATGGCCTGACCCCCGACGCAACTCTGACCTACGGAACACTCGATAGTCGTGCCCGGTCGGTCGCGGCATTGCTTCGTTCCCGATTCGCCGCCGGCGATCGGGTCTTGCTGGCCTTTCCGGCCGGCCTGGCCTTTGTCGAAGCCTTTTGGGGGGCACTCTATGCCGGAATCATCGCCGTCCCGGTTCCACCGCTCGATTCAGCGCGGCTGAAACAAAGCGCCGCCCGGTTTTACGGCATTGCCGCCGATGCCGGTTGCGCTGGGATTGTCAGTACGCAGGCGATGCTTGCCACCATTCGAGATCAACAGCCCGGCCGCTTGCCGATACCGCTTGAGGAGTGGGTGACATCAGACGAGATCGGTCCATCCTGCGCCGACGGGTGGGAGCCAATTGAGCCGCCTCCCGATTCCATTGCCTATTTACAGTATACGTCGGGATCGACGTCCGCCCCAAAAGGCGTCATGGTCGGTCACGACAACCTGGTGCATCAATGCCGCTATATCACGGAAGCAGGCGGTTATGACGCCGACTCGAATACGCTGTCCTGGATGCCTCACTTCCATGATTACGGTCTCGTCAAAGGGATCGTACAGCCGATCTGGACGGGGCGGCCTTCCTACCTAATGTCTCCACTTGCGTTTCTCAAACGGCCACGGCGGTGGTTGGAGGCCATCCAACGCCATGGCATCACCCATAGCGGCGGCCCGAATTTCGCCTATCGACGTTGCCTCGAAGCGATCGAGCCGGAAGCGAGGCGATCCTTGGATCTATCCGGCTGGCGTGTGGCGAGTTGTGGAGCGGAGCCGATTGCGGCCGACACCATCGAACGATTCGTCGAGGCGTTCGAAGTCGCGGGCTTTCGGCGTCAGGCCTTTTTCCCCGCCTATGGGATGGCCGAGTATACCCTCTTGATTTCGCTGAAGCGGGAAGGAGCTTCCCCGAGCGCGGTTGTGCTCGATCCCATGGCGCTCGAGAAGGGTGTGGTGCGGGACGCCCGTTCCGGTGAGCCGCACCCAAGGTCGGTGGTGAGTTGCGGTGCCCCGGTCGGTGACACGGAAATCGTCATCGTCCATCCCGAGACGCTGAGCCGTTGCGCCGCGCAACAGGTGGGTGAAATTTGGCTTCGTGGCACAAGTACGGCGCTGGGATATTGGAACAAGCCGGAAGAGACGCAGCGTCATTTTCATGCCCGGTTAAGCGACACCGGCGAAGGGCCCTTTCTGAGGACCGGCGATCTTGGGTTTCTCAAGCATGGTGAAGTCTACGTTACCGGCCGGCTCAAGGACCTGATCATCGTGCGAGGACGGAACCACTATCCGCAGGACATCGAACGCACGGTGGGTCAATGCCATCCGCAACTCCGTTTCGGCGGAGGAGCGGCATTTTCGATTCTGGAGGACGGAGAGGAGCAGGTCGTGGTGGTGCAGGAAGTGGCTCGGGAAGAGTCGCCGCTCGACTTGGAGGACATTGCCGGAAAAGTTCGAGCTGCGGTATCGGAACAGCACGATTTGCACGTCGCCTACGTGGTCCTGATCAAATCCGGCGGCCTTCCCAAGACCACCAGCGGCAAGATTCAACGGCGGGCCTGCCTGCAGCACTTTCAAACGGGAGCCTTGCCTGTGGTCGGAATGAGCCGTTCGCTGCCGTCACATGGTCCCGGCCTTGTGGAGCCCCCGAACGTGGCCGACTTGCGGAAACTGTCTCTGGCCGCACGACGTGAAAGCGTTGTCGAATATCTCCAGCGAATCATCGGATCGCGGCTGGAGCGCTGTGATCAGCCGATCCCGCCGGATATGCCGGTGCAGTTTTTAGGTCTCGATTCGCTGGTCGCGACGGAGGTGATCCATCGGCTGGAAACGACGTTTGGCTCGACACTCTCTTTGCAGGCCATGCTGAGTGGCGCCACGATCAACGACCTTGCCGGCAAGCTGGTCGAGCATATGCGTGTCGACCAAACTTATCCAGTCGACCCATCCTTAGCCGTTCCCGTTGAAAGCGACCTGTGCGTCTTATCTGAGAACCAGTCGGCTCTATGGTTTCTGAGCCAACTCTCGCCGGAGAGTTCCGCCGCGAACGTATCGGTTCTGCTGCGCCTGCCTACAAATATAGATGCTTCCAGACTCCAACGGGCGATCTGTAGTCTCGGTGATCGCCATGCCGTTCTTCGGACCACCTACGAGATGCAACAGGATGTTCCGATGCAGCGCGTCCGCGCAAGCCTCCCGTTGGACTGGCGGTCGGTGAAGGCTGACGCATGGAGTTGGGCGAGGCTTCGAGAGGTCGCACTCGAACAGGCGGCCGTCCCGTTCGATCTTGCGCAAGGGCCGGTGTGGCGGGCGCGTCTGTTCCGTTCCGACCAGGCCTGTTGGCTGTTGATCGCGGCCCATCACATTGCCGTCGACGGCTGGTCCATGGGGCTTCTGGTGGAGGAGTTGCGGCGACAGTATGAGGGCGGCGCTCAATCGGCCATGTCCGCTGGAGAGGAACATCATCCCACGCCGGTCACCTATACGGAATTCGTGAAATGGCATCGACAATTCCTGGAAAGCGACGGAGGTCGTACCCTGGCTCGGTTTTGGCGGGAGCGGTTGGCAGGGGAATGGCCCATCTACGACGCCTGGTATGACCGAACCGGAACGAGCGTCGAACCTGAGCGCTATGAGTGGCACCGATTCGCCGTCGACCAGGAACTGGCCCGCCGAACGAAGGACGCGGCCAAGGCCGAAGGGACGACTGTCTATGCCGTATGTTTGGCCGCGTTGCAGCTGGTCATGCATCGGTACAGCAATCAAGAAGACATCGCCATCGCGTCACCGGTGTTCGGCCGCAACCAAGCGCGCTTCGCCGACGCCATCGGCGATTTCGTCAACGTAGTGCTGCTGCGGCAGTCGCTGACTTCCGAAATGACCGGGCGTGAGCTCTTGGCCGCGGCCAAGCGAACCGTCTTGGAGGCCTTGGAGCATCAGGATTATCCGTTCTCCCGTTTGACCCAGGATCTGCGTCCTGCGGGGAATTTCCATCGAGCTCCGCTGGGGCAGATCTTGTTCGCGCTTCAAAAGTTCAAGCTGCTGGCTGAACTCGAAACGGACATTGAAGAATCGGCCGGCGTTCCGTCGACCAGGCGATCGATGTGGCAGGCCTATGTCGTCCCCCAACAGAGCGGTCAGTTTGATCTATGTCTGGAGCTCGCTGAAGGTGAAGAAGGCTTTCATGGTTATTTCGAATACAAACCTCGACTCTTCGAGCGGGACACTATCGACCGACTCGGACGGCATTTCGTCGCCGCATTGAGCGGATTGGTTTCATCACTGAGCCGACCGATCGGGGCATTATCATTGATCGAACAGTCGGAGCGCCGGCGAATCGTGGATGAGTGGAGCGGACACGGCGTTCCTTCAATCGCGCTTCCCTCCGTCCAGGACATGATCAGGGAGCAGGCAAGCCGTAGGCCGGACAAAGCAGCCGTGCTGGCGGGCGAACGCTGCTTGACGTATCGTGAATTGGAGAGACGAGCCAACCAGCTGGCCCACTACCTGCGTCGGCGCGGCGTCGGGCCAGGCATCGTGGTCGGTCTCTGTCTGGACCGCTGCCTCGATATGATCGTCGGCTTGCTTGGAATCCTGAAAGCGGGTGGAGCGTACTTACCTCTGGACGCCGACTATCCGATCCAGCGACTCGATTACATGCTGGCGGACAGCCAAGTCCGGGTCATCGTCACACAACAGAAGCAACTGTGCCGGTTGCCCGCGTCCAACCCCCATACCATCTGTCTGGATTCCGAGTGGGACGTGATCGAGCGCTGCCCAGATCACCTCGTGTCCGGAACGGCCACGGATTCGGATCTCGCGTATGTGATTTATACCTCGGGATCGACCGGTCAGCCCAAGGGTGTGATGGTCGAACGGCAGGCTCTTTCCAACTATGTGAGCGCTATCACCGGCTCTGTCGGGATGAAGCCGGAGGACCGAGTGCTACAGTTCGCCTCATTGAGCTTCGATACGGCTGCCGAGGAAATATTCCCCTGTCTCGCGGCAGGCGCCACGCTTGTCCTGCGTCACAGTACCATGGTGGACTCGATCTCGGGATTTTTTGAAGCATGCGCGATGGCTGGTATCACGGTGCTCGATCTGCCCACGGCCTACTGGCATGAGGTCGTGAGCCGCATGGACCTTGAGCGCTTGAGCTGGCCGCGCTGCGTGCGCCAGGTCATCATCGGCGGCGAGCGCGCTCTCCCGCACATCGTGGAGCGATGGAATCAAGTGGTTGGAGGGCCGGTCCGACTGCTGAATACCTATGGGCCTACCGAGGCCACTATAGCCGCCACCATGTGCGATCTGACGGGGCTCGGTGTTGATCGGCCGCTGGTAGGCGATGTGCCGATCGGCCGACCAATCCCTGGTGCGGTCGTCTATGTACTCGATCAGCAAGGCGGCCCGGTGCCGATCGGGGTTCCCGGAGAACTCTACATCGGAGGGGTCGGGCTGGCGCGGGGGTATTGGGGGCGAGCGGAGAACACCGCAGCGAAATTCGTGCGCAATCCGTTCAACCCGAAGGCGGACACGCGGCTGTACCGAACCGGTGACCTCGTCCGGTGGCGTCGTGACGGACTGTTGGAGTACCGGGGACGAGCGGACCGCCAGGTGAAGATGCGGGGCTACCGGATCGAACTGGAAGAGATTGAAGCCCTACTGAACCGGCAACCCGAGATCAGTCAGGCGGTCGTTGAAGTTCGCGAAGATCAGCCCGGCGATAAACGTATCGCGGCGTTTCTCGTACCGCGTCCGGACGCCCGATTGGGCGTCGCACAGTTACGGGAGCGGCTGAAGAGCCACCTTCCGGCCTACATGATTCCTTCTTCCTTCACCGAACTGGGCGCCCTTCCCAGAACCGCGAACGGGAAAGTCGATCGACAGGCATTACGCGTCGCCATGGACAGCCGTGCGAGCAAGGTGGAGCTGACGGCGGCGTACGTCCCGCCTCGCACGACGACGGAGCAGATGCTGGCCCATATTTGGGGCGAGATTCTCCATGTGAAAGACATTGGCGTCCATGACAACTTTTTCGAGCTCGGCGGACATTCTCTGCTGGCGACGCAGTTGGTGTCGCGGCTCCAGTCTTTGTTTCAGGTTCGACTCCCGCTGCGCCGGGTGTTCGAAACGCCGACGGTCGCGACGCTGACGGAAATTATCGAAGCGGAGACTGGCAGGATCAGACCGATCCGAGACGACTCGGCAGCCGTCATCAGCCGCGTTCCGCGCGGGGCACCTCTCCCGCTGTCATTCGCCCAGGAACGCATGTGGTTCTTGTATCAATTGGCGCCGGCGGCGGCCGCTTACAATATTCCAGCCAGCATCAGGCTCCAGGGCCCCCTGAACAAAATCGCCTTGCGATGGGCCATCCGGGAGGTGGTGAAGCGCCACGAAGCGCTACGCACGACGTTCGTCAAGGTCGACGGGCAGCCTCGGCAGGTCATTCACGATTTTCTGGAGCCTCTGTGGAACGAGGACGATCTACGGCTGTTGTCTCACGATGCTCGTGAGGTCAGGGCGTTGGAATCGGCGATGACGGAGGCGCGCCGGCCCTTCGACCTCGCGAACGGGCCCCTCATCCGCGTGCTCCTGATCGCAATGGGCGAGGAAGACCATTTGCTCATGGTGACCACCCATCACATCATTTCGGATCAGTGGTCGTACGGCATCATCGCGCGCGAGTTCGTGGCTGGTTACAACGCCGGTTGCCTGGGGAAGCCGGCCCTTCTCAGCCCGGAACTGCCCGTCCAATATGTAGACTTCGCACAGTGGCAACGAGAATGGCTCGCGGGGCCGGTGCAGATGGAACAGTTGGCATACTGGAAATCCAAGCTGGCCGATCTTCCGGCCATGAGCTTGCCCGGGGACCGTCCTCGTCCTCCCGTGCACTCCTTCAAGGGGGATCATGTGTCCATCGACCTGCCATGGACGTTGATCACTCGCCTGAAGCAACTGAGCGTACGGGAGGGTGCGACCCTTTACATGGTCTTCTTGGCGGGTTTCTTCAGCCTCCTCTACCGGCTGACGCAGCAGCGGGATCTCGTCATCGGCACGCCGATCGCCAATCGCCACTGGCTGGCGATCGAGGATATCGTCGGCACCTTCGTCAATACGCTGGTGCTTCGGGCAGAGGTCTCGGAAGAAATGACCTTCCGTGAACTGCTCGGTAAAATCCGCGAGCTCTCGTTGGAAGCCTACGCGCGCCAGGATATCCCCTTCGAAAAGCTCGTCGAGGAATTGCGTCCCGACCGGAGCCATGGGGGGCTTCCGCTGGTGCAGGTTCTGTTCAATTTCGCCAATACGCCATTTGCGCGGACCGAGTTTTTGCATCTTTCCTGGACGCCGTATGAAGTGAGCCGCGGCGCTGCTCAGCTCGACCTCGGACTTTCCATCGATCCTCTCGCTTCGCGCAAGGCCTACTTGGAATTCAACTCCGACCTGTTCGACCGCTCGACGGTCGAGCGATGGCTGTTGCATTACCAGCAGGTCATGGAAGCCATTGCCCAGGATCCGCAGGTGGGAATCGGCCGGCTCGCGATCCTCACGGACCGGCAACGGTGCCAAGTCGTTACCGACTGGAATGCGACCCAGTCGGCCTATTCCCACGACCGTACTTTTCCACAATTGTTTGAGGAGCAGGCCGCTCGGAGTCCGGACGCGCCGGCCCTGGTTCACGAGGGTCAGGAATTGTCCTATGCAGAGTTGAATCGGCGCGCCAATCGGGTGGCCTCGTGGTTGCGCGAGTTGGGCGTGGGACCGGATGTCGTCGTGCCGGTCTGTTTGGAGCGCTCCATCGATCTGCTGGTGGCCTTACTTGGGGTGATGAAAGCCGGAGGAGCCTATTTGCCGCTGGTACCGGGATTGCCGCCGCGACGCTTGGCCACCATGCTGGAGTCGAGCCAGAGCTTGGTATTAATCACGGATTCAACGCTGGAATCGAGCCTCCCACGCCACCAGCTTCGGGTAGTCCGTCTAGATCGGGACGCGCGCATAATCGGCAAACAGCCGCATGCCGACCTTGACGCAACCGCCGGTCCCCAGCATCTCTGCTACGTACTCTTCACCAGCGGCTCCACGGGGCAACCAAAGGCCGTAGAAATCGAACATCGGGCTCTGCTCAATTTCTTGGAATCCATGCAGCGGGAACCCGGTCTCACCAGCCGCGATGCGCTCTTGGCGATTACGCCTTTGTCCTTCGACATTGCCGGACTGGAACTCTATTTGCCGCTTCTCGTCGGCGCGCGGATCGTGCTGGCGACCAGGCGCCAGGCGAGCGACGGCGGATGGCTGGCCCAGCATTTGGACCGGGGCGAGGTGACGATCATGCAGGCCACTCCTGCCACCTGGCGGATGGTGATCGCGTCAGGCTGGAAAGGCGGGCGGGGGATCAAGGTGTTATGCGGGGGCGAGGCCATGCCTCGTGAATTGGCCCAAGCACTGCTCGCGCGTGCCGGAACGGTGTGGAACGTCTACGGTCCCACGGAAACGACCATCTGGTCGACGGTAGAGCGGGTACGCTCTGCGGATCGGACCGTGCCGATCGGCCGTCCCATCGCCAATACTCAAGTGTATGTCTTGGACCCCCGGCGTGAGCCGGTACCGATCGGGATTTCCGGCGAACTGTATATCGGCGGCACCGGTCTGGCGCGCGGCTATCGAGGCGCACCTGCTCTCACCCGGGAGCGATTCGTCGCCAGCCCGTTCCGTAAGGACGAGCGCTTGTACCGTACCGGTGATCAGGTGAAGTGGCTGGCGGACGGCAGGCTGGATTACGTCGGACGCATGGATTATCAGGTCAAACTGCGCGGCTTCCGAATCGAATTGGGGGAAATTGAAGCCGTTCTGTCACAGGATTCCTGTGTGAAGCAAGCGGTTGCGGTCGTGCGGGAGGATGTCCCGGGCGACAAGCGATTGGTGACCTATGTCACGGCCCAAGAGGGTCAAACGTGCGATGCCCAGCAACTGCGACGCTGGTTGCGCGACGTGGTACCGGATTACATGGTTCCTTCCGCGATCGTGGTACTGAAAGAGTTCCCCCTGACGCCGAACGGAAAGGTGGATCGCGCCGCATTGCCCGCCCCGGACTTCGACCACCATTCGGTCGATAGTCAGGCCGTTTCGCCTCGGAATCCGATCGAGTTGCAGCTGGCTGCGATTTGGGAGCAGGTCCTCGGCGTCACGCGCATCGGCGTCAAGGACAATTTCTTCGAACTCGGGGGATATTCGCTGCTCGCGTTGCGGCTATTCAGCGCGATCGAGCGGGCGTTTGGAAAGCGCTTGCCGATGGCCCTCCTGTTCCAAGCTCCGACGATCGAACAATTAGCAGATCTTCTGGCCGATGAAGGATGCACCGTTCGATGGCGCTCTCTGGTCGCGATCCAGCCGGAGGGGACCAAGACCCCGTTTTTCGCGGTGCCGGGTGTGGGCGGCAATGTCCTGATCTTTGCCCGTTTGGCAAAATTGCTTGGGGAGGACCGGCCCTTCTACGGACTTCAGGCGAGGGGACTCGATGGAAAAGAGAAGCCGTTCATGCGCATCGAGGACATGGCTGCGCATTACATCGCCGAAATCCGGTCC
>DASTLA010000213.1:0-10615 GCA_035715525.1 Nitrospiraceae bacterium
CGTGAGCCGGAGATCAGAGACATGATCCGAGAGGGCATCGCTGACTACGTGTGGTTGACGCCCCTTGGATCACAAGGACCCCCGCGACGGTGCCGCTAGGTACCAATTCCCTGGTTCGTCCACCCTCCGACCCGCGTACTGATTCCAGCGCAGGGTGGTTCCCCTCCCCGGTGGGATTGCAGAGTGGCGCCCCGCCGCGTAGAAGCTGGGAAGCTTTTCCGACCCGGAGGCAATCTTGACTCTGAAGGGTTCCCTAGTCAGACTACGCGGCAAAATTCACGATGCTAGTACTTTTCCTCCTCGCAGAACCGGTGGCCATATGAAAGGTAAGATCGCTTGCTCTGCAGACCGCCTCAGCTTGCTTGAGGCTACAATGATCAACTCGGTCGTGGAGCCGAACGCGTTTCAGATCGGGCGACAATACCAGGCTGAACATCGAGTTCGTATCGCAGATGCCTCTGACACACAAGTGACATCGGCAGTGATGGGAAATTCCGGCCTTTATGAGCAGACCATTCGCCTCCATGATGGCTTTTTAGAAGCCCGATGCTCCTGCACTTTGTCAGAACAACCGCTTTGTCGGCATGGCGTGGCATCTTTGTTGGAATACCAACAGTGGCATAGGTCAAGGCTGGCGACTAGGGTAAAACCTGTAGCTCCTCCTCAGGAAGCCAGACGCTCCGCTTCTGCTGCAAGGCCTGCCGGCGATGTGAAATTGGGCGAATTGACTCAGTTCATGGAGTGGATGCAGCGGACGGTCCAGGCGATGGAAGCCGACCAGCCACTCCCTTCCGCCCCCGATTTCGGCACGAGCGAGGTTGCGGCTTGGGTCCAGGTAATTCGAAACATGGATGAACGAAGGAGGCAAAGCGAAGTTGTCCAGATGAGGCTCAGGGCGGACCTTAGAAACCGGGATGCAGCCGTGGCACGAATGACACAAGAACTGGACACTTCAGTAGAAGAACTCAAAACTCTACAAAGTTCATGCCGGGATTTGCAGCGGGAACTGGATGGCCGAAAAGCACAACTGGGCAAGACAACGGAGCTTTTTCGGCACGTGGAGAAACTGGATGCAGAAGTTCGGGCCATTGCTGGAATGTTAAACGAAAAAGGCATGCGCTTAGAGAGCTTGGCAAGCACTTGTCGAGAAGTGACATCGATGTTGAAATCGTTGGGGACAGCGTAAGAAGCCCTGTCGGCAGACATAACCTCTTGCACCGCTCCTTCTGCGTTCAGTAAAATACGGCCCACTTTTTAGTATTCTTGTATAACAGGGGGTAGACCAATGAACAGATTCATCGCAGTAACGATTGGTGGATTTACAGCGCTCCAATCTGCAGTTGCGTTTGCCAACGTCGGTGAGGGACCGGTTGACTACAGTGGCATTACGGGAATGTATTATACTCTCATCGGTCTGGTCTTGGCCTTTGGGGTCTACGACACCTTCTTCAAGAAGAGCTAGTCTTCTAACGACTCTCTACAGCGTGAAACGGCGCGAAGTCGTTAAAGGCTTGGCGTTGTTTCACGCGTTGGTTTTAACCCTGCCTTCCTCCTATCAAAGCAGTGGGAGAATCACTTTCATCACGGTATCCGTGACGATCCGGTATCCTTCTCCTGTCGGGTGTATGCCATCCGCTTGGTTCAGAGCCCCGTTGCCCCCAACGCCCTCGAGCAGGAAAGGAATCAAGACGATGCCATGCCGATCTGCCAATTCGTGATATATCGATTCAAAGCGCCTCGTGTAGTCTTCGCCGTAATTCGGCGGTAATTTCATTCCAGCCAGAACGACCCGCACACCGGCGTGCTTCAACTCTCGTATAATGGCATCCAGGTTCGCGCGCGTATCCACCAAGCTTAGGCCTCGCAATCCATCGTTGCCACCGAGCTCGAGAATCACGATTTCCGGGGAGCTTTTCAAGATCCAAGGTAAACGTCGACGTCCACCGGCTGTCGTTTCCCCGCTCACCCCGGCGTTGACGACTTCGTAGTGATAGCCTCGTGAGTTGAGTGCCGCTTGGAGCTGTGCCGGGTAGGAACGTTCGGGTGGAACTCCGAAACCAGCCGTCAAGCTATCGCCAAAGGCCACGATGCGAGGCCGATCCATCCGAAGATCTTCCGGCGCGGACCGCCCGGCAACCTGGACTGAGGCCACATTGCCATTTTCGTGGTTCGACAGCGGGGCGTGACCCGAAGGCGTAGGGGACAACGATTCGGATCGGTCGCACCCCATTAAAAGAAGGATGCACGCACATATCCACCGTGGAAGTGTGTGATAGCCCATCATTCGGAAAATGGCATTGGCCGTCATTTCGTACAGTATAATATGAAATCGTTCGGCTTTGGGCCTGGGAGCAACAGAACGGCGAATGATCAAAATTCAACGCGTGACAATGCAGCTTGAAGCGGCGGGCCAACGGGTTACGATCCTCGACGATGTCACGTTGGACATTCCCCAGAAACAAATGGTGGCGATCGTCGGTCCATCAGGCAGCGGAAAATCTACACTGCTTGGACTGATTGCCGGGCTTGACCGTCCGACTTCGGGATCCATATGGCTTGATGGAGTTGATATCACCCTTTTACGGGAACAGGCTCTGGCTCGTCTGAGGCTTGAGAAAGTTGGATATATCTTTCAGTCGTTTCACCTCATTCCGACCCTGACAGCCCTAGAAAACGTTGCGGTTCCGTTGGAACTTGCCGAATTTCCAGATACTCGAACCAGAGCCCGTGAGTTGTTGGAAGCCGTTGGACTCGGTACGCGAGTTTCCCATTATCCTGTCCAGCTTTCCGGCGGCGAGCAGCAACGCGTCGCCGTCGCACGGGCTTTTGCCTGCCGTCCGCCTGTTCTACTGGCCGACGAACCGACCGGTAATCTCGATTCAAGTACCGGTCAGCAGGTCATTGAACTGATCATGGCCCTGCATAGAGATTTCGGCACCACGTTGGTCCTGGTCACTCATGATCCCAGCCTCGCGGCCTTGACGGAACGAGTCATCGCGCTACGGGATGGGAAGGTTGAATCCGATCGACTCGTTCGTCCTCAGCAAACGCTATGACCCTCCCTTCAACGACTCCTTTCTGGCTCCTCATGGCCTGGCGAGAATCTCGAGCGGCCTGGCGTCATTTCATTTTCTTTGTCGCCTGCATTGCCCTGGGTGTAGGCGCGGTGGTCGGCGTGTCTCTGTTTTCGGCGAATGTGGAACGGGCGGTGTTAAAAGAAGCGCGCGGGTTGCTAGGGGGAGATTTGGAAATTCGACTTTCCCGCGAAATGAACGAGAAGGGACAGGCTGTGCTCAGCGACTTGGCCCGGCGGGGCGTTCAGGTGACCCGGGTAAGCGAATTGGCTGCGATGGCAAGTCGGGAAGTGACGTCGGAAGGGGCACAGGGCACGCAATTGGTGGAACTCAAGGCGGTGGAGCCGCTGTACCCACTGTACGGCCGCCTCAAACTCGAGCCGGACCGTCCATTGTGGGCACTCCTAAACCCGTCCGAAGATCGCTGTCCCAGGCCTCGATGTTATGGCGCGGTCGTGCAGGAAGCCTTGCTCTTTCGTCTTGGTCTCAGCATCGGTTCTTCGATTAAAATCGGTGACACCTTGTTCATGATCACCGGAACGGTTCGAACGGAACCTGACCGGATGGCAAACATGTTCAGCTTGGGGCCAAGGGTCCTCGTATCACAGGAAGGTCTGGCTGCTGCGGCTCTGGTCAAGCCCGGGAGTCGTGTCCGCGAACGCTATCTGCTGAAGTTGTCCGGCATGGGCGACGCGCAGTCGCTGCTGTACGAGTTGCGTGGCCGACTGCTCTCGGAATCCGCAAAAGTGTCTTCCTACCGCGATGCCCAACCGCAGCTCAAGCAATTCCTGGAGCAGCTTGCCCGGTATCTCGGGTTGGTGGGACTGACGGCGCTCTTCGTGGGAGGAATTGGCGTGGCCATGTCGATCCAGGCCTTTCTGCGAGAGAAATTCCACTCCATCGCGATCTTGAAAGCATTGGGATCGGATTCAAGGACGGTGATTCAGGTCTATCTGACGCAGGCGATCGGGCTTGGCCTCTTGGGGGGAGTGATCGGTTTGAGCATCGGGGTCGGATTACAAGACGTACTGCCGAGGGCGTTGGCCGGCTTGTTGGAAACCGATCTGCTGCAGCAAGTGGAATTTACATCAGGTTTTTCGACCGCCGCGATCGGTCCGCTCATCAAGGGATTGGGACTGGGAATCATGACGACGCTCCTCTTCAGTGTGTGGCCTCTTTTGACGATTCGCAACGTCAAACCCGCTGGAATTTTTCGTCGGGACTTCGAAGGAGCGGAAAGGGTCGGTCATACCGTGACGGGGCGGTTCGGCCAGAGGCTGCTCATCTCGTTCAGGACCGATCCGCTGCCGGCAGTCGCTGCGGTCAGTATCGGGGCCGGGCTTGCTGCCTTGTCCGTCTGGCAAGCAGGATCGTTGAAAATCGGGCTTTTCTTCATAGGCGGGCTGATCACAGCGGTCATTGCCCTCATGCTGTCCGCGCAGGCATTTCTCAAGGGCCTTCGGCTGCTTGGGTCGCCAGGCCCTCTGGTCCTGCGTCAGGCGCTCGGCAATCTCCATCGACCCGGCAGCCAGACGATCGGCGTGATGATGTCGATCGGCATCGGAGTCATGGTGATCATGACGATCGGCGTGATCGAGCATTCCCTGGTCCGCAATATCGGGGCGAATCGACCTGCTGATTCTCCGACCTTTTTCTTCATCGACATACAACCGGATCAGGCGGATCGCTTCAGCCATCTGATTCATGAACAAACCGGCGATGTCGCTCCTCGGTTAACTCCGCTCGTGCGTTCTCGTGTACGTGCCATTAATGGCCAGTCGGTGAGGGTGGAGGCGGAGACTGAGCAGGAGGAACAGGCCGCACAGACGCGCGAAGACAAACGAAAGAACTGGTATCTGGGAAGAGAGTACGTGCTGACTTATCTGGAAGAACTACCGAAGGACAATACAATCGTGAAAGGAGCTTGGTGGAAACCTGATCACCTGTTCGTCGGACCCCAGCTGTCGATCGAAGAAGACGCGGCCAAGCACATGGGGGTCAACGTCGGAGGGACCATAGAATTCGAGATTCAAGGCATATCAGTGACGGCCGAAGTCACGAGCATCAGAAAAGTGGAATGGGGTAACTTTTCAACCAATTTCTACATGATCCTGTCTCCAGGTTCGCTTGACGGTGCCCCCATCACCTATGTGGCCACCGTGCGTGTGCCGCCTCGGGATGAAGCCACGCTTCAGGCGAAGGTGGTCGTAGCGTTTCCGAACGTCACATCCATCAATATTGGCGATGTCATGGAGACGTTCACAAATGTACTGGAACGGTTGGCGCTGGCGATTCGCGCCGTAGCGCTGTTCTGTATTTCAGCCGGGGCATTGGTCATGGCGGCGGCCTTGACGGCGACTCGCTATCGTCGATTGTACGAGGCTGTCGTGCTCAAGGCGATCGGAGCCACCAGGGGTTTCATCGCCCAGGCCTTTGCTGCCGAATATGCGCTGATGGGCGTCGTGGCGGGAACAGTCGGTATCGTCATGGCCAATGCCCTCGCCTGGGCGGTGCTCCGATACATTCTCGACCTGCCCTGGTCGCTCGAACCTCGGCTGCTGGGAATCGGGTTCTTCTGCACGATCCTTCTCACCCTCGTGGTTGGATTTCTCAGCACCTATCGAATCTTGGGCCAGCCTCCGCTGGCGGTGCTTCGCCACGAGTAGTCCCGCGTCGGTGCTGTCCTGTTAGCCGGCCGCATTGAGCGGAGCAAAGAGGAATGAGCCGACCGGTCCGGCCACCAAGGGGGCGAGCATCACGCCGAACTGTACCAAGTGCTCTTCGAGCGTCAACCGAAGTCCATTGTCCTTCAGCCACTTTTGGCGGTCGGTGATTCTGCTTGCGAAGGTCGGATGACGAATCAACGAGTCGGCGCGTCGCGCCAGGTAGATCGCTGCCGGTAAATATGTGACCACCAGCATGAGGGTAAAGGTCGTCCCCCAAAACATCGTGATGGAGAGACCGGCGCCCAGCGCCGCTTCTTGCGACAACTTATCCGGAATCAAGGAGGCGGGCCAACGCAACCAGGCACCCATATGAAGAATACCGACGACGAGTAGCGCCGAACCGGCGTAGAGGACTTCATTGAGATGTCTCATTTGGCTCGCCAGAAAATCCGGGTCCAGCATGTCATGTCGGACCGGTGGTGCGAGGATGCTGCAAGCGGCCAAAACGGCCACGACCGGCGTGATAGCTGCCAGCACATTGATGAACGATACGACGGCCTTAGCAAACTGCAACAAGCCTGGATCGATCATGCCTGATCCTTGCAATGTGAGGTATGTAAAACCGAACACGGCTCGGTACAGCACGTGGTTTTCATCTTGAACGGCGAGTACGAGCAGTCCGCTGCTACAGAGGACTAGGCCCACAAGCGCAACGATCCACAGTCGGCGAGGTGGATGAGAACGTAGAATAGTGAGCAGGCACACAGCGGAGACATAGAGTGGCACGGTGATGTTGAGCAGGACCGTCGACAGCCAGATGTAACGGGCCTTGATTTCGGTCAGCAAAATTGCCTGAGGCGATAACCGCGTCTGCTTCTTGGCTTGGCCCGGATCGGGGGGCGTCGTGTTGGATGGAGCAGCGGCTGGCGGCGTCTGGGCTGTGATCAGGCTGTTGATCACACGTTTGAAATCCAGCGTGGTGAGGTTCGTGCTGGATTCGAAGAGCAATAGGGCCAGCATCAGCACCAGAAAGCCGGGTGCGGAAAGGAAGAGATACCCGTGTTTTGCCAGGAAATGCTCTTCCGGAGCCGATGGCATAGGAGTCGATGCTCCCCGATTCGACCACTGTCTCATTGTGAGACGGCGGCCGATACTAGCATATTCGATCTGAATAGGACGAGGGACCTCGATGAAGCTAGAAGTCGATGATCTGTGGGTGGCTTGATGGTTTAGGATGTGCTGGGGCGGGCGAGATATTCTCGAATAGCCTTTCGATCGCGCTCCCGAAACGTAACGGCGATGTGTAGTTGTTCTAAGTACTGCTCGAGAGTTTTCCCGCCCAGGTCGATCTTCTTCGCTTCGAAGAAAGCGTGGACGTCACGTTCGAGCTCCGGAGTCGAGAGGCCGACGATTCCGCCGCACATGCGGCGCACTCCGCTTTTTGGAAACAGCTGATCCATCCTGTCCCAATTCCTTTTGACGAATTTCCACGCGCGCTCGCGACTATACACATTGTGCAAGAGGGCACTTACAAGGAACGGCGCATCCTGTGTTCTCACCTCTCCGTTAAGGGTGCTGGCAAGGGTCCGTTCGGCCAGGGATGGATCTTTGAAGGCGGTCAACGAAAACAGATAGCGGCGTTCCTCCTGCGGTGTCGCGGCTTTTCGGAATGCCTCCAGAAATTCTTCATATCGATCCGAATTCCCTGTGAAGGCCAGGATAGAAACCAATGCCGGTAGGACGTTCGGGTCTACGTTCTGCCGTTGCCGCCGATAGGCGGCGTACATAGCCAGTGCCCGTTCCTGCACCTGCTCGTCGCGTCCCAGCGTTCCTAATGCACGAATGACGTGCCCACGTAGCTCCCGGACGAGTTCGCGTTCCCCTGAACGAGCATCCCATCCAAGGTCCTGGAGGACGGGGCCGACACGGTCCTGCACCAACGCTGCCAGAAGAGGTCGTTCGGCTTCGATAAGCAGATCATTCACCGTGGAAAAAGAACCGAGCAGGACTGCCCAGACGTTCGGATCCTTCTCCTGCCGGAAGTGCTCGGTCAGTGAGAGGTATTCCGCCGGCGGGCTCAGCCCCGCGATGGTGGAGGCCCAGGCGTCGTTCAGGAGATTAAAGCGCTCGACAGCGGCGAGCGAGACGACGCCTGTCTCTTCTAGACGGCGGATCAACTCGGGAGCATAGCGGACGCGATAGAAGCCATGGCCTCCTTCGTTTGCCAGCAGCGTCGTCCAGTTATTTGGCAATGGAATCCGACTGACCTGGTCAGTCAGCAACACCCGACGGCTCTCGCATCCTTCCGGAGTCGAAATGCGTAACTGAATAGGAACTTGCCAACGTTGTCGGTTTGGATCGGGGTTCGGTGGAGCGACCTCAGGCTCACCCTGGATATAGGTGAACCGTCGTTGACTGATCGTCAGGGTGGAAGACGAGTCCAGCTGTAGAGTGATAAGCGGATAGCCGGGAGAAAAAATCCACTCGTTCATCAAGTCTGGGACATCGATTCCCGCTGCATGTCCCAGGGATAGCCAAAGATCGGTCGTTTCAGCGTTGCCGTAGGCATGCGTCGTGAGGTAGTGGCGAATGCCGCTGCGAAACACCGATGGGCCGATATGTTGCTCCAGCATCCGCAATACCGAGGCTCCCTTTTCGTAAGTCAACACGTCGAACATGGCTTCCGCTTCTTTCGGCTCACGCACCGGGTATTCGATCGATCTCGTACTGAGCAGGCCGTCTACGGACAGGGCTGCCGCTCGAGACACTCCGAACGCCGTCCACCGTTCCCATTCAGGTTTCCAGGCGTCCACGACCAGCATTTCCATGAACGTCGCGAAAGCTTCATTCAGCCAAAGACCATTCCACCAGGCCATCGTGACCAAATCACCGAACCACATGTGAGCGTTTTCATGAGCCACCACGTCGGCGACCCGCGCTTGTTCCGCATGGGTGGCGGTGCGCTGGTCCAACAACAACGCGGTCTCACGGAACGTGATTGCCCCCAGGTTTTCCATGGCGCCGGAAGCGAAATCCGGGATCGCGACCAGGTCGAGTTTGTCCCCCGGGTACGGGATCCCATAGTAGTCGGCCAGGAAATTGAGGGAATACACCGCGATCTCTTGCCCGAAGGAAGTAAGATGTTGCTTCCCTGGAACCGACCACAGTCTGACCGGAGTCTGCTGGGCCATCATGGGCGCGGTGGCCTCGAATCTGCCCACGATAAAAGCGACCAAGTATGTTGACATCTTGATCGAGTCCGCAAACCGAACCACCCGCTTGCCGGCTTCCAGCCGATCGTCTACGACCCGGGTATTTGAAATCGCATTCAAAGCTTGATCAAAGACGAGGGTGACGGAGAACACGGCCTTGAAATCAGGCTCGTCCCAGCAAGGGAATGCGCGCCTCGCGTCGGTCGCTTCGAACTGAGTCGCAGCTAGATCGTGCGTCATGCCTTGGTCGTCTTTGTAGGTGCTGCGGTAGAAGCCCCGCAGTTTGTCATTCAATGTGCCGCGGAAGGAAAGGGACAGTCGCCAAATCCCCGGGTGGATCACTGATGGAAATGTGATGCGGCAGCGCTGGTGTTCCTCTTCCAGTGCGATGCGGCCTTCGCGCGGCGTCTGGCCTTCGGCCGAAAGTAGGACGGATAGGACGGTAAGTTCGGTCGCATTGAGAACAATGTCGCTGGTCTCCTCCACGACGGTGATCGTGATGACCTCATGGCCGGTGAACGAGTGGGCTTGAAGATCAGGCTCGAGCCGAAGGTCATAGTGAGAGGGAATGACCCAGCGCGGCAGGCGATGCGGATGTTCCGTAAAGTCATGCTTCGTCATACGTCGCGTCGCATCCTTGAAGGAAACTGTGGTCTGAGCTCGAAGCGCCAATGGAGCAGGCCCTCCGAACCCGACCCATATTATGGCACTGCACACGAGCCTCAGGGTATCGCGGGCGATCTCCCGGCGACTCGGACACGGCTCGTCCGAGAATGGACTCATGACCCCGGGGCAAATTGTGTTTCCACGCCATGCACGGTGCCGATGATCAAGACATCGGTGCGACCCACAAACAGACCGGTTTCCACAATACCGGGTATTTGGTTGAGCGTCGCTTCCAGGGCCCGGACGTCATCGATCTGCGGGAGATGAAGATCGAGAATGACATGGCCCGCCTCGGTCTGGAACACGCGGCCGTTGCGCTCACGAAGGACAGTCTTCCCGCCGCATGCCGCCTCGATCTGCAGCGCAGTGCTGCCCCACCCAAAGGGAACGACTTCGATCGGAAGTGGGAAATTCCCTCCGAGGGCCGGTACCAATTTCGTCTGATCCACCATGACGACGAACTGTTTCGCCGCTGCGGCGACAATCTTTTCTTTCAGCAACGCTCCACCGCCGCCCTTCACCAAATTGAGAAAAGGATCGACCTGGTCTGCTCCGTCGAGGGCGACATCAATGATCCAGGCATTGTCGGATTCGAGCAATGGTATGCCGCAACGTTTGGCCAATTCAGCCGTATCCCGCGATGTCGCCACACCCTTGATTGTGAGGCCGTTTCGAACTTTTTCGCCCAATGCGAGGATTAAATGTCTCGACGTCGAACCGGTGCCAAGGCCCACCACCATGTCGTCTTGAACATACTCGGCCGCCTTGAGCGCAGCTGCCTGCTTTTGTGCATCAACGTCTTTGACGTTTGTCATGGCAGTGCCATGCGACTCATCTGAGCGGCAACCGAGGCGGCACCAATCAAGCCGGCCTTGTCGTTGACGACGACCTTCACCGGGATCTGACTCATCATTCGCTTATAACGCCCTTTGTTGGTGAACCCGCGCATGAAGGAACCATCCTGTAACTTCTTCAAGAGCTTAGGAGCAATGCCTCC
>DASTLA010000214.1:0-15263 GCA_035715525.1 Nitrospiraceae bacterium
GTTCTGCTGAAATTCACCTTCGGGTTCAGTCTCAAAGTGAACCTGCTGAGCGTATTGGGCATGTTTCTCGGAGCGTACCTCTACAAACAGATGTAACCGCACCTCTTGGTCCGCTGATTGTCCCACCGAGCGTGCGGGCCGTCCGCTCACAGCTTCAATTCAAGATCCTTCATTTTGAGCGCACGGATGCGATTGCGTAATTCCGCCGCCCGCTCGAATTCCAATCGCTTCGCAGCCGCCTTCATCTCCGCTTCCAGGCGCTGCAGCAATTGTTCTTGGTCTTCGCTCGGCTTGTAAGGGGCCGACGGTTCCGCGACCAGGTCCAACTGCATATAGTCCAGTTCCCCCGCGGCATACTCCAGCGCCGGGATGCCCTTACGAATCGTGGCTGGGGTAATACCGTGTGCCTGATTGTATTCGGCTTGAATAGCTCTCCGCCGAGCGGTTTCGTCCATAGCCACCCGCATGGATTCGGTCACCACATCGCCATAGAACAAGACCCGCCCATCCACGTTGCGGGCCGCCCGACCAGCTGTCTGAATCAGCGACCGATGGGAACGAAGATACCCTTCTTTGTCCGCATCCAAAATGGCCACCAAACTGACCTCCGGCAGATCCAGCCCTTCCCGTAACAGGTTGATGCCGACCAGCACATCAAACGTCCCGCAGCGCAGGCTGCGGATGATTTCGGCGCGTTCCAGGGTCTTGATATCCGAATGGAGGTATCTCACCTTCACGCCCAACTCATGATAGTACTCGGTAAGATCTTCCGCCATTCGCTTCGTGAGCGTTGTCACCAACACCCGATTGCCCTTGGCCGCTTCCGCCTTCACCTCGCCGAGCAAATTATCGACTTGTCCCTTCGCAGGCCGCACCTCGATGATCGGATCCATCAAGCCGGTGGGACGAATGATCTGCTCCACCACTTCGCCCTGTGCATGGTCCAACTCATAAGGACCCGGAGTGGCCGACACGTAGACGACTTGATTCAAGGCACGCTCGAATTCGGCGAACTTCAGAGGTCGATTATCCACAGCCGAAGGCAATCGAAACCCGTATTCAACAAGGGTCTTTTTCCGCGAGTAGTCGCCCTCGTACATTCCACCGATCTGAGGCACCGTCGCGTGAGACTCGTCGATGATCAGCAGAAAATCTTTCGGGAAATAGTCCAGCAGAGTGGGCGGAGGCTCACCGGCAGCCCGTCCGCTCAGATGGCGCGAATAGTTTTCGATTCCATGGCAATAGCCCATTGCCCGGATCATTTCCAGATCGAACTTGGTCCGTTGCTCGATCCGTTGCGCCTCCAGCAACTGACCGTTCTTAATGAACGCCGCCATGCGCTCTTCCAATTCCTTTTCGATGCCGGTGATGGCGCGCTCGTAGCGATCAGGCGCGATCAGATAGTGCGTATTGGGATAGATCGCGATCTTTGGCAGCTTGCCAAGCGACTTTCCCGTCATGGGGTCGATTTCATGGATCGCATCGACCATGTCCCCGAACAGCTCGATCCTCACCGACTTCGCTTCGGACGATGCGGGGAAGATCTCGATGACATCGCCGCGGGCTCGAAATGTCCCGCGGTGAAAGTCCACGTCGTTGCGCGCGTACTGGATATCGACCAGCTTCGCCAAAATCTTTTCGCGTCGCGTCTCCATCCCTTCTTCCAGGTACACCAGCATGTCGTGATAGACCTCGGGCGAACCGAGGCCGTAGATGCAGGAGACCGATGACACGATCAGTACGTCGTTGCGCTGCAACAGCGAAGTGGTGGCGGCGTGGCGCATTTGGTCGATCGCATCGTTGATCGAGGCATCCTTTGCGATATAGGTGTCGCTTTGCGGAATGTACGCTTCAGGCTGGTAGTAGTCGTAGTAGCTGATGAAATATTCGACCGCGTTATGCGGAAAGAACTGCTTGAATTCCTGATAGAGCTGCCCGGCCAAGGTCTTGTTGTGAACCAATACCAGCGTCGGCTTTTGTACCCGCTCCACCAAATTGGCCATCGTGAATGTCTTTCCGGAACCGGTCACACCAAGCAAAACTTGATGTCTTTTGCCGGCCGTCACTCCAGCAGCTAATTTCTCAATGGCCTGGGCTTGATCGCCACAGGGCTTGAACGGCGCTTCCAGCTCAAAGGATTTCATGGTGAAGTTGATCTTAACACAGCGCTTGAGCCGGGCCGCGCACATCGACACGGCCGGCACAATCACCGGCGGCTTGATGGAGCGAGATGAAGAGGTCGGCTAGGGCTTCTTCCCCTCGGAAGAAGCTTCTGCCTGTTCGACATTGAGAATATTCACGTCGAAGGTCAGCGCCTTACCAGCCAGAGGATGATTCAAATCAAGTACGACGTTCTTCTCGGCTATTTCCAAGACCTTGACCAACCGCCCGTCCGAGGCTTGCAGAATGTCTCCCGCCTTGATGTCCTTCGGAAGCTTGTCCTTTTCAACCGTCTGGCGCAGCTTGTTGTTGTATGGGCCATAGGCGTCGACAGCGGCCACCTCGATGCGCTTCTTCTGGCCGGCCTTCATCCCTTCGAGTGCTTTTTCCAGTCCGGGCACGATCTCGTGCGCTCCCTGAATGAAGGTGATAGGCGCCTGCCCCACGTTCGAATCCGCGACCGTCTTGTCCGGGAGGGTGAGCGTATATTCCAGCGAGACCTTCGCTCCATCGGTTACCGTGGCGCCGTTCTCCGCCGATGAGGTCTCGGACATGATCAACAGGGCCAAGACAGTGACCAAGGAAGTCCATGCCGCACACTGAGATTTCATCATGTCCTCCTTCGGCGTCTCCACACGCCTTATCGTCCAAAACGGACGCTCGCGGGCTGTCCGAAAGTCCGCCTGTCACGGCCGCGCCCATGCTGATGCTGGCCTTTCCCATCTCGAGCGCTGTCGATTTGGAGCGGCCTCGGTTTGAACCGAGGTCGTACAGTTTCCAGGGGCTGCACCTCACGGGAACAGGCAGGAAGGGTTGCCAATGCCGGCAATGTCAGCCGTCGGGTATGAATCCGTAGACGGCGCACCATCGTCAGATATTCATGCTCCTCACCGGCGGTGAGAATCAAGAGGGTCGTCCCCGTTCTATCCGCACGTCCCGTGCGCCCTGTTCGATGCACATAGGACGTCTGATTGGCCGGCAATTCATAATGGATCACCTGTGCAACGGTTGGCACGTCCAGTCCTCGCGCCGCCACGTCGGTGGCGACGAGCGAGCGAAGTCGCCCCGCACGGAAAGCGGATAACGTGCGTTCGCGCTGGGCTTGCGAGTGGTTGCCGGTGATGGATCCAACCGATGCTTCTTGGCCGCCCAAGCGTGCGGCCAATCGTTTGACCTTGTACTTCTGATCACAGAACACCATGGTCTGCTCCCCCCTTGGCGCCTGCTGCAGCAGCGTATGGATGAGTTGAACTCGAGCGCCCTCGCTTGGCACGACATAGTATGCATGGCTGATGGAAGTGGGCGTGTTCACGCCTGGGTCGACGGCGACTTGAGTCGGATTCTTGAGCATCGATTCTGCGAGCGTTCGAATCTCCGTCGAAAAGGTCGCCGAAAATAGGAGAGTCTGGCGTTGCGAGGGCAGGCACTGCAGAATGCGTTGAATGTCCCGAAGAAAACCGCGATCCAGCATCTGATCGGCCTCGTCCATGACGAGATACGCGATGCCGCGAAGATCAAGGTGCCGTGAGCCGATCAAGTCTAGCAGTCGACCGGGGGTGCCGATGATCACGAGCGGCGATTGTCTCAGGGCCCGGTGATGTCGAGCCACCGGCGTTCCTCCGTAGAGGGCAAGCGAGGTGATGCCGGGCGGCGCATATTTCCGCAACTCCATTTCGATCTGCAAGGCCAGTTCGCGAGTGGGTGCCAGTATGAGTGCGCGAGGGAGGCCTTGGCTACGCCAATTTTCTTTGGCCGCGCGTTCAACGAGTGGAATCAAAAAGCCTAAGGTTTTGCCGCTTCCGGTTCTGGCCTGTGCCAGCAGGTCCCGTCCCTCGAGCGCCAATGGGACGGCGGCTTTTTGAATGGGTGTGGGAGCTGTGAAACCGGCTTGCTGCAAGCGGGTCGTAAGAAAAGACGACAGAGATAGTTCGCCAAACGAATCCATGAAACTCCTAATTCTCTATCTTGGAATGACAGGGACAGAAAACTTGAAGGCCCTGAAGCCCAGAGAGAGGCTGATACGGTGAGAAAGCGCAGGGGCCACCTCAGGTAGCCCCTGCATGAAATCTATTCTAAGCCGGACTTAGTGGCGTCCCCCACCCATTCCGCGGCCCCCGCCGCCGGAACGCGGCTCTTGGGGACGTGCTTCGTTCACTGTCAGCGTACGACCACCGAACTGGGTGCCGTTCAGCGCATTGATCGCGGCCTGCGCCTCGGAGTCCGACGACATTTCGACGAAGCCGAAACCTCGCGACTGTCCCGTGAACTTATCCGTGATGATGCGCGCGGACGCTACTGCTCCGTGCACAGCAAACAGATCGCTCAGCTGCTGCTCGGTGGTTGAATAGGGCAAGCCCCCGACGTAAATCTTCGAACCCATTGGGTTCCTCCTTTGAGAATATGATGGTGTTGTCTGGGACTCGAGAAAGAAACAAGGAAGGAATGGGCCGAAGACGCAAACACAGCGGCGATCTTAGCTCTGGCTTCCGCAATTCCCGGGAAGAACCCAAAACAACATCGATTCAGGCCTTGTAACTCTCCTTCTTGCCTCATCGCCAAGGCCATTCGCAATGAAGCACCTTCACTGTATCCTACTGCCTTATGAAACGCAAGCCGCAAATCGTTCTTCTTTCTTCAATAGGCGGCGGGGGGCGAGAGGGGGCGATGTGAGTAGAGCGGAGCGGCATTGAAGTTATCGAATTGCACCGAACTTTCCCCACGCAGTACCAGGCCGACCAGCCCTGTCCCGAGCTCCTGATCCTCGACCGAGACCGCCAGCTGACCGTCGAAAAATGTTTCGATGAAATCCTTACTGATGATGGTGTTTCTCTGAACCCGAAGGGAATGCCAATCTACCGGTTTCGTTTTGAGCGAAGCTCGGCCGAGAACCGATTCTTTGCCCTCTACCACTCGAACCACCTCCAGGGATTTGCCAGCCAAATCGACCACAGTCGCATAAAAATTGTTCGAATCTTTCATGCCGAAGGCGACTCCCACACGACCCGGGGAAGCCGCACCCTCGGCATAAATACGGACCGCCAAATCGGGGTACTCATACTGGAGCCCATCCGCAACCAAGAGCTCCATACAACTGCTGCAGTTCGACGTTCCGGACAACACATGAGGGGACGAAGGTGCCGTGCCCTGTGTCTGGACCTTCCACGTCGCGCCCGGTCGTGCGGCGGCCGCCGCTACCGAAAATCCAGCGGGAAGCTCACCGGCATGGTCCTTGTCAAAATTCCATGTTTTGAACAAGCCCGGATTGGCTTGCTGTCTTAGGTGTTCCGCCTTCTCAGCGGACGTTTCGTTCAACAGTGCCCACACATTCCCGCTTGTGGTCGACAATAGCCCCAGGACAAGAACGAGCCCACTCATGATTCGAGACAGCCTCGAAGGAACGACCTTATATGACACGGCATACTCCTCTTCGTAATTGATGGGTCCAAATCTTTTCAAGGTTATCAGCAAAGGGTGCACATCAACTATCCCGCCGGAACAGCTAAGAAAAATAGTCCAATGGATATGCGGTCCGAGATGACGAGGTGACGTGTCATGGTCTGGAGCATCTCACCAACTGCTCCACATACCTATGGGCAGCCTCGTCATGCTGTATCAGGATCGAAGGCGCGGCATCAGAATGCCGATGGGTGCAGGATGGGATCATGCGGCTTGGGAACGACATCATCAAGCGGCTGAGCAAAATGCGCGGCGGCAGAGTGGCAATGCTCCATCAAGAGCGAGGCCGCGATGCCTTGATGTTGAGGATCTCCTGTTGGAACCGATCGCGTTCGGCCAGAATTTTTTTCCGTCGCCAGCCGCGGAGGGCCCACCATTTCAGCTTCTCGGAAAAGGTCAGCACGGGAGGAGGGATATTGCCTGGCGGGGCCTGTTGGAATTCGTAGCCCTTATGGGAATCCTGATTTTCTCTGAAATGCCGGTACTGATCATCGTACAAGCCCTGCTCTTGATCCGCCATCCTCTCCGTCTCCTGGTATGACCGACAATCGCCGCCGCCTTCCGCCGCAGGGAAAGGGACAAACAGGCCCATGTGCGGAGATACTACATGGATGGTTCGATCGTCTGCAACGGCTCAGATCATCATGCTATAGTGCATTCTGCTCGAAGCGGCTCATGAAGATAGACAGGAGATCATCGCTATGGACCTCCGCCAGCATTCGCCGAGGCGGTGGAACGAGACGTTGGGGGGTCTAATTTGGCTCGCCCGTCTGCTCGATAAAGCTCGCGCCTATCAAGCCGGAACCCTCGGCACCTATGCGTATCCTTCCGCCCTGGACCGAGCCTTTATGCGTCTCTTCTCCCTGTCTCCTGCCGTCATCGAAGAACTCGTGCGCGCCGAGAGGTCCGACGAAGCGGTCGCAAACGCCATCCTCCGGCACATCGATTTGTCGAAGGAAGACATCGCGGCTCGTTGCAGGCATTTTTCGCACGCGCATCGGCTTGCATTCCGGGTACTCGATGCCGACGAGGGCTATCGCACGGGCATCGGCTACCCGATCCCTCGGATCATTCAAGCGCCGCTGTGGCGATGGTATCAACGATGGTCGGCACAAAAGGCCTCAGCTACGTCCTTATAACCTCCATCGTCTCGCTTGCCGCAGTCGGCTTGCCCCTCCCCGACCGCCTTGAAGCCCAACCGGCGGACGAGGATCGCCCGGTACTCTCGCGCATCTTGGATGCGATCTCCTCCGAGCGAATGCTGGCGGACATTCGTATCTTGAGTGGATCCGGCTTCAATGGTCGCCAAACCGGCACACGGGATGATCTCGCATCGGCTGAATTCGTCCAAAAGCGATTTGCGAACCTTGGAAATATGCTTAATTCCACGCCGGCATCGCCGGGCCCCTCCACAGGGGATTGGATTCAGGCGAGACCGGTCTCATTCACCACCATCGACCAGACAGTCTCTCTGCAGTTTTCGGTCAAGCCGGTTCATTCACTGACCGTCGGATCGGACTACCTCCCCGTACTCGACAGTCCTTCCGCCGATGTGTCGGCTCCCGTGCTGTTCATAGGTTATGGCATAGCTGACCCGGAGAACGGCCTCGATGAATATGAGAAGGTGGACGCGCGGGAAAAGATCGTCCTGTTCCTTCGAGGAAAGCCCGATGGCTTCAACCGCCAGGTATCTCACGCCGACAAGGTGCGCGCGGCACGGCAGCATGGGGCAATCGGTTATCTTACCACCACCGGGCCTTTACTAAGCCCCTACGAGGCCAGGCGAGGAGTAACCTCGAGTCCAAGCGCATTCTATGCTCAACTATCGCCCGATGAGGCGATTCCGGGGGCATGGATCGATTCTGAAGTCGCATCCGAGATCGTGAACGGCGGCCCGGCGGCAGACCGCGAGCAGGATCGACTGCGTCTGCTTCAACAGCGTCTGAACGAGACCCGCACCCCACAATCGCTGCTGACAAGCGTTTCCGCCAGCCTCAAGTGGCGCAGCATCACCGACAGAGGCATGCTGCACAATGTGGGATGGCTTATCAAGGGGAGCGCGTCCGATCCTTCGGCTCCATCCGTCCTCATCGGCGCGCACCGCGATCATTTCGGCCGCCAGGCTGGTTTGCTCTTCCCCGGAGCCGACGATAATGCCTCCGGTACGGCTGTGCTGCTGGAAGTAGCCCGTCTCTTCGCATCGGCTCCGTTCGCTCCTGTTCAACCTGTTCTGTTTCTGTCATTCAGCGGTGAGGAACAAGGGTTGCTCGGCTCGCGTGAGTATGTCGCGAATCCCCTAGTGCCGCTTTCTTCCACGGCCGCCATGATCAATATAGACCATGCCGGAATCGGGAACGGACGCTTAACCGTCGGCGTAACGGGGTTTGGCAAAGCGGTGGCTCAGCAGGCAGGACAAGCCGCGAGTCTTTCGCAGCTGATCGATCTTTTTGGATTCTTTCCGGGTGGTGATCACGTCCCGTTCAAGGAGGCAGGGATACCGACTGTCACGGTCGTCAGCGGCGGCGTGCACCCGCATTTTCACCGGCCAGGCGACCGCGTGGAGACGCTCGACCCCGCCATCCTGACCGCGGTGGCCCGCTACGTGGCCACGCTCGCGTGGCAGCTCGCGAACCCGCGCTAATACGGTCCCGGCCGAAGGGCCCTCATTTGACGACGACGACCTCGACATGTCCTTCACGCCGCATCACGGCGATCCCGACATCCAGTTCATGCCGTTTGATCACGATGTCGAGCGACGCCTTGCCCACCTTGAGATTCTTGATGTGCAGCTCGTGCAACACTTCGGGAAGGATGGGATACACGAAGGTCACCGTCTCTTGGGGAGCGTTGATTATGAGGCCCAGGCAAGCTTGCAATCCCATGAACACGGAACCGGCGGCCCACGCCTGCGGATTGCATGCGACGGGATAGCGGGTGAGGCCTTGTCCGGGGCGCCGCACGAACCCACAAAACAATTCCGGCAGTCGATGAAAATCTACCACGAGGCTGGCCTCGAATAGGCCCGTCATGACCCGTTCGACCGCGGACATCAGGCCGTACCGCGCCAAGCCTGCCGCGATCATCGCGTTGTCGTGGGGCCAAACGGACCCGTTGTGATAGGACATCGGATTATACCGGCGTTCCGAGTCGGCCAGCGTCCTGACGCCCCAACCGCTGAACATTTCATCCGACATGAGGGTCTCCGCCAATCGTTGTGCGCGCTCGGGACTCGCAATTCCCGTATACAGGCAGTGGCCGGCGTTGGAACTCTTCACTCGGCAGGGCAATTTCCTGCCGTCCAAGGCGAGCGCATAGGTGGAGAGATCGTCGCACCAGAACACTTCCTCAAAATTCGCCTTCAGCGTCTCGGCTTGCCGACGCAGGTGGCTGCCTTGCTCGGCATACCCCAATGCATCGGCGAGCTTGGAGGCTTGGAGCTTGGCGTTATACACATAGCCTTGCACCTCGCAGAGCGCGATCGGTCCTTCACCCAACGATCCGTCCTCATGTGAGATCGAATCATGCGAGTCCTTCCAGCCCTGATTATCCAAGCCGGTCGGTGATTTGCGCGCGTACTCTAGAAAGCCATCCCGATCGGGGTCTCCATACCTGTCGATCCATGCCAATGCCCTCTCGATGTTGTTCCAGATGGCCTGAATGAACGAGAGATCGCCCGTCCTCTCATAGTAGGCACCCGCCAGCATGACAAAGAGCGGGGTTGAGTCGACGCTGCCATAGTACAGACCAAAGGGGATCTCGTTCAGCGCAGCCATTTCTCCCTTGCGCGTTTCATGCAGAATCTTGCCCGGCTCTGCATCCTGGGCCGCATTGATCTCTCGAGCTTGGGTCGAGGCGAGATAGGCCAACACCCCGCGTGCCAGCTCAGGCCGGATCCACAGACATTCCATCGCCGTGATGATGCCGTCGCGACCGAACGGCGTACTGAACCATGGTACACCGGCATACGGATAGGGTCCCTCCGGAGTGTCCGTCACCATCATACGCAGGTCGAGGAGCGACCTATTCCACCACTCGTTGAATTGCGCATTCGAGGTATGAACCAGGCAATCTTGGCTCTGCTCGGCACGGATCGCCAATCCGGCGTCGTGCACCGCCGCTTCATAGGCATGGAAAGGCCGGCGCCTCTCTCCCAAATCACACCCGACGGTTATGGTCACGATGGTTTCGGCTTTAGGTTCCAGGTCTATCTGAAACGTGGCTTGCGCCTCAGAAATGTCTCGCGGAGGGGGGGAGAACTGGATGCGCGTCTGACGCGTTTCTCCGTCCAGGCCTTTGTAGCCGAGAATCAGCTGATCCCGTTCGACGATGTTGTCCAGCCGGGTGCCTTTGCGGCCCCGCTTCTGGCCTCGCACCTCGAAGATATCCGCGAAGTCCGCCTCGAATCGGACCGCAAACGCCATGCTGACCGACGAAAGGCTGTAGTTGGAGATGCGAAACCGTTCATAGCCGACCCCGTTCCAGAGAAAGCGGGACCGGAACACGTGGACGCTGCCGCGTGGAACCGTGATACGGCCGTCGCGGTACAGGTCCGGATTCGTGAGGTCGACGGCCAGAAGCGCGTTGTCCTGCTTCACGGTCGAGCTGAGCAGCATGAGCCGATCATTGTCAAGAAACAGTTCCTGCCGCGAGAGGAACCGCGTGCCCTCGTGAAAGAGGCCCTGCGTGCCGCTGCCGACCGGCTGAATATCCCCGTAGCGGTCGAACACCCCGAACGTCTCGCCATGCTTGAGCACGCGCGTCCGGTTGTCCGCCATAGACGAACTGGCGAGGATATAAAACTGGTCGTTGACGCTGATGATTTCTTCCACGTCCCCCTCCAGGTAGACAATTGCGTTGCGGGTCGATGAATCGCCTATCGGCTGGTCGGTTGTGTCGCCAGGACCACGGGCCGCTCCTCGTCCTCCACCGGCTCAGGGACGACGCCTGTCCAATTGGTACGGATCCACCGGACGACCCGTGCCGCTACTAGTGCGGACAGGAACAAACCGACACTGATGCCGAACACGCTGGGTCGTTCGCCGAACTCCTGGGTGGTCCAACCAAAGATCGTCATCCCCGCGATGGCGGACGTCATCGCGCCGAGATTGTAGATGGCGAGCACGCGCCCCAACAGCGAGGCCGGTGCGATTTCCTGCAACACGCCCCAAGCGATGGGCGTCAGGGTCCCGGTCCCCATTCCGATGATTACCATCAGGAAGGCGGCAACCAATCGATTCGACGTCCAAAGCAAGCCGAACAAGGCCATGCCGCTGATCAGGCTCGAGGCCGACATGATTTGGATTCGGCGCGCCAGCGGCCATGCCGACAAAGAGACGAGGCCGAGCGACACCAACAGCAATCCGGCCCCGAACGCCGACCACAGGTAGCCCACCTCCACCGGGCCCAGATCCAACAATTTCTTCCCGAACACGGGAAACAGGGTGCTGAACGCGCTGGTCGCAAAGGTATACATGGACGCCGCACCGATCAGCAGAAGAATGATCCGCTGCCGGCCCAACACGTACCGAAATCCATCGATGACTTCCGTCAATGGGCCGGCGGCGGCGGCAGCCCGATCGGGGATTGCCTCGCTGCGCGGAAAGCGAATGAAAAGAAAGCAGGCGGCCGACACGACGTAGCTCACCGCGTTGACGCAAAGGACTTCCTGGCTGCTCATCGTAGCAATGCCCACCCCGCTCAGCACCGGCCCCACGATGATGCCGATGCTGGTGGTGGTTTGCAGAAGCGCGTTGGCGGCAGTGAACTCATGCCGGGAAACCAGCGAGGGGATTGCCGCAGTGAGAGCCGGCCCAAAAATCGCCGATGCGACCGCGTGCACGAACACCATGACGTAGAGGCGCTCGATGCTGAAGGAATCGACCGGGATGAGACAGGGAATGACGCCGAGCACCACGGCGCGAATCAAATCACTGCTGATCAACAGCAATTTCTTCGGGACACGGTCGACGATGACCCCGATGAAGGGGCCAAACAGGATGGGGGGAAGCGTCTGAAGCAGGCCGATCATCGTGGTCTTCAGGGGCGACCCGGTGATCGCGTACACGAACCAGAGCAGCGCAAGCTTAGACACGCCGTCGCCGATCTGCGAGACCATTTGGCCCCACCAGACGAGCGTGAAATCACGCGTCAACAATTGGGGCGACCACGTCACGTTCGGACGCGCCGGGGCTGCCGCTCGGCTCAGATGTTGTGGTTCCATATCAACGGGAAGGTTACGAGCCCTGTATCATGATCACAGCGTGCCGAGCCGAGCCGAGCCGAGCCTGTCACTCGCCTGCCACTAAGCGAACACCGTCCGTGTTGACCGCCTTCACGCCGGGGATTTGTCTGGCCGCCTGTGCAGCCTCCAGCACGATGACCTGAAAGCGGGTGGTCCCGGTGAGCGTTACGATGCCGTCCTCCGTTTTTACATCGAATTTCACCGATTGCAAGGTTTTGCTCTTCTCAAACCTGTCCCGCACGAGCTGTGTCAGCACTTTGTCGCGATCTACAGACAACCCATGCATCGCGTCCGGCTCGATCTTCAGACGATTTTCCACTGCGTGCACACCCTCCAAACATCGGACGATCTCGGCTGCGGCGCGCTTGTCCTGCTCGCTCGCCACTTTCCCCAATAAGACAAGATCCTTTTCCTTGGCATCCACTTCGATGTCGTAGGGAAATACTCGGGGATCCGCCATCAGCGCCAGCTTGGCGGTCACCATCGGCGACCGCATCGGCTTCTTGCCTTCCGGTTCCGCGGTCTTGGGACGCTCACCGTTCGCGGACTCTCCGATCGCAGGCGGCTGCTCTCCGGTGACCTTTTGTTCCACCGACTGCGGAGGCGTCGGGCATGGCTTCTCAGCGACGGCGTCGGGCTCCTTTTCCTTCGGCCTGCTTTCCGCTTCCTTCGCTTTCTGATCCGGTTCCTTCCCTTTTTGCTCCGTTTCCTTGGGCTTGTGTTCGGGCTCCTTGGTTTTTTGCTCGGCTTCCTTGGGCTTGTGTTCCGGCTCCTTTGCCTTCGCCGCCGGCTCCTTCGGCTTCGTCTCTGGCTTAGTCTCCGGCTCCTTGACTTTCTCCCCTTCCTTAGGCTTGCTCTCGGCTTCCTTCTTCGTCTCGGTCTCTTTGGCTCTGGGCGGCTCCTCCTTTTTGACCTCGGGCTCCTTGGCCTTGGGCTCGGTCGGTTTGACCTCCGAGTCCTTGGGCTTGGCCTCTGGTTCTTTGGGACGTTGCACGGGGGGTGGTCCGGTCGGTTCGCTCTTCCCTTCCGGAGCGGTCTCGCTCCACACTAGCGGCGTGCCCATCCACAGAGATAATAATCCGCTCATCGCCACCGACCCTAACGATAGAATGGCTGCTCGCATCCGCATCGTATCGCCCCTTGTTGCGTCGACCCTCAATGGTCGACTTTTCCATACCATTCCCTGGACGCGTATCGAGGACTGATGCGTCCGTTCTTGGACAGACATACGCGACGGCCAGAAAGAAAGCAACTCCTGGACCGATCACCGAAAGTCGCTGCTGAAAGCGAGCAAAGATGCGCAGAAAGCGCGTTGCGTGTGCCGAACGAATCGATCGTAGAGGGGACCTAAGCGGTGGCCGGCCGGGCTACCAAGTCGCGCCGGCTCACCTGCACCGTCACCATGGCAGTGAGCAGGAGCAGCAGGCCGATACCGATGAGACTGGCGGCGGGACCGACCGCGTCCGCGGCCCATCCGAAACCAGCCATCCCGATCATTGCCGAAGCCATGCCTCCGGTACTGAAGGTGGTGAAGACTCTCCCGAGAAGATGTTCGGGCGTCACTTCCTGCAGCATCGCCCAAACGACCGGATAGAACAAAGATGTGCTTCCGCCGATGATAACGATCAATAGGAAGGTACTCAGCAGAACCGGAGTCTGAACCAGCCCCAGCGTGCAGACGGCGATGCCTCCGATAGCCAGCGAACGGCCAATCTTGCTGACCCGGTCTTGAAACGTTCCTTGAGGAGCTCGCGCGAGCCAGAGGGACGCGGCGAGCATGCCGATCCCGAGGGCCGACCACAACCAGCCCAGTTCCATCGGACCGACTTGAAGCAGGTCTTTGGCCACGACGGGAAGCAGGAAAACAAAGGCGCTGATGGCCAGGTTGTACAACACCGCCGTGATCATCAACGAGAAGACCACCCGGTGCTGGAGGAATACAAAGCGGAACCCTACCATCATATCTTCTACGACCGGAGTGGAGAGAGCTTTCAGCCCCTTCACCCTCCGAATGTCCCTCACGTGGATCGGCAGCAGACAGAGGGCGGATACGAAAAACGTCGCCGCATCTACATAGAGCACGTTTTGTGCGCCGATCAGTGCGATGCCGAGTCCGCTCATGGCCGGTCCAAGCAACACACCGATATTGGTGGTGCTTTGCAAGAAGGCATTGGCGGTCGTCAATTGGGAACGCTGGACGATGAGAGGGACAGCCGAGGACAGGGCGGGACCGAAAATGGTAGAGACAATTGAGTTAAGAAACACCAAAATGTAGAGCCGTTCGAGGGTCAGCAGATCAAACGCATAGAACACCGGAATCAACAGCACCATCAGCGTTCGCAAGAGATCGACGACGATCATCACCGTTTTCTTGGGCAGAAGATCCAGATAGACGCCGATGAGCGGCCCGAACACCAGCGGAGGGATCGTTTGCAGCAGTCCGATAGCGGTCATCTTCAGAGCCGATCCCGTCATCTCGTAGACGAACCACAAGAGGGCCACCTTATTGAGACCGTCACCGACTTGTGAGATGACTTGACCGGCCCAGAGACACCCGAAATCGCGGGTCGCGAGGAGACGCCAGCCTGAAACCGCGCTCTCGGTGGACGTGGAGTGCGACGCTGCTGCCATTCTAATCCCTTCTGCGAAATCTGGATCGCATCGAGCTATAGATTTGAGGCGCGTTGGAGTCCCTGCTGCCGGGGAAGGGCGGCCGACTCTTGAATCAGGCGCTGGTAGATCTTCAGGTAGTCGTTGCTCATGCGCTCGGAGGTAAAACGCTCATCGAACACTTGTCGACAGCGGCGGCGGTCCAGCGTCCTCAGCGCTTCCACCTGGCTCGCCATTTCGCCGACATGCTCGCTGATGAAGCCGGTCACACCATGTTCGATGAGTTCCGGAATGGAGCCTCGTCGGTAGGCCAGGACGGGTGTACCACAGGCTAGGCTTTCGATCAACACGAGCCCGAAAGGTTCGGGCCAATCATACGGGCAGACCAGACCGATTGCATTTCCAATGAAGTCGCTCTTTTCGGCATCCGTGATTTCGCCGATGAACTCGATCAAGGGATGGTCCAGCAAGGGCTCCACGACCCGCTCAAAATACGCGCGATCCGCCGGATCGACCTTGGCGGCCATCTTCATTGGAAGACCCACCCGTTTTGCCACCTCGATCGCCTGGTCTGGGCACTTTTCCGGGGAGATTCTTCCCAGGAAGGCCAAGTACTTACCTGGCTCGGGGTTGAATCGATACAAGTCGCGCGGCAATCCATGGTAGACCGTGTCCTGCCAATTGCACCAAGGCAGCGGCCGGCGTTGGGAGTTCGAGATCGATACGAGCGGCATGTCCGCGAAGTCGCGAAAGACCGGTACCAGTTCAGGCAGGTCGAGACGGCCGTGCAATGTGG
>DASTLA010000215.1:0-6442 GCA_035715525.1 Nitrospiraceae bacterium
ATGGTGGGCGATACAGGTATCGAACCTGTGGCCTCTTCCGTGTGAAGGAAGCGCTCTCCCACTGAGCTAATCGCCCACGCCGCGAAAGTCTAGCACGGTCCGACGAGCTCGATCAACAAAAGGCACTCGTCGGCCCGGCATTCTTGACATCACGAAAATACGATTCCTACAATGCTCCCCTACCCTCCATTGGGCAAAGGAAAATCCGTTCATGCGTGAAGATGTGGTCATTATAGGGGGCGGTCTGGCTGGTTCCGAGGCCGCCTGGCAGGCAGCAAACCGCGGCGTCAAGGTGACGCTCTATGAGATGCGTCCGAAGGAATCGACCAAGGCACATAAGACCGGGAATTTGGCGGAATTAGTATGCTCGAATTCTCTCGGATCCACCGATCCCTTGAATGCCCCGGGTATTTTGAAGGACGAAATGCGGCGCCTGAATTCGTTGATTATTCGATCGGCCGAACAGGCTCGCGTTCCCGCCGGATCGGCCTTGGCCGTCGATCGGGACCAGTTTGCCCGCGCGATCACTCAGGCACTGGAAGGCCATTCGAATATCCGGATTCTTCGAGAGGAAGTGACGGATATTCCACATGATGCCGTCGTGATCATCGCGACCGGGCCGCTGACTTCGGACCGGCTGTCGCGAGGCATTGCGGAACTCACGCATGAAAAGCATCTGTACTTCTTCGATGCGATCTCTCCCATCGTCGACGCCGATTCCATCGATATGGGCATCGTCTTCCGTGCTTCCCGCTATGGAAAAGGCGGGGACGATTATCTGAACTGTCCTATGGACCAGGCAACGTACGATGCGTTTTACGACGCCATGATGGCCGCAGAGAAGGTCCAGCCCAAGGAGTTCGAAAAGATTCCTTATTTCGAGAGCTGTGTGCCCATCGAAGTGATGGCCGAGCGCGGCCGGCAGACCATGCAGTTCGGACCCTTGAAGCCGGTCGGGCTGATCGATCCGAGAACCGGACAGCGCCCGTACGCGGTCGTGCAACTGCGGACCGAGAACGTGCATGGTACTTGTTATAATTTGGTCGGTTTCCAAACCAAGCTGACCTATCCGGAGCAGAAGCGGGTGTTTCGCATGATTCCCGGCCTTCAACAGGCGGAATTTCTTCGTTTCGGTAGCTTGCACCGGAATACTTTCATCAACTCGCCTCAGTTGCTACGCGATACACTGCAATTGAAATCGAGACCGAGCGTCTTCTTCGCGGGACAATTGGTGGGCGTCGAAGGCTATACCGAGTCCGCCGCAATGGGCGGTCTGGCGGGAATCAACGCCGCTCGCGGCATGGCGGGGCAGCCCTTGGTGACGCCACCTCGTACCACGGCTCATGGGGGTCTCATGGGTCATATCGTGGGAAGCGACCCTAGACATTTTCAGCCGATGAATACGAATTTCGGCCTCTTTCCTCGGCTCCCGGATAGAATCCGCGACAAAGAACAAAAGCGACGGTTGATTCAGCAACGTGCGCTCAAGGACTTCGACGCATGGATCGCGCAATCCGGGCTTTCTTAGGGTTCTTGCAGGTCCAACAAAGTGCATCGCGGGAAACCCTTCGTGCCTATGCTTCCGACTTACATCAGTTTCACAGCTTCGCCCGGCGTCGGCGCGGGGCCACGGCGTTGCTTTCTCCGAAGGGCGTGGAGCCCGAAGACATCAGGAGTTTTCTGGCGGCATTGGATCGAAGGGGCGAGAAGAAGTCCTCCCTGGGTAGAAAATTGGCCTGTCTCAGAAGCTTCTATCGGTACCTGATACGAGAAGGGGAGGCGGTGGAGAACCCAGCACTAGAAGTGCGGGCTCCGAAATTGCCTAAACATTTACCGCGTGTACTGAGCAAGGACGACGCAGCTGCGCTGATGGAGTTCCCGCTCACTGCAGACCGCCATGCGCTGCGTGATCGCGCCATTCTGGAGACGCTGTATTCAACGGGTGCGCGCGTCAGCGAGCTCGTAGGACTCAACCGGGAGGACATAGACTACAACGAAGGAACAGTCCGGCTTCGCGGAAAGGGCGGCAAGGAGCGGCAGGTGCCGATCGGATCCGTTGCTCTTGAAGCGATCACGGAGTACCATGCGCAGACCCGACTTCTCCCGCCATGCAGAAACGCCGACGCAGCGGTATTCGTCAATCAGCGCGGGGTACGCCTGACGACAAGGAGCGTCGCCCGCATCGTGGCGGCCTATTCACGCCGGTTCGTCGGTGGCAGCGTCAGCCCGCATACTCTGCGGCATTCGTTTGCGACGCATCTTCTGGACGAAGGAGCGGATCTCCGTGCGATTCAAGAAATGCTGGGGCATGCCTCGCTGAGTACGACGCAAAAATATACGCACTTGGCGACAGACCATCTGCTGGCCGTGTATGACCGTGCGCATCCGCGCTCCGGCAAGCCGGCTGGGACGAAGAAATGAAGGAGTCCTGTCGGTCATGATCATCCGTTCCACCACAATCCTGTCTGTTCGGCGGGATCAACAGCTCGCCATGGGGTGCGACGGTCAGGTGACTGTCGGGACGACGGTGATGAAGCACAACGCAAAGAAGATGCGGCGCATGCACGGCGACCGAGTGCTCGCGGGATTTGCCGGTGCCACTGCCGATGCCTTCACCCTCTTCGAAAAGTTCGAGGCCAAGTTGGCGGAGTATCGCGGGAACCTCACAAGGGCCGCTGTGGAACTGGCCAAGGATTGGCGGACGGATCGCGTACTTCGTCGGCTCGAGGCGTTGCTAGCCGTGGCGGATTTGGAGCATTCGTTCGTGATTTCTGGCACGGGCGATGTGGTCGAACCGGAAGATGGGATTCTGGCGATCGGTTCGGGCGGGCCTTATGCGCTTGCGGCGGCCCGAGCCTTGCTGGGACATTCCACCTTGCCCGCTCGCCAGGTCGTCCAGGAATCCATGATGATCGCCGGTGCGATCGACATCTACACGAACCAACAGATTGTGATTGAAGAGCTGTCGCGATAGGATGCCGAGTCATGCGCCTCGACGCTACAACACCTCCGATGAATATCAATAACCTGACGCCCAGGCAGATCGTTGCGGAACTCGACCGCTACGTGATCGGTCAGCGAGAGGCCAAGCGAATGGTGGCGATCGCGCTGCGGAACCGATGGCGACGCCAGCAGCTCACCCCCGAGCTCCGGGACGAGGTCATGCCCAAGAACATCGTCATGATCGGGCCGACGGGGGTCGGTAAGACGGAGATCGCACGAAGACTGGCCAAGCTCGCGGAAGCCCCGTTTATCAAAGTTGAGGCGTCAAAGTTCACGGAGGTCGGCTATGTGGGACGCGACGTTGAATCCATCATCCGGGATCTGACGGAATTGGCCATCAATCTGGTGAAATCCCAGCGACTCGTGCACGTTCAGCAGCGAGCCGAACAATTAGGAGAGGAGAGACTGCTCGATCTGCTTCTCCCCAGTCCGCCGCCGAGGGCAACGCCGGGGTTTGCCGACCAGTCCGCCGCTCGGGAGGAGCCTCATGATCAACCGGAATCAACCGACGCCACGAGGTCGAAACTCCGATTGTTGCTGCGCGAAGGGAAGCTCGACCAACGCTCCGTCGAAGTGGAAGTCAAAGATCGGGCTCTTCCGGTTGGGGTGGTGTCGAACGTCGGCGGATTGGAAGACTTGGAAAGCAACCTGCGGGATATGCTCGGCGGCATGTTCCAAGGAAAGAAAAAGAAACGGTCGATGAAAGTTCCCGATGCGCTGAAACTCTTGACGCAGGAGGAAGCGCAAAAACTGATCGATATGGAAGACGTCGTCCGGGAAGCTATCAAGAAAGTCGAGCACACCGGCATCGTGTTCCTCGACGAGATCGACAAGATTGCCGGGCGCGAACGGACGATGGGACCGGACGTGTCGCGGGAAGGCGTGCAACGCGATCTCCTGCCCATCGTCGAAGGCTCGACGGTGAATACCAAGCACGGCCCCGTTCAGACCGATCACATCCTGTTCATCGCCGCCGGTGCGTTCCACGTGGCGAAGCCGTCCGATTTGATTCCCGAATTGCAGGGACGATTTCCAATCCGGGTCGAACTCGCTCCGCTCACACAAGAGGATTTCGTCCGCATCTTGACCGAGCCGCGCGGCGCATTGGTGGAACAGTACCGAGCGTTGATGGCAACCGAAGGGCTGTCGGTAGAATTCACGAAGGACGGGTTGGACGAAATCGCCGCGACAGCCGTTCAGGTCAACGAGCGGACCGAAAACATCGGTGCCCGCCGCTTATTCACCATCATGGAACGGCTGTTGGAGCAGGTTTCGTTCGATGGGCCGGACAGTCCGGACAAGTCGATCACGATCGATGCGGCGTACGTGAAGACGCGCTTACAGGATATCGTGAAGGACCAGGATCTCAGCCGATATATCCTCTAATAGGACGGCTCGGGGAGCCACGCATGAACCGACTCATCAAGAAGGCCAATGTTCTCATCGAGGCACTGCCGTACATCAGGACATTCCAGCGCAAGACCGTCGTGATCAAGTACGGCGGCCATGCCATGACGGATACCGCTCTCAAAGAGCGCTTCGCTCAAGATGTCGTCCTGCTGAAATACGTCGGACTCAATCCTGTCATCGTCCATGGGGGTGGGCCGCAAATCGACAAGATGTTGGATCGGCTCGGCATCGAGGCCAAGTTCCGCCACGGAGTCCGCATCACCGATCCTGTGACGATGGAAATCGTGGAGATGGTCTTAGCGGGCCGGATCAATATGGAAATCGTCGATCTCCTCAATCGCCACGGCGGGAAGGCCGTCGGGCTCAGCGGAAAGGATGGAGGCTTGATGTTGACCAAGCCGCTGACGGTCAAGGCCTGGGCCGAGAGCCTCGAAAAGGAACTGGACGACGAGGAAGGCGATTTCGGGCTGGTGGGAGACGTCCAGTCGGTCGATCCCACCCTTCTCCTGAAGCTGCAAGAGGATCATTACATCCCGATCATCGCTCCCATCGGGACTGATCGTGAGGGCAACACCTACAACATCAATGCAGATCTCGTGGCGGGAGCGATTGCCGCAGCCTTGAAAGCGGAGAAACTGGTGATGCTGACGGACGTGAAGGGAATTCGCGACGCCAATGGTCGGCACCTTTCCACGGTCTCCCGCAAGGACGTCCAACGTATGGTGAAACGGGGCACCATCAGCGAAGGGATGCTTCCCAAGGTGCATGCCTGTCTGGACGCGCTGGCGGGGGGAGTGGGCAAAGCCCATATCATCGATGGGCGCGTTCCGCACGCGATCCTTCTGGAAATCTTTACGCATAAAGGAATCGGAACCGAGATCGTGTCGTAACCCGTGGACGATCGGATTCTCGCCCACCTCCACGCGCTCATCGGCGAGCGCCATCCTCATACCTCCCGGCCCTCGCTGCTGGCAGCCGAACAATACCTGGTCGATACGTTCCGGCAATTGGGGTATCGAGTCGATCATCATGCCTTTGAGGCGATGGGTGGGACCTATCACAACGTGTCCGCTTCGCGAGACTCGGGGGCAGGCATCGGTGAGCCGCCGCTGCTCATTGCCGCCCACTACGATACTGTTCAGGGCTCCCCGGGAGCGGACGACAATGCAAGCGCTTTGGCGGTTCTTCTCGAGAGCGCGAGAGCGCTGAGCGGCGCTGATTTACGCCGACCGATCCAGTGGGTCGCATTTTGCCTCGAAGAAGAGGATCTCCTCGGGAGTCGCGCATACGTCGATGATCTGAAGCGTCTGGGAAAATCCGTGGCGGGCGCCATTATATTGGAGTGCGTCGGCTATGCGCGATCCGAAGAAGCAACGCAGATCGCGCCGCCCCATGTGCCGATCGCAGTCCCCACCGTCGGTAATTTTCTAGCCATGGTAGGCAATCAAGCCGCGGCGGGATTGGCCAAATTAATGATGGAGGCGGGTCGAGGAGCCGTTCCCGAATTGCCGCTGATTCCACTGATCGTGCCCGGCCGGGGCGAACAATTGCCCGATACCAGACGGAGCGATCATGCGGCGTTTTGGGATGAAGATTATCCAGCCATCATGCTGACGGATACCGCCAACTTTAGAAATCCCCATTACCACAGGGCGACTGATACCCTCGAGACCTTGAACTTGGAGTTCATCGAACAGGTCGCTCGTTTGGTGACGGCAAGCGCGCGGCATTGGGCGGATGGGATCCACGATGGCAAATAGAACGGTGCAGCTCAAGGCGGCGGCGCGGCGGGCCATCGCAACGGTGTTCGACCGATTGGATTACCAAGCTCTGGGCTACATTTACTGCGATGAGGGCGGAGACGAATTTTGGAAAGCGAAGCGACAGCAGTGCAGGCGGATGGGAACCAAACTGGGTCTCACGTTGCTGTCCCGGCTCAAAACAGGGGGAGCCAGCCTCTATGTCGGAGCGGGCGTTGCAGAGATTCCTTTGATCCTCCTCGAGCGTATGGAGCTCGGAAGATCGGTGA
>DASTLA010000216.1:0-13915 GCA_035715525.1 Nitrospiraceae bacterium
GTGATCGGTGCGGTCATGCTCCGATCCATCGAGGTGCGGTTGGTGGAAGCGACAGGCGAGAACCTGACTTTAGCCTCCGCGGAAATCGCCGACAAGCTGGATCGATTGATGTTCGAGCGATACGGCGATATCCAAATGATCGCCCGGGCGTTCTCCGGTCGTCCGTTGGACAAACGGTACGTCACCGAATACATCGAATGGATGAGAAAAACCTATGCGCCGATGTATCTCTGGCTCGCGGTCCTCGACCAACAGGGCCGTATCGTCTCGGCGACCGATTCGAGGCTGGTCGGGCAGGATCACAGCAAGAGCGGCTGGTTCGAGGCGGCGCAACGCACAGGCAAGGTGCGTGTGGACGAAGTCGAGACGCACGAACCGAATCAAACGATCGAAGCCATCGCCTTCACCGCGCCGCTGATCGGTCCGAAGGGCGAGATGCTCGGGGTCGTCACGTCGCGCATCGGTCTCTCCATGCTCGAAGACGTTTTGATCGAAACCGTGCGCGAAATTCAAAGCACGGACGAGGCAGCCGGTCCGTTCGAATACCAATTTCTGACCAAGCGAGGCATGGCGTTTGTCGATTCCGCCGCATCGGGAATCGAGCGGGTCAATTTGAAGCAAGTCGGGCTGCCGTCGGCCATACTCAGCGACCGCGGAAAGCCGGGCTACATCGAGGAGAAGCATTTCCGCCGGCAAGTCCAGGTCGTGAGCGGGTACGCGCAGACCAAGGGGTACAGTGAATATCAGGGATTGCAGTGGACCATTCTTCTTCGAGTGGATCGCGACGTCATTCTGCTTCCAATCCGGGCGATGATGTGGAAGTTGGGAATTGCGGGGGCGGTGGTATGGCTGCCGATGCTGGGACTGCTGCTGTGGGCCACCGGGCGATTGCGCACCGAATACCAGCAGGCGCAGCAAGAGAGCGAGTGGGCGAGGGCGGCCGAAGCGGCGCTGCTGCAAAGTCAGGAGCGCAATCGGGTCATCGTCGATACCGCCCTGGATGCCGTCATTTCCATGGATGCCGCGGGTATCATCACGGACTGGAATGCGCAGGCGGTCAACGTGTTTGGCTGGCAACGCGAAGAGGCCTTGGGGCGCCGCGTCTCCGAAACGGTGGTTCCCGCCCGCGATCGGATCGCTCATGAAGAGGGGTTGCGGCATTTCCTGGCCACCGGCGAAGGACCGATCTTGAATCGGCGCATCGAAATGATGGCCGTGCACCGCACCGGCTACGAATTCCCGGTCGAAGTGGCCATTTCACCGGCCCGACTCGGCGACGCCTATATTTTCAGCGCCTTCGTGCGAGACATTACCGCCCGCAAGCGATCGGAGCGGCAACTGGCATCCCAATACGCCGTCACTCGGGTGCTCTCTGAATCGAGAACGTTGGAAGAAGCGGGACCGAAAATTCTGCAGGCAATCTGCGAAAGCCTGGAATGGGAGCTCGGTGTGTTCTGGCGCCTCGATCGCCAAGGCAATGTGTTGCGCTGCCTGGAGCTCTGGCAATCACCCGGGCTCAAAGCAGACGAATTCGTCCTGGCAACCTGGCAGCACGCTTTTGGGATGGGGGCGGGCTTGCCGGGACGGATTTGGCAGAGCGGGCAGCCGGCTTGGATCGCCGACGTGGTGCGCGAGGTCAACTTCCCCCGCGCCGAGGCCGCCGCGAAGGTGGGACTTCACGGTGCGTTCGGGTTTCCGGTTCGCGTGGGAACGGAGGTCGAGGGCGTGATCGAGCTCTACCGGCGGGAGGTCCGCGATCCGGACGAGCAACTGCTCAAGATGGTCACGGACGTGGGATTGAAGATCGGCCAATTCGGCGAACGGGCGCGAGCCGAAGAGGCTCTGCGGCGCACGGAAGTTCAGCTGCAGCAATCGCAGAAGATGGAAGCCGTGGGACGGCTCGCCGGCGGAGTGGCCCACGACTTCAATAACATGCTGACCGTGATCCGCGGGTACAGCGAGCTGGTGCTGAGCCGCCTCGCACCCACGGACGCGTTTCGCAAGGAGCTGGAAGAGGTGAAGAAGGCCGCCGACCGCGCGTCGGGCCTCACCGGGCAGTTGCTGGCGTTCAGCCGCCGTCAGTTCATCGCGCCGAAGGTCTTGGATATCAATGCGGTAATCCACAATATGGAAGGCATGCTGCGGCGGTTGCTCGGGGAAGACATCATTGAACTCTGTACGGTCCTCGATCCGGAGGTCGGACAGTTCAAGGCCGATCCCGGACAGATCGAGCAAGTGATCATGAATCTCGCCGTCAATGCTCGCGATGCGATGCCAAACGGCGGTCGTTTGACGGTGGAGACGGGCAATGCACAATTCGGCCATCGTCGCAGCCGGCTCCCCATGGGGGCCGAGCCCGGATCCTATGTCACCGTTGTCGTCCGCGACACCGGCCATGGCATGGACGAGGAAACGCAGTCGCACATGTTCGAGCCGTTTTTCACCACCAAGGAAAAGGGAAAGGGAACGGGGTTGGGGCTTTCGACCGTCTATGGCATCGTGAAGCAGAGCGGCGGATTCATCGATGTCGAGAGCAAGCCCGGTCGCGGCGCCACGTTCAAGATTTTCTTTCCCCGCGTAGGTACGGTCGCGCAGGAAACGGAACCGGCGGTCTCCGGGGGTGATACCATCAAGGGACGGGAAACCGTATTGCTGGTCGAAGACGAGCCGGGCGTCAGGCGGCTGGTGAACGAAACGCTGCGACTGCATGGGTATACGGTGCTCGAAGCCCGACATGGCATCGAAGCACTGTTGACCGGCGCCAAGCATATGGGCCCCATTCACCTGCTTTTGACGGACGTGGTAATGCCGCAGATGAGTGGGCCGGAAGTGGCGGAGAAACTCGCTTCGGTTCGCCCCGACGTCAAGGTGCTGTACATGTCGGGCTACCCCGATCATCCGGCCTTCTCCAAGGGCGGTGTGGACACGGAGCGGTCGTTCCTACAAAAGCCCTTTACGCCGACGGCGCTGGCGCAGAAAGTGCGAGAGGTACTCGACGGCGCCAAGGTCGCCTAACGGGGCCGGCTCCCTTGAAGTTCCCGTCCCGTTCCGTTTATCGTGGCTGACCGATCCGGCAATGTCGCCGCATGAAGGGACAATGATGAGCGAGACCTCAGCTAAAGGACAGGAGCGAGACATCGATCAGTACCGCGTCGAACGGGAGCCTTTCTATGCCGAAGTGAAGGGCGAAATCGGGCTGTTCACGATTGCGGCGAAAAGCCGCATGCCGGTCATGTTGAAGGGACCGACTGGCTGCGGAAAAACGCGTTTTGTGCAGCATATGGCCTATCGCTTGGGTCGCCCGCTGATTACCGTCGCCTGCCATGAGGATCTGACGGCGTCCGATCTGGTAGGGCGCTACCTCTTGAAGGGGCAGGAAACGATTTGGATGGACGGCCCGCTCACGCTGGGTGTGAAGCACGGCGCAATCGTGTACCTGGACGAAATCGTCGAAGCGCGCAAAGACACGACGGTCATTATCCATCCCCTGAGCGACGATCGGAGACTGCTGCCGATCGAGAAAAAGGGACAGCTCGTCGAAGCCGTCGACGAATTCATGTTGGTCATTTCCTACAACCCGGGCTATCAAAGTATCCTGAAGGATCTCAAGCAAAGCACCAAACAGCGGTTCATGGCGATCGACTTCGACTATCCGGCGCCCGACATTGAAACCCGCGTCGTCGCTCGTGAAGCGGGCGTGAGCTCCGAGGTTGCGCAACGGTTGGTGAAGGTCGCCGAGAAGATCCGAAATCTCAAAAATCATGGGTTGGAAGAGGGAGTCAGCACGAGATTGTTGATCTATGCCGGCACGCTGATCAATCAAGGCGTCTCACCGGACCGAGCCTGTGATGTCGCCCTGGCCCGCCCCATCACCGACGATCCCGACATGCTTCACAGCATCATCGAAGTCGTCAAAGCCGTCTTCTAGACCAACTGTCAGACCAGGGAAGGAACGGGGAGGGTTCATCGTCGCCCGGTTCCGCCGGGTCCTGTTACGGATGAACTTCGGTGAAGCAATCTGCTCGCACTGACAAGGCCTCCGTCATCCAGCCGAACGACGCAATCAGAGACGTGCCCGGCGGCACCCTGCTCATGGTGCATGCGCAGCCGAGAGCCGCTGAAACAGCCTGCGCCGGTCTCCATGGTGGGGCAGTGAAGATCAGGGTGGCCGCCCCTCCCAGTGAAGGCGCTGCCAATGAGGCCCTCTGTCGCTTCCTCTCCGAGCGTTGCGGCGTTCCGCTTCGGTCGGTCCAGTTGATGGCCGGAGCCGGCGGTCGGCACAAGCGTGTCATGATCCGTGGCGCGACGGCGGCCGACGTTCGGCAAAGGTTGTTGGAGCCGTGACTCCGCGAGGAGAACGCCGCGGCCGCCACCACGACGAGCGGTGTCGCGACTGTTGTCTCGAGCAACAAGGATATGAGGTATGAGGATGACAATAACGGCCTCGTGGTCTCGCCCTCGTGGAGGAATCAAGCACAGCAAGAGCAGTCGGCAGGTGCCGATGCTCGGCTTGTCGATCGCGTTGGTCCTGCTCGGCTCCCTGGGCTGTGCGGGTCCAGAGCCGATGTTGAAGTCGAACAAACAATTGCTGCTCTATGGGAAGGAGATGGCCGGGGATGAGGTTGCCCGTTGCCAACGCAAGGCGGAAGCGGCGGGACTGCATCACGGGACGAACCGGAGCGGCAATGCCGGAGCGGGCGCGGTGATCGGGGTCGTTGCCGGCGCTGCCGTCGGGGCGTCCAGCGGGTTGGTCGGCGGACCGACCGGGGTGGCCATCGGCGCTGCGGCAGGCGGTGCGGTAGGCGGGATTTTGGGTCTGGTGGCTGGGGCCTACAAACCGCTCGATCCGCAGCAAGACTACACACAGTTTGTCGACCGCTGCCTCAAAGAAAAAGGCTACGAAGTCGAAGGTTGGCAATAGTCCAATGCCGAGGCGACATCGACTACCTCGGCTACTATTCCCCACAGAATCTCCCGATGGTCGGGGCGAGCCGCGTAGCGATAACGGCTGCGTGAGGAGAGCGGCCCGCGGCGCGGTACTCTTCTGTATATTCGCTTACGGGGCGATGACCGAGAGTACCGGCTTGCCGGACCGCCAACCGCCGCTGCCGAGGATCGGCAGCGCGACGAAGGCAGAGATCGAGGAGTGCACGGAATGGTTCCGATCATGGTGCCGAGCAACGCTCACGCTGTTTGCGATGGGTCCGATTTGCCGTCAGTCGTTGCTGCCTTCGATGCCATGGGCAACGGCGCCTTATGGCGGAGCGCCCGCCCTTTGTCTGGAGTTGGGTCCGTGACCAATCCATAGCATTGGCGCCCTTCGTGGTCCTCCGGCAGGTATTCAGTGATCGGGAGCCCGTCCTCGCGGACAAACAGCAGGCAGTGACAATATTTATAGATCTGCATCTCGTCGCAGGCGCAGATCCAGCGCCGCAACTTCGCTTCGGCCTGTTTGTCCTGATAAAAATTGCATGGGCAGAGGGGCCTGCCGAGCTCGTCGACATGGGCAGCCAGACCCTTGACCACCGCCTTGGTGACCGCGGGATTCGGGTGCATGGTCGTGCCGCTTTTTTCGGCGAAGCCCTTCGCATACTTCCACATTTTGTCGAGCGACTCTTGGCTGGGGTCTGGCATCGAGAGCTCCTTGACCGTAGCAATCCGCGTGATGAGTTCTGATCTCGCTCACCATTCATATTGAGAATTCCTTCTCGCAGCACAGTTTACAAGCGAATTTGCGTCCTTTACAATCCACAACTTCCATTTAAACGAGCATAGTGATCGATGGCATCCGAGGCCGTACATCAACGACTTCGAGCATTGCTGGCCGCTGAGTTGGGGCCGGCGGCAGACGGAATCGTGCAAGACATTGCGCGTTCCTCCACCAGGCACGATGTTCTCGAAGGGCTTGTGATCCTGCTGGAGGAACTGGCGGAGCAAGCGCCCAAGGCGTCGCGAGCAGCGATAGCCGCCTTTCCGGAGCTACAACGCCGCGACTTGTGGGCGCAAGTCTTGTCATGGATGGATCTCGGCGTAGCCCTTGGCGCAACGTCCGGTGCCGTGGCCCTGCGCTATTTTAAGGAGAGCCCTTTGCTGTTGGGGCTCATGGCGCCGGGACAGCGGGAGGCAGTGCTTGAAGCTGCGCTCGAACTGGCCGATGCCGAGCCTAACTTGGCCTGGGAGTTCTGTCGGGTCGCGCCGGAGATCGTGACGATTTTACCAGCGCCGGCCGATTGGGCGGGCTGGATGGATGTCGCGGCCGAGCTGGCACAAAGGGATTTCACACTGGCCGTCGAATTTGTCCGCCAAATCCCGTCGGTGGCCCAGGTCCTGCCGGTCCAAGAGAGCCGGACATGGGTAGACTTGGGCATGACGCTGATCACCCAAAATAGCTTGGGCAAGCCCGATTATTTGGGTGTGTTGGAATTCTTCCGGACCAGTCCAGCCATCCTCGGAGATGTCCCCGAGACGGACGCGCGGTCGTTGGTCATTGCGCTGGGCGCGCAGGCGGCGAAGCAATCACCCGAATCGGCAATTACGCTCTTCTCCGAAGCACCGGCGATCCTCCGGCGCCTGCCCGACAGGGAATGGCAGCTGAATACCCTGCGTTATGGGTTGCTGGTGGCCGAGCGGGATGCCCAGGCAGCCGTCGCCTATTTGCGTCGTTGTCCCGAGCTGGCGGCCCTGATCGGGGCGGGAGCGGATTCGGGCCAAAAATTTCAGGCGTGGTTGTCCGCAGGGATGGAGGTCTTGCAGTACAGCAACGAGGCCGGCCGAGCCTATTTTGCGGTGGAAACCGAGAAGGCCTTGGGGGCGGTGTCCGAAGCGCTCAGCGGGGTTCCGCTGCGCCGGATCGCCCGACGCGTCAAGCTGTTTGTCGAAGCTCTTTGCGGGAAGGATGTTCGGATTCATGAGATCCCCGACCAGCTGGAGTCCACTCCTCGCATCACGCGCGCGGCCGTCGCAGATGATGGCCGCAGCATCGGTTTGCCATCGCTGATTCGCCGATATCCGGACTTCGAGGACAACGTACGACTCTACATGGTGATGGCCGCGCATGAGGCGGGTCATTTGGAGTTCGGGACTTTCGATCTGTCGCTCACACGGCTCTCGGACTTGGCGCAGGATCTCGAAAAGCGGTACTCGAAGGGAGGGCGGGAGCCCGTCCGGCGGCTCAGCGACCTATTCGCCCGCTATCCCCAGCCGGGGCTGATGCGGGATCTTTGGACAGTCGTCGAAGACACCAGGATCGAATTTCTGTTACGGGCCGAGTATCCGGGGCTTTCTCGAGATCTGTCCCGCGTCGCCCAAGATGCACTGTCGGTTAGAACCTTCTCTCATGGAGTTACGATACGCGAGATGGTCGTCGATCAGTTGTTGCTGCTCTCGACGGCGGAGGCCGCAACCGAAGCCCTGTCCTGTCCTGCCGGGATCAGGGCCGAGGTCGAGCGTCTTTGGAGTTTGTTGCAGGGCATACGAAACGCCAATGCAACGGCCGAGGATGCCGTCCGGTTGGCGGATCGTCTATACGGCGATATGGACGCGATGTTCGCCCGGCGGGCCGAAATGATCGGAGGCGACGCAGCATCCGAGCCCGTCATCGATTTGCTGCCCGCCCCGCGTGCGTCCGAAGATCTATCCGACACCTATCAGCCGATGCTCAATTGGGATTATCGCGGCGTAATGGATCCCGATCTCGTTCGGGACCGAAGGGAGACGTCACCGCAGACGGGGCCGGTCGGAACTCAGGGGGATACGACAGAAGGGGCCGGGTTGGCCGGGTCGTCTTCGGGCGGAGGGACCTCGGGTGCCGGAACGGCACGGTCACGGGAGGCGTCATCCGATCTGCTGGCCCCTGGCCGGCGCCAGCCCTCGATGGTCGAGGAGCTCCTAGCAGTGGAAGGCGAGCCTCCACCGCAAGACCAAAACCTGGTGGCAGGCGGAACGGTCACTCTCTATCGAGAGTGGGATGCGGCGATTCGGGACTTCCGGATGAACTGGTGCCAGGTGCACGAGCGGGAAGCCGACGAGGGCTCGACCGAGTTTGTCGAAGAGGTGCTCACGGCTCAACGGGGCGCGGTGGGGATCATGCGCCGGTATTTTGAAAGCCTTCGCCCGCCCGGGCTGCGCCGGGTTGCGGGGCAGGTGGACGGAGAGGAGCTCGACATGGACGCAGCCGTCTGCCGGGTGGCCGATCTGGCCGCGGGGAGGGAGCCCTCCGAACGCATTTATCTGCGCCGAGAAAAGCGCGAGCGGGATGTGGCGGTGGCTTTCCTCGTGGACCTAAGCGGTTCCACCAGTCGGCAGATCGAACAGGGACGGCGGGTGATTGATGTCGAAAAGCAAGGCCTTGTGATACTCTGCGAGGCCCTCACGTCGATCGGCGATCAGTTCGCGGTCTATGGTTATTCGGGGCAAGGCCGACACCGGGTCGAGTTCATCGTCATCAAGGATTTTGACGAAGCGGTGACCGGCCGTGCGGCGGCCAAACTGGGCGGCGTCGTCCCGCTTCAGCAAAACCGTGATGGGGCGGCAATTCGCCATGCCACCCGCAAATTATTGGCCCGCCACGCCAAGACGCGGCTGTTGATCGTGTTGAGCGATGGTCGGCCACTGGACGAGGGGTATAAAGACGAGTATTCCCTCGAAGACACGCGGATGGCACTTCATGAGGCACGCGCCCAAGGCATTGAGCCCGTTTGCATCACTGTAGATCGCGAAGCGGATGCCTACGTGCGGAGGATGTATGGGGATGTCCGCTTCGTCGTGGTCGATCGAGTCGAGGGATTGCCGGAGAAGCTGCCGAGGATTTACCATCGGCTGACGGCGTGACACGTCGAATCCGCTCGCAGACGCGATTCTGAATGTAAGTGCCGAATGGTGACGGAACCGCAATCAGTATGATGGATGGGCCTATGCAACGAACCGTCCCGCCGTGGCTGTACAAATTGTTTACCGGCCACCAATATCCGTATGTGCGGCGGCAGGCCAAGTTCTCGAACCGAGACTTCAAGCCAGGTGAGGAGCGCCCGGAACCGACCCGCGAAGAGATCGATGCCAAGTTTTGGGAAATCTACCCCCGATGCTGGGCAAAAGTCCTCGAGGAAGTCAAAACCGGTATGATCGTCGTGTTCCACGAGTTGGGAGACTATCCGGCCGGCGGGTATCAGGAGTTGGTGGATAAGCCGGAGGAGTTCCTCGCAAGGACGTACGGGAAAAAGAAGATCAAGGTGAATTTTTACGACGGAGAAAATTTCGTCTGCACGATCAATTTCAAGGTTGGCGGTTGGACGGGACATGAGTGAATGGGGAATGTGGAATTATGAATGATGAATGGGACGCGCAATGTTCTCATTCCTCATTCAGCATTCGTCATTCAGAATTTGCGGAGGCGGTATGGGGCGACCAAAGATCACGGTAGTCGGAGCGGGTAATGTGGGGGGCACCGCGGCGCAACGGTTGGCGGAGAGAGACCGGTACGAGGTCGTCTTGGTCGACATCGTCCCCGGAATCCCGCAGGGCAAGGCATTGGATATCACCCAAGCGGGGCCCGTCTGCGGCTACAGCACCCGCGTGGTAGGGACCAATGGATACGACGCGACCGCTGGGTCCGCGGTCGCGGTAATTACGTCGGGCATCCCGCGCAAACCCGGGATGAGCCGAGACGAACTCCTCACTACCAACGCCAAAATCGTCCAGTCCGTGGTTCGAGAACTCATTTCCCGCTCCCCCGAGGTGATCCTGATCCTCGTGACGAATCCTTTGGACGCCATGGTGCATGTGGCCCGTCAGGTGAGCGGGCTACCCAAGTCACGCGTGCTCGGGATGGCCGGCGTGCTGGATTCCGCGCGATTGCGTTCCTTCGTCGCCGAAGAATTGAACGTCTCCGGTACGGAGGTGCAGGCGATGGTCTTGGGTGGACATGGGGATACGATGGTTCCTCTGGTGCGGCACACGACGGTGGCCGGAAAGCCGATCACCGATCATCTCTCGTCTGCGCGCCTGAACGCCTTGATCAAGCGCACCCAGGACGGGGGCGCTGAAATCGTGGGGCTGCTCAAGACCGGCAGCGCCTTCTATGCGCCTTCGGCATCGGCCGTCGATATGGTCGAGGCCATTATGAAAGATGAGAAACGCGTGTTGCCTTGCGCCATGTTCTGCGAAGGAGAGTACGGCCTTAAGGACGTGATCGTCGGTGTGCCGGTTCGGCTTGGGCGCGGCGGAGGCGAAGCGATCGTGGAGTATGATCTGACGGCCGAAGAGCGGGCCGCTCTGCAGACGTCTGCAGGCGCGGTGCGCGAATTGTGCGCGGTAGTGGATCGACTCCTTCGGGCCTGATATTCGGACGCCGGTGGCCTCGCTTGACAAGGTGATCCGGCCTACAGTAGAGAACGTAGCCTAGCATCGAACCGTTTGAGTTTGGGGGAACCTATGAAATTCCTTGAAGATCCGTTTCAGACAATGGGCGCAGGCTTTGCGCTTGCTGTCTTATTGATATTGGTGTTTTTCGGCATGGGCGGAGTGGGAGCCGGCGACGTGGATTGGACCGGCATGATTCTGCGCTGGGTTCATTTCCTAGCCGGCATCACGTGGATCGGGCTGCTCTACTTCTTCAACCTCATCAATGCGGCGTTCATGAAGAGCCTCGACGGGCCAACCAAGAACATCGTGATCCCGAAATTGATGCCGGCTGCGCTCAACTGGTTCCGTCATGGGGCCACGGTCACGGTCCTCGCAGGAATCATCCTCTACTTTTATATGTATTCCAAGGGTGGAACCGGCGCGATTGCCCTGGGGATCGGAGGCTTGCTCGGGATCATTATGATGGGCAATGTGCACGCCATCATCTGGCCGAACCAGAAAAAGATCATCGCGGCCGTGACGGCGGCGGCACAAGGGACGCCGGCCCCGGCGGAGATGGCTCAATGGGGGAAAACCGCTTTGATCGCCTCGCGCATCAATTTTCTGCTGTCCATTCCGATGCTGTTCTTCATGGGCGCCGGAAGTCACCTCAAGTAAGTCTGAAGCTTTCATGTGTAGAGGGACGGTCTGTCGCTCCGTGCGACCGATCGTCCCTCTCATTTCCGCAGATCGATCCGCATCCCTGCATGATCGGTCTTTGGACCGATGCCAGGTAGGTCCATCAGCCCTAAATGCTTGAGATAGAGGCCCAATCTCATCCCGTTGGCTTGACGCCTCCCGGGAGGCAGCCTTATAGTAACTCCCTGTTAACTTGGGGCTGTGCCCCCGAAAGGGAACTATCGTGACCCTACCTCAACCAAGGGTATTGCAGAAACTCGGCGGGGCGCCCTGGGAAATTGATCCCTACCTCAATCGCGGCGGTTATGATGCCTGGCGTAAGTGCGTGAAAGATTTATCGCCGGAAGACGTCGTCAACGAAATCAAAAAGGCCGGCCTGCGGGGCCGTGGGGGAGCCGGGTTCCCGACGGGGACGAAATGGGACAAAGTGCTGCATCATCGCGTGAAAGAACGCTACTTCGTCTGCAATGCCGGAGAGCACGAACCAGGAACATTCAAAGACCGGCATCTGTTGAAACACATTCCTCACCAATTGATCGAGGGATGCTTGATTGCATCCCATACCGTGGGAGCGAAGGCTTCCTATATCTACGTGAACCATGAATATGAGGAAGAGGAAGCGAACCTTCGCAAGGCGATCGAACAGGCTCGCGCACGCGGGTTGCTCGGGAAAAATATTTTGGGCACCGGCGTAGACTTGGACCTGGAAGTGTTCTCCGGCCATGGCAGTTACGTGGCCGGTGAAGAGACGGCCATGCTCGAGTCGATGCAGGGTCGCCCAGCCATGCCGCGGCAGAAACCGCCGTTTTATCCGACCGATTTCGGGCTTTACGGCAAACCGACGCTCGTCAACAACGTGGAAACTCTCTGCAACATTCCGCAAATTCTGAAAAACGGTGCGGCCTGGTTTGCTCAGGTCGGGACCGAGAAGTGCCCCGGCACGATGTTGTTCTCGCTCAGCGGTTCGGTCAATCGGCCGGGGGTGTACGAGATGCCGATGGGCGTGACCATCCGCGAGCTGATCGAAACCTGCGGCGGCGGTGTTCCAAACGGTCGAAAGATCAAAGCGGTCTTCCCCGGCGGGCCTGCCTTTTCAATGGTGACGGCCGATCAACTCGATTTGCCCATGGATTTCGATTCCCTCAAGAAGGCCGGCACTGGCCTGGGTTCGGCCGGGACGATCGTCATCGACGATGCCACCTGCATGGTGGCCGCAACGCTGAAGTTCTCGAGCTTCTTTAAAAACGAAAGTTGCGGACAATGTCCCCCCTGCCGGATGGGGACGCTCAATCTCGCCACCCTCATGGAGAAAATCGAGCGTGGGGAAGGATCCCAAAAAGACTTGGATTCTCTCTTGCAACTCTGCGGCTTCGTGAAGGGAACCGGCTATTGCACACTCGTCACGGGAGCGGCCGTACTGGTGCAAAGCAGTCTGAAGTTATTCCGGCAGGAATTCGAAGATCATATTCGCCTGCAGCGCTGCCCGTATCAGCCGGCACCGGCCACTGCCGGCACGAATGTCTAGGAGTCGATTATGCCGCGAGTGGTGTTTTTGCACTCGGAGGGGAGAAGCGGAGAGGTGGAACCTAACCTCACCTTGCTGGAGGCGGCCAAGGCGCTGGGTTTTTCCCTGAATCACGATTGTGGTGGGAACGCATCTTGTACGACCTGCCGTGTCGAGGTGCAGGCGGGCGGTGACAACCTTTCCGAAATCGACTTCGATGAGCAAGATCTCCTGGACCGTGAGGCGCTGTCAGAACCGTGGCACCGGCTCGGCTGTCAGGCAAGAATTTTGGGCGATGTCGTGGTGCGGGTTCCTGAAACGAAATGGGCTCAGCCGACCATCACGGCGCCGGGCGAGTCCGAGAAAAGGGGAGTCGGGCTTCCGTAACGTCTGGAGAGATGGTAAACTAAGCTCGTGATGAGCTGCGGAGAATGCTGAAGATGCCGTCCGGCAAGGCCGCAGCGAGGTCCACGGCAGGAACCCCATGACTGCTGCGTTGATGACATCGGCGCATCGGTGAGCCGGTCGCGAGCAGTGAATCCGGAGGGCGTTTACAGCATTCTCAGTAACTCAACGTGCCGAACACGAAGACTGGAGGAGGAGATACGATGATCACGATTACGCAGGTGGCCGAGCAGAAAATAAAAGAACTGATGACCGAAGAAAAGGATGTGGTCGGGCTTCGGATCTATGTCCGCGGCGGCGGCTGCCACGGGTATCAATATGGGATGGCCTTCGAGTCGAAGATGGCCGATGACGACACCGTCATTGAGAAGGGCGACGTCAAAGTCATCATGGACTCGCAAAGCGCACCATTACTGCAGGGAGCGGAAGTCGATTACGTCGACAGCCTCCAGGGGTCCGGATTTTCGATCAAGAATCCTCAAGCGAAGACCACCTGCGGGTGCGGTAGCTCGTTCAGTGCATAATCTGCGGTTGCTGCGAGAGGACCATCGCGTTCGTCCGTGAGAATTGGAGATCAAGCCGGGATCGGTTCCGTACGAGGAGCCATCCCGGCTTGTTCATTTTGACCGAGCGATGGATTCCCATACGCCCATGACACAGGCTGCCATCACCCGTCGATACCGATTCTGTGCTGCTCACCGGCTGCATACGGATCACCTCTCTAGGGAAGAGAACCTGGCGGCGTTCGGCAAATGCAACAACCCGAACGGGCACGGGCACAACTACGTGGTCTATGTCACGGTGACAAGTGACATCGACCCCGTGACGCAGCGTGGGGTCGACGTCGGCCGCCTCGACGCTATGGTGAATCGTATTGTGGTACAACGGTTCGATCATCGCGATTTGAATCTGGATCCGGAGTTCGCCGACCGCACGACCACCGGAGAAAATCTGGTCCTGTTGTTGTGG
>DASTLA010000217.1:0-3853 GCA_035715525.1 Nitrospiraceae bacterium
CATGGCAATCGTCATCGGCCCGACGCCGCCGGGCACCGGACTGATCCATGCCGCCTTTTGGCTGACGGCCTCGAAGTCCACATCGCCGCACAGTTTTCCGTCCGGCAGCTTATTCGTGCCGACGTCGATTACGACAGCACCGTCCCGAACCATATCTGCCGTCACGAATCTGGCCTTCCCGATGGCGACGAGCAGCAACTCGGCTTCCCGGCATACGGCAGGAAGATCCTTGGTCTTGGAATGACAGATAGTGACCGTGGCATGGCGGTGGAGCAGCATGAGAGCCAGCGGCTTTCCCACGATGTTGCTGCGGCCGAGAACGACCGCACGTTTCCCTTCGATGGTCACCCCGGTCGATTCAATCATTTTTATGACGCCTTTCGGCGTACAGGCTTCGAAAACCGGGTTGCCTTCGACCAGCCGTCCGAAATTATAGGGATGGAAGCCGTCCGCATCCTTTTCGGGAGAAACCGCCTCGAGGATGACGCGGCTGTCGATGTGCTTCGGCAGCGGCAATTGAACCAGAATCCCGTGGATTCTAGTATCGGCATTTTTCTTTTCGATCAAGGCCAACAGCTCAGCCTGTGTCGTGCTCGCCGGGAGTTTATGGTCGTCCACGTGAATGCCGGCCATCTCACAGGCCTTTTGCTTGTTCCGCACATACACATGCGAAGCCGGATCGTCGCCCACTAGAATGGTCGCTAGTCCAGGCTTGATGCCCGTTTTTGCCAGGACCGCCGCCGACTCTGCGGCCAATCGCTCACGTACTTGTTGCGCCAAGGCCTTCCCGTCGATAACCCGTGCAGCCACGATATCCTCCCTCGCATAAAGTCGGCGAAAAATGGTGGCACCATAGCAGGCAATTTTTCGTTAAGTCAACGTCCTCGCCGAAGGCGCCTTTCCTCGCATCAGTGGTTTCCTTGACACTTTCTCAAACCGTTGGCTACGATGCGTCATCGTGCATTGGTTTCCATCGGATCTGCCTCCTTCATGATCTTCAGAAACGGCTTGACCGACGTACCCTATCCCCGCTGCCGCGGCCTGGTCATCATCGCCCTCAGTGCGATGGTGTCGATCCTTGATTGCTGCACGGCTCTCGCGCTCCAGGTAGCGGGACTTCAGTCGCCACACAGCTTTCTGGCCGACCCCGATAGTAATTCCTATTTCATTTCCAACATGAACGGCGATGGGCAAGCCCGTGACAACAATGGGTTCATCACCAAGCTCAGCGGTAACGGGGAAATCATTGCCTTTAAATTCATCCAGGGGGGTCTCGGGCCGGTCACGCTCCACGCGCCCAAGGGAATGGCCATCGTGGGCCAGGTTCTTTACGTGGCAGACCTGGAAGCGGTCCGCACCTTCGATAAGACGACGGGCAAGCCGCTGGACTCGATTCCGATCCCGGACAGGAAGGGGGCTCGCGGGGGCGAATCGGTTTCCGTGCCGGCCGGGATTGCCGCGGATACTCAAGGGCGACTGTATGTCACCGATCAAGGCGCCGATGCGATTTATCGGATCGACACCGCGCCCACATTGAAGCTGTCGACGTTCATTGCGGACAAGGACCTCGCTGGTCCTTCCGGAGTCGCCGTACACCCCAAAACGGGCAACATCCTCGTCGTGAGCTGGGACAGCGGGAAGGTGTTCGAGATTACCCCGGAGGGCGCAAAAAGCGAACTAGTATCCAACGGCTTCTTTACGGCCAGATTCCAAAATCTAGGCGGTGTCGATTTCGACCGATGGGGGAACATGTATGTCGCCGATACGACGAAAGGCAAGATTTGGCGCATGATGCCGAACAAAAAGTTTCAAGTCATTGCCGAGTACCTTCCGACCCCGCGCGGAGTCGGCATCGACCGGCAAAACCACCTGATTCTTGTCCCCTATCAAGAGGCAAACGCAGCTGAGGTCAATGGCCTCGAATCGCCCGTGGTCTCCACGGGCGAAAAGAAAAAGAGGACCTTGGCCGACTATGGCTTTGTTGAGCCGCCTAAAGCCGACAAGGAAGGGCGCCCCGTTCGATGAGCAAATGTCTCTATTGCCACCAGCGAAAGGCAAAACGGCCCTGTCCTGCCCTGGGTGGTTTGATCTGCAGCCAATGCTGCGGCGAACATCGGTTGGCGCGCATCTCATGTCCGCCCGATTGCCTCTACCTCGATACCGGAAGCGATTATCAGCAGAAGCGTCTGGCCGAACAATTTGCGCCAGTCCGGCGCGAGCTGTACCGTCAATTGGGAGAACTGGGAGGGGAACAAGCCGTCGCCCTCTTCAACCTCATCGAGGTCGTCACGTTCGGATTTTTCCATGATCGGCGGGACGGTCAGGATGCGGAGGTGATCGCGGCGATCCAGGCGCTGCGGCGGACCTTGAGTCCCCTCCACGTGCCGAGCGCTCCCATGCCGGTGTTCGCGGAAAGACTCAAAAAAGAATACGAGACCTTTGCTAAACAGCAGCCGAAACAAATAGCGGATACCGGTATGGCCCCAGAAATCCTTGATCGAGCCTTGGCTTCGATTATCGAATTCTCAGGCGACGAGTTCCAATCACGCCGATTTCTCAATGGCATGATCGGCTACGTCAAAGTCTTCCACCCCGATATTGCCTCGCACCTGATGCAACAGCATCGGGAAGGACGAATCGTCCTTCCCGGGCAAATGCTCCCCCAGCAGACTCAACCTCATGTGCACGGGCCGGAATGCCGTCACCACCATTGACGGCGGGTGATCGGGACCGGCCGCCCTCCCCCTGTATCGTTCTTTCCCTTTAGTTCTTCTGCAGTTCCGCCGATAACGCTCAAGCAACCGCCATCACGAACGCCCTTTAGCCGGCTCCTATTGACAGGAGAGAGGATGCAACTGATCACATTACGAATCGAGCGCGACAGCAACAGGGCGAGCACCTCGCTGTCGGCATTGGATTCGCCTCAGACGCTCTTGGTGCTCTTCGGCGATTCAGGACTGCTCGATCGCCCCGAGGCGATTCACCGAGTCCTCGATACTTGCCCACAAAGTCACGTGATCGGATGTTCCACGTCAGGGGAAATTTATGGAAGCGAGATAACCGACGAGACACTGGTGGTCGCAGCCCTCCACTTTGAGGGGACGGCTCTCGGCATTGCTCAGGCCGAAGTGAGAAATCCCACCGATTCCTATGCGGCGGGCAGTTCCATCGCAGAACAACTCCGCGATCCTTCCCTCAAGGCCGTCTTGGTCCTGTCGGACGGGCTGAGCGTGAATGGAAGCCACCTCGTCAACGGATTGAACGAGGCGCTACTCGGTGAGGTGATCGTTACGGGAGGGCTTGCGGGCGACGGCTCCCGATTCAAACGCACGTGGGTCATCCAAGACAGAACCCCGCGGAGCGGCTATGTGACGGCCGTTGGATTGTATGGAGACCGTGTGTGCGTGGGCCACGGATCCCAAGGCGGCTGGGATAAATTCGGACCCGAACGCCTCGTCACCAAGTCTTCCGGCAACGTCCTATACGAGCTGGACGGCCGCCCGGCTCTGCAATTGTATAAGCAATATCTCGGCGAACGCGCCACCGGCCTTCCGGCCACCGGGTTGCTCTTTCCATTGGCCTTGCGCGCCAAAAAGGCCGAAGAGAAGAGTCTGGTACGCACCATCCTGGCGGTGAATGAATCGCAGCAGTCGATGACCTTCGCGGGAGATATTCCTGAGGGATCTTTCGCGCAGCTCATGCGCGCGAATTTCGATCGGCTCATCCAGGGAGCCTCCGAAGCCGCCCTGCGCACGGTGACCGGTGTAGGCGGGTCCGAGTCTCAACAACCCACACTGTGCATCGCCATCAGCTGCGTGGGTCGTCGTTTGGTATTGGGAGAACGCACTGAAGA
>DASTLA010000218.1:0-8278 GCA_035715525.1 Nitrospiraceae bacterium
GATGAGCGAGATCAGGGCCATCAGCACGGCGCTCAAGCGGTCGACGTAGAACCCGACGGGGAACGCGAGCGTGAACGTCGAAGCAGGATCGTACAATCGCAGCGTCAACGGGCCTTGGATGGAGACGACGGCCAGAGCGACGAGGCTGCCGGCGAAGCCGGCCACCATGGGCCATAAACCTGCCTTCGCATTGTGTTCCTGATCGGCGCGATCGCCCGTCAGGACGATGAAAGCGGTCAGGAGCGGCAGTATGGGAACCAACGCGAGGAGGGTCATCGTGGTATGTCACATCTACTGCAGCTGCCTCGAAAAACAACAGGCCAGCCGGCGGCCCTCAAGCGAGAGAACCAACGACTGGCCTGCACTGTTCCCGGCCGCTCCGCCGCAGAAGATGCCGGGCACTCTACTGCCTCGTCTGATCCAATGATCTGGTGACTCCGCATCAGAGGCGTGTTCGGCTCACCGCGGCGTCACCGTCGAAACTGCGCTACATGTATCCGCGTGGCCGCCCAAATGCAAGGGGAAACTCCTTTGGGACGGTCCTCCCCGCGCGCCGTCTCGGTCAAGGTCCTCACCGGGCCCCTGGAGGATCGACGGCGGGGCGACTATAATCCCAGCTCATCGTGTGCAGCTCTCTCGAGAGGAGCCGGTGAGCATGTGCAACGCTTTCAGTTTGCCCTCGATTCCGAGATAACAGCGAGCCTTCGATGAGCCGCGGATCTTATCAGACACTCGAGACCCTTTCATTCGATAACAGCTACGCGCGTCTTCCAGAGTCGTTCTACGCCAAGGTGAACCCGACGCCGTTTTCCGCTGCGCCCCGCCTCGTTCATTTCAATCCGGCCGCGGCGGCGCTCATCGACCTTGATCCCGAGCAGGCGAAGCGCCCTGAATTCGCCGGCATGTTCGGCGGCAGTCTCTTGGCCCCGGGAATGGATCCCCTGGCGATGCTGTATGCAGGCCATCAATTCGGGGTCTACGTGCCGCAATTGGGGGACGGGCGTGCCATTTTGCTCGGTGAGATCCTGAACAGCCGCGGCGAGCGATGGGATCTGCACCTCAAGGGCGCGGGGATGACCCCGTTTTCTCGTGACGGCGACGGCCGTTCGGTACTGCGGTCGGCTATCCGCGAATACCTCTGCTGCGAGGCCATGCAGGGCCTACACATCCCGACGACACGGGCGCTGTGTCTGGTCGGCAGCGACGACAAAGTCTACCGGGAGCAGGTGGAGACGGCGGCCACGATCGTTCGCATGGCGCCCTCGCACGTGCGGTTCGGCACGTTCGAGATTTTTTACTACCGCAAACAGTTCGAGCACCTGCGACGGCTGGCCGACTATGTCGTCGAGCTGCATTATCCCGAATGCGCCGGGGTGCCCGACAAATACGTTCGGTTTTTTGGCGAGGTCGTGGCTCGCACGGCCCGGCTGGTGGCCGCCTGGCAGGCAGCTGGGTGGGCGCACGGCGTGCTGAATACGGACAACATGTCCATTTTAGGTCTGACCCTCGACTATGGACCCTACGGCTTCATGGATGATTACGACCCGGGGTTCATCTGCAACCACTCCGACCATAATGGGCGCTACGCGTTCAACCAGCAACCCTACATCGGGCTTTGGAATCTCAGCTGTCTCGCCCAGACCCTGTTGCCGCTGGCCGAAAAGGATGCTCTCAAGGCCATGCTGGATACCTATCATCCGACGCTCGACCGGGACTACCGGCGGTTGATGCGGGCCAAGATGGGTTTGCAGGAAACACAGGCGGAAGATGAAGAGCTCCTTCAAGAGCTGTGCTCGCTGCTGGCGGGAAGCCGAGTCGATTACACGATCTTTTTCCGAGACCTCGGCAACTTCTCTACCGCAGACGGTGACGCCAACGAGCGGTTGCGCGACCAGTTCTTGGATCGCGAACGGTTCGACGCCTGGGGCCGGCGGTACCGCGACCGGTTGGTACGCGAGGGCAGCCGCGACGAGGAACGCCGTGAACGGATGAACCGCGTCAACCCCTGCTACGTGCTGAGAAACTATCTGGCCCAGATTGCGATCGAACAAGCGCAACGCGGCGATTTCTCCGAGATCGACCGGCTGCTCGGCCTCTTGCATGATCCTTGTACCGAGCGACCGGGCATGTCTGCCTATGCGGCGGCACCTCCCAACTGGGGCAAACATATTGCCGTGAGCTGCTCGTCGTGATCCGGGAGACGGACCTCCTCGAGCCGGCTCGAGTCTCGAAAAGGTGAGCGCGTGGAATTATCCGCCTTCATTGACGACCCGCGCGTGCGCGGATCGATCCAGTCGCTTCGGCGCGACGTGGGCGAGTCCGTTTTCTCCGACATCGTGGACGACGGCGGCCGGCAGTATGTCGATCTGGTCATGGAAGGAGGCGGTGTTCTCGGAATCTCCCTCGTCGGCTATACCTATGCACTGGAAAGCGTCGGGATTCGGTTCTTGGGAGTAGGCGGCACCTCCGCCGGGTCGATCAATGCGCTCTTGATGGCTGCATTGGACGCGTTGGACCGGCCCAAGAGCCAAAAGATCCTCGCTTGGCTCGCCGATGTGGATTTGTTCTCCTTCGTCGACGGCGATCCCGATGCGCGTCGGATGGTCGAAGCGGTGGTGCAGAACGCCGGCACCCCCACGTTGGTGTACCGCGGCATCCAGGTACTCGACAATCTGTTCGGGCATCTGGGTCTCAATCCGGGCGAGGCCTTTTACGGCTGGATCAAGGATCGGTTGGCCGAGGCGGGGATTACGACCAATCGTGAGCTTCGAGAGCGGATGGTGCCTTCCGATGGAACGCAGCTCCGCACCAGAAGCGGTGTCACGCTTTCACGTGGAGAACTCGACGCGAGGCTCTCGATCGTCACGGCCGATCTCACCACCGAAACCAAAGTGGATTTTCCGCGCATGGCTGCCCTTTATTGGGCCGATCCCGACGAAGTGAATCCGGCGGAATTCGTGCGAGCCTCGATGTCGATTCCCGTCTTTTTCCATCCTCATCGGGTCGGCCCAGTGCCTCATGGCCCGTCGGCTACGGCCAATTGGCTCGCGCTGGCCCATTACAGCGGCAAGATTCCCGACGAGGTCTTCTTCGTAGACGGCGGCACGATCTCCAACTTTCCGATCGATCTGTTCCACCAGCCGGGGGTGCCGCTGGCGCCGACGTTCGGCGTGAAGCTGGGGCTGGAACGCAGCGAACCTCGCCGGATCGCGACCCCGATCGAGTACATGCGTGCGGTCTTCGAGGCGGCGCGAAACGGCATGGACAACGATTTCTTGGTGAAGCATCAGGACTATCGGCATTTGATCGCCTACATCCAGACGGGTGATCACTACTGGCTCGACTTCAAGCTGCCCGACGAGGCCAAAGTCGATCTGTTCCACCGCGGCGTAGAAGCCGCGGGACAATTCTTGCGGGGGTTCCAATGGGAGCGTTACAAACGTATCAGGGCCGGGCTGGATCACACCGAACGAGGGGCGTAGCCGATGCGCAATGAAAAGATCGGCGGGCTGACGGTGCGGATCACCGGCGGGACCGACGGACGCGGTGGAGGGCAGGGTCCCGTGCTGGTTCTCCTGCATGGGTTCGGCGCACCGGGCGACGACCTCGTCGCACTCGGCGAGTACTTGGACGTGCCGGCCGGTGCGCGATTCCTATTCCCGGAGGCTCCGATTTCGATTCCAATGGGATTTGGCGACTCCCGAGCCTGGTGGATGATCGACATGGCCAGAATCCAGGCCGATCGAGCCGCCGGGAAGATTCGGGATTTGTCGGGTGAAGTCCCGCGGGGACTGCCCGAGGCTCGCGGGCGCATGAGCCTATTCCTGGAAGAACTCCAAAAAAAGCTGGGGATGGCGCCGTCCCACACGCTGCTCGGCGGATTTTCCCAGGGCGCGATGCTCTCCTGTGATGCCCTGCTTCACAGCAAGCAGCCCTATGCCGGGTTGATTCAGTTGTCGGGCACGTTGCTAGCCAAGCAGGAATGGTCGCCCTTGCTGAACAAGCGGAAAGGGCTCCCGGTATTCCAGAGCCACGGCACCCAGGATCCGATCCTCGACTATGTCATGGCGGAACGGCTCCGTGACGAATTCCAGCAGGCAGGACTCAGGGTCGAATGGATGCCCTTTCGCGGTGGCCACGAAATCCCCGAGCCTGTCTTGCGGCAACTCGGGCTCTTTATCAGGCGCGTGCTAAGCAAGTAAGCAATACATCAAGCCGCCCGCAGCATGTCTTATGGCTCCAAGCGATTCATCCATGGCTGACCCACTGTCACCCCAAGAGGCTTACGATCGTTGGGCCCAGGACTACGATGACGCCGATCCGTCCACCATGCTCGACGAGCCCTTTCTTGCATCGATGCTGCAACCGCGAGAGGGCCACCGCATATTGGACCTGGGGTGCGGCACCGGACGCTACATCAGCTGTGTCGCTCGCGGAGACATTCGCATCGTCGGCCTCGATCTCTCTCGAGGAATGTTGGATCGGGCCAGACGGCGTCAGAGCGCCGCGGTCTCGGTCGCGTGGGTCCAGGCTTCCGTCGAGAACCTTCCAATTATTCCTCGCACGTTCGACCGGCTCATGTCTGGCCTGGTGATGGATCATGTCGAAAATTTGGACCGTTTCTTCGGGGGCATCGCTTCCGTCCTTGCACCGGGCGGCCGTGCCGTGGTGACGGCCGTTCATCCGGCGATGCAACGCATGACGGGTCCCGTCGTGCGGTTTACGGCATCCGGCCGGCAATATCTGGCAGAAGGTCGTGTGCACGAGGTACAGGACATCGTCGCAGCTGCGGAACGGCAGCGGCTCACGATCGAAGAATTGCGGGAACCGCGTGTGGATGAGAGGCTCGTTGCGCGCCGGCCCTCCTGGCGTCCGCGGCTCGGCTGCCCTGCACTGCTGTTGCTGGCCCTGACCTCGGGACTGGAACGATGACAAGGCTGCAGCCGTTCGAGCTCATCGCCACGGATCAGAAAGCCGTCCGCGGCGATCGGGTGGCGGGAAAAGACCGACAGCTTCTGTTCATCACCGGCTTTCTTTCGAAACGCTGGGGCAATAAAAGCAAAGCCGTGGCGCAATGGTGCGACCAACGTGGCTGGGGGTTCTGTTGTTTTGACTTCCGCGGGTGGGGCGATTCGGACGGGAAATGGGGCGACTGCCGTCTGACCCACTGGCTGGACGATGCGCGGATGGTGACGAACGAGCTCCAACCTGACCCGCCCATAACAATTATAGGCAACTCTTTAGGCGGCTGGCTCGCCTGGCTGGTGGCGCAGGAGCAGCCATCGGTCGAAGAACTGATCCTGATCGCGCCGGCCTTCGATATGATGGGTGTCCGAGCAGCTCAGATACCGGTCGAGCGGAGAGAGCGGTGGCAGGCCGTTGGATCAATGCCCTGGGATGACGATCCCCTACATCGAGTGGCCCCGATTCCCTGGCATTGGGTGGAAGACAGCCGGATGCTCTGGGAGAAGCGGCATGTGAAACCGCGGCGGGTCACGACGACGATTCTCCATGGATTGCAGGATACGGTGATCCGTCCGGAAGGCAGTTGGGCTTTCGTCCGACATGTGCTGTCGCAGGACCCCGAGTTCCCGATCGAGCTGCTGTTCAAGACCGGCGATCATCGGCTGAGCCGTCCGGAGCATCTGGAAGTGATAAGGCAGCTGGTGTTTAGATCAACGATACACGGAGGTGACTGACATCGCCATAGAACGATTCAGCCGATTCCAAGAGTGGATCAAGAACTCGTGGGCGCGTTCGCCTAATTGGACAGTCATTTAGTTGCCAAAGCCTCCCTTGTTGTTGCAAGATTTCTCATAGTTTGCTCCCACTTGGCTGGCATGAGATCCTTCGTTCTTACTCGAAGGGCATGTTCATATGCTACGATCGCGTCGCGAAGTAATTTCTTGCCTGGTTCACCGTCAGTGCGGATGCCTTCTTCGGTGAGTGCGTTTCCTAGGTTGTTTTGAGTCTGTGCCCACTCCACTGGAAAATATTCTTGGCTTCGGATCTTTAATGCGGCCTGATAGGCCACAACAGCCTCGGCGAGGAGCTGCCGTCCTTTTTCTGTGTCCATCCGTATGCCCTGCTCTTGAAGACTATTCCCAAGATTGTTTTGTGTAGTGGCCCAATCTTGCGGTAACCGTTCAAACGTTCGCACTTCAAGTGCAGCCCTGAAGGCAAAAATAGACTTCTCGAGCAACTCACGACTTTCCTCATTATTCGTGCGGACGCCGAGAATTCTAAGAGTGTTTCCGAGATTATTCTGCGTACTAGCCCAATCTTGTGGCAGTAGACTGCGTGTGCGGATCTGAAGTGCGGAGCTGTACGCTTCAATAGATTGGAGAAGATGTTGTCGGCCCTCTTCGCCGTCGATTCGAATCCCAAGCTCCTGAAGGACATTTCCAAGATTGTTTTGTGTGGTCGCCCAATCCTGCGGCAGCTCTTTCCGCGTGCGCACGTCAAGAGCTGCCTTGAATGCATCAACAGATTGCTTAAGCAAGTGGAGGCTTTTCTCGCCGCTGGACCAGCTACCTTGTTGACCTAGGACACTTCCCAAATTATTTTGGACCGAAGCCCAATGTTGTGGAGCAAGCTCTCTGCTAAACACCTGCAGAGCCGCGTTGTAGGCAGCCACTGATCGAGCCAGGAATTCGCCGCCCTTTTCTCCTGCAGTGCGGAAGCCCAACTCCTGAAGAACGTTCCCAAGATTATTTTGCGTCATGGCCCAATGTTGAGGCTGGGATGTAATGGTCAATACCTCCAGCGCTGCTTCATAGGCTTTAACTGCCTCTGCAAGAAACCAGAGGCTTTCCGGGCCACTGACCCGGATACCACGTTTTTGCAGAGCATTTCCGAGATTGCTCTGGGTGGTTGCCCAATTTTGGGGCAGCTTTTCGCGTGAACGTACTTTAAGAGCAGCCTCATAGGCAGCGACTGCTTGGGCGAGGAATTGGGAGGCCTTCTCTCCCTGCGTGCGGGTGCCTAGCTCCTGAAGCGTATTGCCGAGGTTGTTTTGAGTAGTCGCCCAGTCTTCAGGCGTCAATGCGCGCGTACGAACTTCCAAAGCGGCCTTGTTTGCAGTAACAGATTGCTCGAGCAGCCGGCGCCCCCGTTTACCTCCCATCCGGATGCCCTGCTCTCTCAGTGTATTGCCCAGATTGTTTTGTACCGCTGCCCATGCCTGTGGAAACTCCTCCTTTGTATACACACTCAAAGACTGTCGATATGCGTTGAAGGCGGCGTCATGATGCTGTTGTATAGCCAGACCTTCGGAACGAATTGCAACTTCGCTGTTCGCATTTCCGATCAGTATGTGCATATCGGCCCATACAGTCGGCACCTCTTCTCGAGACACATACTTCAAGCCTTCGTGATATGTGGCCAGCGCCTTGGAGAATTCATAGTTGACATAAAGCGCATCTCCCGCAAGACAAAAATAGCCCACGACTTCTTCGATCAGGTGGACGAGCTCTCGTTTCTTTTCCTGCAGTGTGGACACGTTACGATTGGTCTGCGGAGTACCAATCGTAAACCTCCGCTGTTCCGGGGAGATGCTCTCTAGAACCAAGGTCGTGTGCGACTGGCCTTCCCTCCATCCATTTCCGCCATACCCCATGGACAGCTTTCTAAACTCTTGTCGTTTCTTCTCCAATCGTTCAAGTTTCTCGGACTTCCCTGCTCTGCATAGTTTATGAATTAGTGGGAAATCGTCTCGGTAAATCGCAGCGAGACACCGCTGGCTGGGGCTCCCTTGTTTCTCGTAGAACCTCATTCGCGTCTCTACTTCGGCTAGTGTCTGCTCGTAAGAAAGGCCATGCTCCAATGCATAAGCCTTCACCGCTTGAGTTGGGTCGATGTCTTTTTGTGTAGCGTCTGGCCCTATTTGTTTTTTGATCTGTTCGGGCAAGCCTTCCAAAAATTGATCGATATGGGAAGCCGATAAAAATTCCGAAGCAGATTCAGGCAATAAAAAGATATCTTTTGCCAGGTCGCGCGGTAATTCAAATTTGCCGCCTTCGGGTTTATCTATACCCCACCCACTTTTCTTGACATGAAGCCGAATAGTTTGACCGAACTGGATAGCATCCGGAACCACGACTGTGTATCCGCCGTCATCTCTAGTGGCATAGGGGTTGCCGACGTTGACGATAGATACCACCGCCCCTTTGATGGGCTTCACGCTGGCAGTGTTCTGTTTGTGCAAGACTTGCCCGGTAAGCGACCGCTGCTCGGCGTAGCCCTCAGTCGACCTTATCGTTGAACCCAGCAGGACAAA
>DASTLA010000219.1:0-3577 GCA_035715525.1 Nitrospiraceae bacterium
GTCTGTGATGCAATCAGATAATGCTTTGTAAGTGATTGAAATATATGAAGGGTTATTATTGTTCCGACGCAATGAGCTAAAACTACTCGATGGCTGCGCCCTTAGCTTCCGGCGATGAGGGGTTTGCCGCTAGCAGCGACAAGATATTGCGCGTAATCTGTTGTGCCGCTGGACTGAGACGGCTGGTCCGCAATCCGGGGGCATTGTAATCGTCCAGTCCCCAACTCCATTGCATGGTGCCTGCTGCGAAGACCCACGCGCCGCTTGAAGCCTGATAAAGGGTCATGTCGCTGAAACGAGCCGATTCTCCATCAATAGGAGAGTGGGCCAGGATCGTGAGCCGTTCCGGGCCTTGAGGAAAAATCCGATCGGCTTCATATCCAAGAAGGCCTTGTATTCGGCCGTCCGGCGGGAGAGCCACGCCGGCGAAAAGGGGGTGGCTCTGGAGGACGACGATGATATCTCCGTCAACCGGGACCGTTTCGTACATGACGCCCAAAAGCCGATGTTCCGGTCGGTTCACCGGCGGTTCACGCCATTGACCCGTCACGAGGTGGTCATTGGTGCGGTCGGCATCGAGCGCATAGGGATCCTCTAGAAGGGCCGATTCTTTGTAGCTGACCATGGTCCGATCCCGGTCCCCCGTGAGAGGACTCGGCTCGAGCCTGATCTGCCAGTAACAGGTGTTGGCAGAGAAAAACGCCAGGCTGAGTCCCTCATCTCTCGCAGCCTCCACGTTGCGGCGCATCTCGTTTGTCCAGTATTCATCGTGCCCGACCGAGAGCCACACTTTGTGGCCAACATGAAGCCGGGGATTCCGATGGGTATCGATGTCCGTGCTATAGCTAACATCGTAGCCCTCGCGTTCGAGCCAGCGCACCATATTATATTCCCATCCCGCTGGCGACACGGGGACGGTAGGATGGACCGAGGAGGCTGTCAGGAACTCACCTGCCCCTGTTCCACTCCTACCGCGGGGATGTTGGCTTTGCGCGTAAGGCCGGTTGAACGAAACCTTCCGTGCCCATTGTTCGCCGAGGCTGTTCGAGGGATAGGTCGATTTCCCGCCCCAACTGTTGTAGGCCTGCCAGGTGGTGACGCTCGATTGGAACAAGAAATGTGAAGAGCGGTCGTCTTCGCGTACCGCGAAAATGATGTAGCTTTGCTTGCCGCTGGGTTGCGCCGTCAATTTGACCAGATAGATCCCACTCAACCAGTCGCCCGGCTGAGTGGATTCGGTTTGCAAGATGTAGGACGGCTGCCAATTGCATTCGATCAACCCCGTCGCTGGATCAGGGGTCGGCATCTCCTGCCGCATGCCCGGCAGCACAATACCTTCCTTCACCAGCCGCGCTCCAGCCCCGCCGTACCAACCCATCCGGTAAACCGAGAGTGAAAAAGTGGGGTCGGTCGTGTGCACGTACAGCCGGATGGACTCGCCTCGGTCAATACTGGTAGCCGAGGCGTAGCCTTCGATTTCACGGTCGGCAGGGTCGGTGAGGACCCAAGACGAATCACCGGCACGTCCATTTTCCTGGGCGACGGGTGTATTCGCCGCAGAAACTGCGGAACCTGATCCATCCGGCACAAAAAGGAATGCAAGCAGGGCGGCGCAGGCGGGCAGGAACAAAGGGGCTTTACATCCGCAGCCGGTCGAAATCCTTGACGTCTTTCCTAATATAGTCCCGGAGTCGTTTGATGATCCGGGCCTCCAGCTGTCGCGTGCGTTCTTTGGTGATGCCATATTTCGCGCCCATGTCCTCCAGCGTCAGCGGGGTTTCTGAAAGGATTCGGTTACGTAGGATATCTTCTTCCCTTTCGTCGAGCGTGGTGATGAACTCCGCCAACTTCCTGCGAAACAGGTCCTTGAGTTGCTGGTCGGCCAACTGTTCATCGGCGGCCTGTTCTTGGGCCGGCAGTACGTCCATCAGCGTCCCGTCCTGCTCTTCCCCGATCGGCTGGTCCAGTGACAGCTCCCAACTCCCAAGTCGCTGATCCATCTCGATGACGTCGCGCTCACGGACGTTCAAGCGGTCGGCCAATAGCTTGGTGTCGGGCGTAAAACCTTCCCGCTCGAGCTTCGCTTTCTCCTTTTTAAGATTGTAGAACAGCTTTCGCTGGTCTTGTGTCGTGCCGACCTTGACCAGTCGATACGTATTGAGCAGATAACGAAGGATGTAAGCTCGTGCCCACCAAGCGGCATAGGCGTAGAAGCGTACGTTTTTCGTCGGATCAAATTTTTTGATGGCTTGCAGCAGTCCTACGTTGCCTTCCTGGATTAAATCCATATGGTCGGCGCCGGTGTGGAGATATTCCGCGGCGATCGAAACGGAGACGCGCAAGTTGGCTAAAATCAGCTTCATCGCAGCGTCGCGGTTCCCTCGCTGCTGATATTCCTCGAAGAGCCGCAACTCTTCTTCTTTCGATAAATAGGGATAGCGGCGAATCTCGGTCAGGTATTGCTGCAGTCCCGTGACCGGGACGAGCGAGGTGCCGAGGGGCTGTTCCGTCAGCTCTTTCGTGCTGGCCCGAGTGGCGCCGGCATGCTCCGCCGTGACCTCTTCATCGGTCGGTTCGAGCATGTCCGGCTCGACTGTTTCCTCTGCCAACTCTTCGTCCGGATTGTTCGTGGATTTGGGGGGCGTCATCAGCCTGTCGATCGTCCTTCTCGTTCAAGAAGAAGACTATATCAGATGTCGCAGACGGGACATAAGACGGACTATTGCGGACAACTCTTGCACCAGCCAAACCGCGGCTCGTATAGTGCCTTGCGGAGAACATGACGGTGTCTGTAAAGGAGAATCCATAAGTGAGCCTCGGCGGCTTGCGTAGGGCGGTTACCAGCGGCCACTGGCCGACGCTGATCGCGGCCTGGCTTCATCTGACCGTCAGTTTCATGGTTTGGGTGCTGTTGGCTGCGCTCATGGTGGCCATCGGCGCGGAACTGAACCTGTCGCCCGCGCAACAGAGTTTCCTCGTGGCGTTGCCCTTGCTCACCGGGGCGGCATTGCGGATTCTTGCGGGCTGGGCCTGTGATTGGTGGGGAGCGAAACCGACCGGGATTGCCGTCCTGCTTTTTCAATTAGTCGCCCTGCTATGGGCAGCGATGGCCGCGACGAGCTATGTTGAACTGTTAGTCGTCTCGGCATTGCTAGGCATGGGAGGAGCGAGTTTTGCCGTCGCCATGCCGCTTGCGAGTCGGAGCTATCCGCCGGCTCATCAGGGCTTGATCTTAGGGCTCGTGGCTTCGGGAAATATTGGAACGGTCATTTCTCTTGCGCTGGGTCCCCTATGGGAGTCGGTTGTCGGATGGCACGGAGCTTTTGGAGTCATGGCCGTCCCTCTGCTCGCCGTGCTGATCCTCTTCGTCGTTCTCGTCAAGGACGATCGCGCAGTGCAGCCGATACGGCCACGAACCGGCTGGTGGGAGTCACTCGTCGACCTTGCACGGCAGCGAGGGCTCTATTGGTTGGCCGGGATCTATGCCCTGACGTTCGGCGGCTATGTCGGGCTGGCGAGCTTTCTTCCCCTCTTCTTTCACGATGCCTACGGTGTGGGATTGATGGTAGCCGGCTCG
>DASTLA010000220.1:0-5179 GCA_035715525.1 Nitrospiraceae bacterium
GGCGCTCCCGTGCGAGGCATAATAATTGGTTTTGGCTTCGGCGATCGCGATGAGTTTGGTGCCGACCGCATTAATCTGAGCGTCGCCGGCGGTCGTCAAAGCGATCGCGAACAACCCGGCATACAACGTACTGCCCAGTAGGTTGCCAAGAAAGACGAGTCCCCAATTTTGCAGCACTTGTCGCAGCCCGGCATTTTCTTTTCCGGCTGCCGCCGCACAAGGAAGCAGCGCGAAGCTTCCGGTGATGATTTCGGTTCCCAACAAGATGGACAGCGCAAGACCGAACGGAAACAGGAGGCTGCCCACGATCCAGTATCCGGTTTCGACGGCGGCCGTCACCGCCATGCTGGTGCCGATTCCCAAGTACGCGCCGGCCAACATTCCCCGGAGAATCAGATGCCGCGGCGGCACATTGAGCTTGTACACGCCTCCCGCCAGCATGCTTTCCACCACGCCCTGTGGTTTCACATAATCCATGACACCTCCGTTACATGATCACATGAGGACGGTATGAGTTGCTGTCACAGGTCGACTGAGCAAGGCTCATGCCTTGAAACATTGGACGAGGCAAGATGGGCTTCTTCTCGGGACTTCGGGGACCGTTGCCTGTCTTCTTCTTCCTCAACACATGTGGACTGCTCATCCGAAAAACGGGCGAGTCCGCACAACCGCACGGTGCGGAAACGCTCAAACGACGTCGCGACCGGGGAGTGCGAGATCCCGCGCGCAGTGGTTGCAGTGACGGCCGAAGGAAGCCTACGATAGACGCGATGGAGATGACATGCGGGGGCTGATTCAATTCCTCACCGATTTGCCGATTGCGCGAAAGCTACTGCTGGCCTCGATCATTCCGGCCCTAACTCTTCTGATTCTGAGCATCCTGACCTATCGCAGCGTCGACGCGTTCTCCGAAGACGAAGGACAACTGAACAACCTGTATTACTCTCAGAGACTGGCATCGGAATACCTGCGTTTGGTGGTCGATCTGGAGACGGGGTTCCGGGGATTCGTGCTGACACATCAGGAACGATATTTGTTTCCCTACAGAACCGCACAGGACCACGTGCTCAACTTGGGACGCACGCTCGAGTCTCAGGTGTACGACTATCCGGAACAGCGGCGGCTGCTGCAGTCCGTGCAGGAACTCGTGAAGCAGTTCGTGACCGAGAAGGAACGGCTGATCAACGCGGCCAAAGCCGGCCACTCCGAAGAGGCCCGGCGCTATATCGAGGAAGGCAAAGGCCGCGTGCTCATGCTGAAGATCCGGCAGGACATGGCGCAGTTCGAGCATCTCGAAGAGGCGGCGCTGAACCAACGGGTCATCAAGCTCGGCCAGGACCGTGACGCCATGCTGACGATCATTTTAGGAGGAGGCCTCTTTGCCCTCATCTGTCTGGTCTCAGCTTTGCACTTCATCGCTCGCTCCATTACGACTCCACTGAAGCGCCTGGCGACGGCCGCCGTCTCGTCGCAGCCCGGCATGATCCCGACCACGCCGGCATTGGCGCGGAGGGACGAAATCGGTCACTTGTCACGAGCGATGCATGACATGAGTCGCGCGATTCGATCCCATATCGAAACGGTGGAGCGATCCGAGGCGGAATTACGGCAGGTCAACGCCGAGCTGGCAGCTTCCGAGGCCAAATATCGAACCATCGTCGACTACGCTCCTTTCGGCATTTTCACCACGCAAGGCATGCGGTTCAAGTTCAGCAACCGCTATAACAGCGTCCTCGCCGGCCTCGATCCCGGCGAAGAGGAGGACCCGGAAGCAGTCCGCCGCGCGATCCACCCGGAAGACCGGGAACGAGTCCTCACCGAGTATGCGCAGGCGGTGGAGCAAGACCAGCCCTACGAGACCGTCTTCCGCTTTCTTCACGCCGATGGCAGCGTGCGCAAGGTATTGAGCCGCCGCATTCCGATCAAGGACGCGACCGGAAACGTCGCACTCTACCAGGGCTTCAACATCGACATCACGGAGCTCGAACACATGCAGGGCCGCCTCAGGCGAGCCGAACGGCTCGCCACGCTGGGCCAGGTTGCGGCGGGCATCGCGCATGAAATCCGCAACCCCCTGGTCGGCATCGGATCCACCACGTCTCTCCTGCTGGACGACACGGACGAACAGGATGCGCGGCGTGCCGATTTGCAGCTCATCCTTCAGGAAACGAAACGGCTGGACCGCATCGTCAACCAAATCATCGACTATGCGCGGCCTCGGGAACTGGTGACCGTGCCGTTCGACATGGCCGCGCTGGTGCAAGAAGTCATCAAGATGCTCGATGAACCGCTGGCCAAGCGGCGCGTCCGGGCAACGGTCGCGGGTCCTCCGACGCCGCCCGTGGTTCAGGCGGACCGCGACCAGCTGAAACAGGTTTTGCTGAACGTGGTTCAAAACGCCATCGATGCGTCCGCCGACGGCGAGACCATCGAGGTGACGATCGGCGTCCCCGACCAGGCAGCCGAACCGAGCGTGATGGTCGCGGTGTCGGATCTCGGCGTCGGCATCAGCCCGGCCCACCTCCCGCATGTCTTCGAGCCCTTCTTCACCAGCGGCAAACGTCAGGGAACCGGGTTGGGCCTCGCGATTTGCCGGAATATCATCGAGGCTCATAGCGGTGACATTACAATCGAGAGCACGTCGGGCCAGGGCACCACGGTCCGCATGTGGATTCCGCTGCGTCAACAACCACGTATGCAAGGAGGAAGTGCTCATGCGGGCGACGATATTCGTCACTGACGACGAGCCGGCGATTCGCTCCGCCGTTGTGAAGCGGCTGTCGCGCCGCCAGCACAATGTGACCGGGATTGAATCGGGTGAAGATTTGATCAAAGCGGTCACGCTCAATCTGCCGGACCTCATTCTCTTGGATCTGAAAATGCCCGGCTTGAGCGGGTTGGAGACGCTCCGACAGATCCGACCGCTGGCTCCCCAAGCCTTGGTCATCATGCTCACCGCGTACGGAACCGTCGAGGACGCCGTGGAAGCCATGCGGCTCGGCGCATACGATTTCCTCATCAAGACCGTGGATCTGAGCGGCATCGACCCGGTCGTGGACCGCGCCCTTGAGTTTCTCACCCTACGCCATCGCATGGAGTACACGCTGGAGGACCAGAACAACGCGTACGCGCTTTCGAACATCGAAGCCCATAGTCCCATCATGCAGCACCTCCTCGCCCAGGTGCGGGACGTCGCCGAGAACGCCAAATCGAGCGTGTTGTTGCAAGGAGAAACGGGAACGGGCAAAGAATTCCTCGCTCGTGTGTTGCACAGTAACGGGCCTCGCGCCAGGGGGCCGTTTATCAGCGTCAATTGCACGGCCATCCCGCGGGAGCTCTTCGAGAGCGAGCTGTTCGGCTATGAGCGCGGGGCTTTTACCGGCGCGCACCAACGCAAGCGGGGCTTGTTGGAAAAGGCGGAGGGCGGCACCATCTTCCTGGACGAGATCGGGGATCTGGATCTCTCCATGCAGGCCAAACTGTTGCGGGTGCTGCAGGACCGCACGTTCCGGCGCCTCGGCGGCACGGAAGACCTCTCCGTCGATTTCCGGCTGATGACGGCCACGAACCGTGATTTGAAAAAAGAGGTGGGGCGAGCCTCCTTCCGAGAGGACCTTTATTTCCGTCTCAACGTCGTCACGTTCGAACTTCCTCCGCTGCGTGTCCGTACCGAAGACATACTCCCACTGTGCATGCAGGCGGTCATCCGGTATGGAAAGGAATTCGGCAAGGAAGTGACCGATATCGATCCCGAGGCACGCGCGCTGCTCATGCGGTACAGCTACCCGGGCAATATCCGTGAGCTCCATAACATCGTCGAGCGAGCGATGATTCTCTGCCACGACAAGACCCTCACAGTGGGCTGCCTGCCCAAAGAGCTCCATGATATGCCGCCACCCGTCGCCGTCGGGGTGCCGCAAGGCACGGAACAGACGATTCGGATCGACATGGTATTGGGACGGCAGACGCTCGCGGACGTCGAATCGGCCATCATCGACGAAGTCGTCCGTTTGTCGGACCATAATAAAACCATGGCGGCGAAGCGCTTGGGACTCACTCGCTTCGCGCTGGACCGCCGGCTGAAAAAACAGGCCGAGTTCGGGTGAAACCGCCCTGACCGCAACAGCGGTCGGCCATGCCGGCCCTTGATTCCGGTGATGACCCGGATTCAGAATACGGCCCACACTTATGAGCGGGACCTATAGTCGATGGATGCCGGTCATCGTGGTGGCCCTCAGCGCCGCGCTGTTCATCCTCGACCTGTTCATGCCCCTGGGCGTCGCCAACGGCGTGCTCTACGCCGGCGTGGTCTTGCTGACCTGGTCTTCATCGGAGCCGCGCATGACGCTCAGGACGGCGCTGGGCGCGTCGATTCTACTGATCGCAGGCGCGTTCTTCGGTCCCCATATCGACAATATCCCGCTGTGGGTGGGCATTACCAACCGGACGCTGAGCTTTGTGATTCTCTGGACGGCCGCGGTGTTGTTGTACCAGCGGCAGCGCGCCGACACCGAATTACGCCAGGCCAAAATGGAGCTGGAGCATCGGGTGCGGGAACGTACCCGACAGTTGGCCGACGTGAACCAAGCCTTGGTGGAAGAGATTGCCGAACGGGTCGAGACGGAACATTCGCTCAGGGCCAGCGAAGCGGAGCTCGCCACCAGCCGGCGGGAATTGCAGCATCTTGCCGCACAGCTTTTGACCGCGCAAGAACAGGAACGTCGGCGTATCTCACGCGACCTGCACGACGATATCAATCAACGGCTGGCTATGTTGGTGGTTCAAGTCGAGTCGCTGGAGACGACGCTCCCCCCTTCCGCCGGGGAACTCGGCACACACCTGCGGTCGATTCAGGATCGGCTCACCGAGCTCTCCGACGATGTACGGCACCTGGCGTATCAGTTTCATCCGTCCATCCTCGATGATCTCGGTCTCGTCGTGGCCCTGCGGCGGCTGGTGGACGACTTCAGTGAACGGTCGGGCATTACGGGGACCTTCGATTGTCAATCGTCCTTGCGCTTCGTGCCTCAGGATGTCGCCACGTGCCTCTATCGAGTGGCGCAGGAATGCCTGGGCAATGTGCTGAAACATGCCCGTGCCGGACATGTGCGACTGTCACTGACCGCAGTCGGCGGCGAAATCGAGCTCGTGGTCGAGGATGACGGTGTAGGATTCGATC
>DASTLA010000221.1:0-5226 GCA_035715525.1 Nitrospiraceae bacterium
AAGCCAGCCTTCCGCCTGTGCCCGATTTGTTTCGGGCAGAAAGCATTTTTTTCTCCGGCACGAGATCGGCAATATAGGCCAACGTTGCAACGTTTTGGGTCAGGACCATACCGTTTTCCAAACCAGAACAGGGGTCATCGCCATCGAATTCAATGCTTGCGCCGAACCTGGCTTTGTTCCGTGAACGCTACCCCAAATTACGATCGACCCTTCGGGTCGCGATACGATCAGTGACCTCATACAGGAAGGCATCATCGACGTAACGATCTGGATTGGCAGCCCGGAAGGTTCTCGCCTGATCGCCCGCAAATTGGGTCTAAACAAAGCTGGTACATTCGCTTCGCCTGCTTATCTGGCAAGGCGCGGCGTCCCACACCGGCTCAAAGCTCTGGAAAGACATGAGTGTGTAGGAAACCGCACAGTCGAAATCTTATCCACTGCCGGCGTCATCGTAGACAACACCCAAACGGTGGCTATCGCTGTCGCTGGCGGTGCAGGTATCGGCCTTCGCCAACCTATGTCGCCGCACCCTATGTTGCTCGAGGTGAACTGGTTCCTGTTCTAATTCAATATTGGGCGGATAGGGGTGCCATAATCGCGCTTTGGTCGGAGAGTCGCCGGGGCAATCCGAATGTAAGGGTCTTCGTCGCGTTTTTACGCGAAATTTTTACAGATCCCCCTCCGTGGGATCGGATTCAAACGCAAAACTCGGTTTTTTGAAGAACAACCTGAAATGTCACAGTGATAGCGGCGTCAGGGCGGCCCACCAACAGGAAACACGTTCGCCACCGCTCCGTGAACATGGCAGATGGTCGGAGTTTTGCGGCCGAGAATAGCATCGGAGCGGGAGCTAACGATCACCATCTAAACGCTTCCCGCTCAGGAAGCACCCTTTGCATCGAACTCTCGCTGGGCCTCCTCGATGTCGTCGAGGTGGTGGATTGCCCAGTCGTAGACCGCCGCGAAGGGAGCTTGCAACGTGCGCCCCAGGTCGGTGATCGAATACTCAACGGCGACTGGCGACGTCGCTATCACGCGGCGCGCAATCAACCCGTTGCGCTCGAGCCGCCGCAGCGCCTGGGTCAGTGCCTTATGGGTGATCCCTTCCAATCGGCGCATCAATGCGTTGAAACGTGTCGGCCGCTCGGCGAGGATGGTCAGGATCATCACGGACCATTTGTTGGCCACCTGATCGAAGAAGGATCGCGCCGCGCAATCGGCGAAATAGACGATGTCCACGTCTGCGGGTCGGGTTCTCGGCATGTCGATATTCTCGCGTATATCTACGCACCGCAAGGTGCGTAATTGACCGTAGATATCGGATTTATATCTACTCGCCTCCGCGCGATCAATTCCGGTCCGGCGCTCGACGCGGGCCGGTGCAACGCAAAGGAGGCGCACATGGCCAACAATGGTGAATTTTCCCGGCGCAGCTTCTTGGGATTGATGGGAGCAACGACGGCCGCCGCAGCTGTGGCGGCCGGAACGGCGCACACGCTTGCGCAGGAGCCGCGTTCCGCACGACTGTTCTTCACAGATACGGGGAGTGGTCCCGATACCATGCTCCTCCATGGATGGACCTGCGATTCACACGACTGGAGCTGGCAGTTGCCGGTATTCGAGAGCAAGTATCGGGTGATCGCGCCGGACCTGCGTGGGCATGGCAGGTCTGAAGTCATGCCCTCGGGGGCCTACTCGCCAGCCGATTATGTGGCGGATATCGAGGCATTGATCCTCGCCAGCTACCGGGGAGACAAGTTCGTCCTTGTCGGGCATTCGATGGGCGCTCAGATCGCGGCGCGGCTCGCGGTGAAGAGACCGGACTTGGTCCGGGCCGTCGTGTCGATAGACGGCGCGCTCGGATTTGATGCCGCGGCAGCGCGATTCTTCAGCAGGACCGCGGCGAATCTCGAAACGGGCGAGCCCGATACGGTAGTTCCCGCGCTGTTTGCCGGCGTCTATGACCACGCCACGGATCCGGCCTTCAAGCGCTGGCACGCCCGACGGGTCCAGGGAATGCCGAAGCATGTCGTGCGCGAGTCGTTCGGTCCGCTGTTCACAGGATCCGAACAAGTTGGCGTGGAGGAGGCGAGCGCCCGACTCTGCCAGCAATTGACGATCCCGTTATATCACCTGTGCCGGGATCCGGCACAGGCCAGCCGCATGCGTCCGTGGTTCTCGCACCCGAAATCGAAGGTGGAGGCATGGGCCGAAGCGGGGCACTGGATCATGCTCGACCGCAAGGATGACGTGAACGCCGCGGTGACTGGATGGATAGACTCGCTGTAGCGGCGCTGGGTCGCACGCCTGGATCGACATTCCGCCCGAGACTTCGATCCGCCGCTTTGATCCAGCGATCGTCCTCGGAAAGCAGCGAAGCAATCATCGGCCTGACATCGTCGGGCAGCCCCGCGCGGCCGAGCGCCGTCGTATCGCTCAGCCGCTTGTTGACCTCAGGATTGTCGCGCACCATTCCGCCGCTGAAATCGCTCTGGATCGCGCCTGGCGCCACGACATTTACGGCGATCCGGCGCGGCCCGAGCTTTTAGGCCATGTATTTGTTGAGCAATCTCTACGGTGCCTTTCGTCGCGCCATAAGCGGCGCTGCCTAGAAGGATGATGTGGGTCAGTCCTGAAGAAATGTCTCCGATTCGTCCACTGTCTCGGATGAGCGGAGAAAGTGGCAGGTTCTGGCGGATTCCCCGCCGCCGCCTCTGCCACTCGCCGAACTATCCTCAAAACCTCCAGCTATCGCCGCGTGTGCGGGTTTTCCCTCGACTGGATGTCGGCTGTCCTTGATTTGGCAGATCTCTTGCTTGATGCGCTTTCCTGCGCGAGTTTCAGACGTTCGTGATCATGCCAGTGGTAGCCATCCGTATTCCTGCTGCCAACGGACGCAATTCCAAGGCTAACCGGGACCCGCTCCTATCCCTCCCAACGTCCGATTCTGGTGCTCAACTATCCGATTGGCCGCCATGTCCCAGCCCGCTGCGGACGTTCATCGCCACGAAACAAGCGTCGTCTCGTTGAGGCTTAACGGATCGCCATTTTTACTTCGAGCTGGCCAGTTGGTCCCTCCTCACAAAGCGCTGCCATCCTGTTTGCCGGTTTCACGACGCCAAGGCGTCAATGGTTCAATCTCATCGAGGAAATGCGAGAAGGCGCGAACGGCAGGAGCGAGTTCGCGCTTGCTGGGGTAGACGAGATACAAAGGGACGGGATGAATACTCCATTCAGGAATAGGCCGCAGCAGCCTTCCGCTCGCGAGGTCCTGCTCGCAAAGATACTGGGAAACGACGCCGATCCCGGCGCCATTCAACACGAACCGATAGGCTGTAACGGCATCGTCCACCGTAAGCACCGGCTTCAGTTCAATCTCGCGTTTTTCGCCATTCCGGAAAAGCCGCCAGGTTCTGGGTCGACCGTCCAGCGTGGGCATATCGACGATCCTGTGCATGGAAAGATCGTCTGGTGCGGCTAGTTTCACGGCATGGGCGAGATACTCGCGTGAGGCGCAAATCTCGCGTGGAATGGCGCCCAGTCGGCGGGCGATCAAACTGGAATCGGAAAGCTCTCCAAAGCGCAACGCAACGTCGATACCGTCGGCGAGCAGGTCTACGCGGTCGCTCTCGAGGCGAAGGTCGATCTCGACTTTCGGATAGCGCTGGGCAAAACGCGGCAAATGGGTGGACAAGACGTTGATACCCAAACCGATGCCTGCGCTGATCCGGAGGGGCCCCGAAGGGGTCCCACGCAGTTCACCAATATAGGCAATGGCCTGATCGAGGTCGGCCATGATGGCTTCGGCGCGTTCAAAAAGGGCGGTGCCGGCCGGTGTCAGCGCAACTTCGCGCGTCGTGCGGTGCAGTAGCCTTGTTCCCAGGGTTTCCTCAAGGCTCGCGACAGCACGGCTCACATTTGACCGCGGCAGTCCAAGTTCGCGGGCTGCACCCACGAAGCTCGACCGCGCCGCGACGCGCTCAAAGATCCGGACCTGGTTCAAGTCGATCATGATTGTTCCAATATTGGGATAGTGTCTGCCGGATTCACTGTCTACCGGATTGGCAGGAATTGCACCAGTTTTGGTTGTAAGAGACGGACGCAGTCGTGGTTACCCCGCTACGTTCGACGTGATCTTCGCCAGACGCGGCAAAGCCCTGGCGGGCTCGGCATCGTTCGTCTCCAGCCAAGGAGATGACAATGAAGACCAACAGAACTGTCGTAATCACCGGCGCTGCTGGTGGCCTGGGCGGCCACTTCGTGCGGCGCTTTCTCGAAAACGATGACACGGTCATTGCGACGGACCTCTCGGACGAGGGGTTGCAGGCACTAGGCAACAACGGCCGCTTGCACAAGATCGCTGCCGACCTGGCGGATGAGGGCGGGATATCTGAGATCGTGCGACGGATCGAGCCGATCACCGGCCGCGTCGACGTGCTGATCAACAATGCAGGCTGGTTTCCGGTCCAGCCCTTTGCGAAGATCACCGTGCAGGATTGGCAGCGTGTCCTGAATGTGAACCTCGTAGCGCCCGCTTTGCTGACCAGGGCAATCCTGCCGCTGATGACCGGGCGCGGCTGGGGCCGTCTCGTCAATATCGGATCGGGTTCTGTCTACGGGGGTGTCCCCGGGCAAGTCCATTATGTAGCCGCCAAGGCCGGGATCGTGGGGATGACCAGGTCCCTTGCCCGCGAGTACGGGCACGAGGGCATTACAGCCAATGTCGTTGCCCCCGGTCTGACGATGACGGCAAGGGCTCGCGAAACCCTGCCGGTATCCATCCAGCAAGCGCAGATCAAGCTCCGCTCCCTGCAGCGAGAGGAGGTTCCGCAAGATCTCGTGGGCACGGTCTTCTTCCTCGCATCACCCGACAGCAACTTCGTCACCGGCCAGTCGATCGTCGTGGACGGCGGAAATACGATGCTCTGACCCAAACGCAGGATTACGAAAATGACAAATCTCTTCACCCCCTATGACTTGAACGGTCTACATTTGCCCAACCGCATCGTCATGGCACCGATGACCCGGACACGGGCCACGGAAAGCGGCGTCCCGACGGAGTTGATGATGGATTATTATGTTCAGCGAGCCAGCGCCGGATTGAACATCACCGAGTGCACGCAGGTGTCGGATCAGGCGCACGGCATCATTCGAGCGCCCGGGGTCCATCGCGACGACCAGATTGCCGGGTGGCGCAAAATTACCGATGCGGTGCATGAGGCCGGC
>DASTLA010000222.1:0-12796 GCA_035715525.1 Nitrospiraceae bacterium
GGACGATGGCCAGAGAATTGAGCAGCGCCTGTCGCGCGGCCCACGCCCCGCGCTCCACCGTGACCTCTTTGCCCAATTTTCCAGTCACGGCTACTGTTCCATCTTGGAAAGGAAGCACGCCGCTAAGAAAAAGGAGATCCCCCGCGAGCACGGCTGGGACGTAGCTGGCGACCGGATTCGGCGGCAACGGCAACGTCAATCCGAGTGAGGTGAGCGTGGATTCAAACGACACAGCGCAGTCCTTATCCCGCACGTAAAGAATCCAGGAAGCTATCGCCCCATGGCAGCCGGGTGGCCCCCAGCGCTTCTCCGATAGTCTGTCCCAGATCCGCCGCAGAGGGCCGCGTGCCGAGATTGACCCCACGAGCCAAGCGGGGTCCGGTCACAAGGCAAGGCACGTATTCGCGGGAATGGCCCGGCGTCGGCCGTGCGCAATCGAACCCGTGGTCGGCGGTCACGATCAAGACATCACCCTGTTTCAGCGATTGCTGGAGCTCGCGCAGCCGCCGGTCGAATTGCTGGAGCGATGCCACGGTTGCATGAAGGTCAAAGCTCAGCAGCGAGAGATTCGCGAAGATCAGCCCCCGCGGGACCTTGCTGAACATCGCGGCAATTTCATCCATGACCACCTCGGGCGGTGAAACCGAAAGCGTGCGAGTCACGCCCCGTCCGCTGAACAGGTCTCCAACCTTTCCCAATGTAATCACGAGCTGACTAGCGCGGCTCAGTTGATCCAGCAAGGTCGGACCAGGCGGTTCCACCGCAAAGTCACGTCGCCGATCCGACAACTGGACGTGCCCGGGCGGGCCCGAGTACGGATAGGCGACGACCCGCACGATCGGTGTCAGGCTCTTGAGCAATCTCCTCGCCTCACGCGCCAGCCGGTACAGCTCGTCGGCCGAGATAATGTGCTCATGCGCCGCCAGGAAGATGGTGCCGGTCTCGTCGATCCATGCAATAGGCATCCCTGACTTCCGGTGCTGCGCGTCGACCTCCGAGATCCACTCGGTCCCGAGGACCATGCGATTGCCGACGGTCTTCTGCCCGATCGCCGCTTCGAGCGCAGTGGCCAATTCGGGCGTGAAAGTTGTGCTCGGTTGGCTCTCGTGTTCGATCACGAAGCCGGCAAGTTCCCAGAATCCGGTTAACGAGTTTTTCCCTTTCGTGATGAACCCTAATTGTCCGAAGCAGCCTTCGGGTTGCGCAATCCGGCGTATCCCGCGGAAAGAACCGAGATGACCGAGGCCGAGTTGCTCCAGGTTCGGCAAGGCCAAACCGTCCGCCATCGCGGCCAATCGTTCGAGCGTGTTGCAGCCGGCGTCTCCATATTCACCGGCATCGGGCAACGCTCCGACACCAAGACCGTCCACGACGAGCACAATGATGCGGGTAATCATGGGGGCACTATATCAAATCCGGAGGATCGAGCAAGATCCGTGAGGGACTCAGCACTGGTGGGCTACTGGCCGGCTGATGACGGACCATGACTACGCACAAATTCTTCCAGCCGTCGCGCATCGCCGCCCGAGATCGTCAAAAACTCCACCCCGAATTCCCGTCTGGTGGCCCAGCGAAGCTTGGCCAGCTCGATGCTGACCGGCGGGGCATCCCGGAACGAGCGTGATGGTGAGGCTGATATAGCCGTGATCCCCTACCGATTGCTCGGTTTCCACCGCACAGCCGCCGACCGCCAGGTTGTACACCAGCCCTGTGCCGTCGAGCTCGTCGGTGGAGAAATTGACGGGGCATCGGCAGGCTATGCGATGATGCTTCCGTCCTTCACTCACCTGGGGTGTTCCTGGTTTAGCGATGCAGGCGCTGTGCCTCCCGCCACTCTTCGACGATCTTCATTCCCGCGCTCGTACCGATGCGGTCGGCGCCGGCCTCGAGCAACGCGCGGGTCGCCTTCCAATCACGAATTCCCCCCGATGCTTTCACCTTCGCGCGGCCTTGGACGGAGGAGACCAGAAGACGCACATCTTCGACGGTCGCACCGGCGTGGGAAAACCCCGTCGATGTCTTCACATAATCCATTCCGGCCTCCACCGCCAGACGACAAGCCGCAATTTTTTCGTCCCGCGTCAGCAGACAGGTTTCCAAGATGACCTTGTGTTCGGCAGACGGAGCGGCCTTGACGACCTCCGCCATGTCGGACCTGACGAGATCATGATCGCCCGATTTGAGCCGGCTGATATTGATGACCATGTCCAGCACCGTGGCGCCTCTTATCACGGCTTCCAGAGCTTCCGCGACTTTGGTTGTCGTGGTCTGCCCCCCCAACGGGAACCCGATAGGGATCCCGACCCGCACGTTGGTGCCGGCCAGCGCCGCAACCGCCTCATCGACATAGCAAGGCGGCACGAAGACAACGCGAAAGTCGCAGAACTTAGCTTCATCGCACAACCTGAGCACGTCCGCCTTCGTGGCCTCGGGACGCAGCACGGTATGGTCCAAATAGTGCGGAAGGATGTCCAACCAGCCGCTCGGTGCGACCCTATGCATATGACAGTTGCCCTTTCTTGAGAGCCGTCGGGGGAGGATACGTCACTGTCGCTTAGGTGCCGTGCACGAGCAGACGCCTCCCCGCTCGCTTGCGAAACGGCTCCTTCTGATACTTTTCCACTGCACGGTTGTGTTCTTCGAGCGTCGACGAGAAGTGGTGCGTGCCGTCGTTCCGCGAGACGAAGTACAAATACGGCGCGGGCGCCGGAAAGAGCGTCGCGCGGATCGCATCGAGACCCGGGCTGGCGATGGGCCCGGGCGGAAGTCCTTGCACGCGGTACGTATTGTAAGGGCTGGGGTTCGACAAGTCGCGCTTGTGAATGTTCCCGTCGAAGAACGACAAGCCGTAAATCACCGTCGGATCGCTCTGCAGCGGGATCTTCTTTCGCAGCCGATTGTGAAAAACGGCCGCGATCAGCTGCCGTTCTTCCTTCACGCCCGTCTCCTTTTCGATCACGGACGCCAGCGTCAGCACTTGGTGCAACGTGAGGCGCAGCCGGGCGGCTTGCTCCTGCATTTCCGGAGTCCAGACTCGGTGAAGGCCGTCCACCATGGCGCGGATGACGTCTTTGGCTTTGGTCCCACGCGGAAAATGATAGGTCTCAGGGAACAGATATCCTTCGAGCGAGCCGGCGTCGATGTCCAAGGTCGCGATATAGGCTCGATCTCGCACCAATCTCAGAAACTCCTCACTGTCGCTCACGCCTGTCATGGCCAAGGCTTCACCAATCTGCGACAGTGTATAGCCCTCCGGGACCGTCAGCGGATGCAAGACGACCTTGCCGGCCAACAGTTTGGTCAGGATCTCCTGCGGGGTCATCCCGCCATCCAGTTCATATTCGCCCGGACGGATCTTTCGGTCGCGGTCGCGACTCTTGCCCAGAAGCAGAAACATCCAGCGGCTACGAATCAGGTGTTCCTGCTTGAGCAAAGTGGCCACTTGCTGAAAGCTGCTGCCTTCGGGGACCACGATGATCTGTGAGGGAGATTTGACGGGGCCGCTAACGACCGGGCTTTGCGCCCACCGCACGATCTGATACCCCGCCATCGCGGTCAGGAGCATCAGCGCCAGAGAGAGCCCGAAGATCTGTCTCGTTCGCGTCATGAGTCTGCTCTTCGCTCGAAGGGTCCACAACCGGAGTCTGGGCTGCCGCGTCGGACTGCTCCGCGCCAGCCGTTGCCTCGTCCAAGCTCCGGAGATAACTCTGAAGGAGGATCGCCGCGGCCACGCGATCGACGATGCCTTTGCGTTTACGCCGGCCGATATCGGCCGCAATCAGGACCTCTTCCGCCGAGCGCGTGGTCATTCGTTCGTCCCACGTCACAACCGGCACGGAAAGTGCGCCTTGTACCTGTTCCGCAAATTGAGCGACAACCTGGGCCGCCGGACCGATTTCCCCGTTCAATCGGAAAGGCATGCCGATCACGACTCGCCCGACCTCGTGCTTGCGAACCAAGTCTTGAATGTGGCGAACATCCGCCTCCGGGGAACGTCGGTGGAACGTCTCCAAGGGTTGCGCGGTCCATCCGAGCTCATCGCTCAGCGCAAACCCGATCCGCTTACTCCCGTGGTCGATCGCCAGAATCCGTTGGCCTTTCATGAAGTTTACCGCTCTAAAGCCTTCTCGACCAGTGCAAACACCTTTTCCAAGGCGGAGTCCAGGCCCTCGGGATTTTTTCCTCCCGCCTGCGCCATTTCCGGACGCCCCCCACCGGTTCCACCGACGTCGGCCGCCATGGATTTGATCAAGTCTCCTGCCTTTAAACGTCCGATGAGGTCTTTTGTCACGACAACCAGCAAAGACACTTTACCGTCGTGGGCCGCGCCCAATGCCACGACCCCCGTCCGAACCTTGTCGCGAAGTTGGTCGGCCAACCCCCGCATGCCGTTGACGTCGAGGCCGTCGGTGCGTTGAGCATGCACCGTGACTCCGTGGATGTGCCTTACCTGTGCGTCCCCGGAGGACGTGCTGGCCATCTTGAGCTTGAGTTCCGCGAGTTCCCGCTCCTTGTCCTTGAGTTGCTCCGTCAATTTGCGAGCCCGGGCGACAAGCTCGGCCGGCACCACCTTGAGAAGATCGGACAACTCGCGGACATCGGATTCGAGCCGCTTCAGGGAATCGAGCGCTCCGCTTCCGGTCAAACATTCGATCCGGCGAACACCGGCCGCCACTCCCGATTCCGAAACGATGCGAAACACGCCGATTTCTCCGGTGCGCCGGCAGTGCGTACCGCCGCAGAGTTCTTTGCTGAAGTCTTCGATGCGCACGACTCGTACCTTTTCACCGTACTTGTCGCCGAAAAAAGCCAATGCCCCGCCGGCGACGGCGTCCTGCACTCCCATCACCTCCGTTTGGACGGCTTGATCCTGACGAATCTGCTCGTTGACGAGCGATTCGATTTCGTCGACGTCGCGCGCCGCCAGCCCTCGAAAGTGAGCAAAGTCGAATCGGAGACGATTCGGCGCGACCAGCGAACCGTACTGCTTGACATGCGGACCCAGCAGGTCCCGCAAAGCCGCATGCACCAAATGGGTTGCCGTATGGTTCCGGGCGGCATCCTGTCGGGTATGCCGATGGACCGACAACTGAAGCCGTTCGCCCTCCCGAACCGAGCCCGTACTGACGACTCCCTTATGGACGATCAGCGTCGGTACCGGACGCGTCGTTTCCCGGATTTCGATACGTCCCTCAGGTCCGATGAGAGATCCTTGATCCCCGACCTGTCCACCACCTTCCGCGTAAAAGGGTGTCACATCCAAGACCACCTCGACCTCGTCACCCTCGCGGACTTCTTTGACGAGCGCCTCTCCCTTTAGGAGGCCTTGCACGATGCCTTCGGAGGTGAGCTGGTCATAGCCGACGAACTGCGTCGTTCCAATCCGGCCCGCCAGCTCGCGAAGGATCGGGCGCGCCGTCTCGGTTTCGAATCCGCCGGTCTTCCGTGCTCGGTTCCGTTGTTCTTCGATGGCCTGCTCAAAGCCCGCTTCGTCCACCTTGATCTGTTGCTCGCGACAAGCTTCGGCAATCAAATCCATCGGGAAGCCGTAGGTGTCGTAGAGCTTGAATACCTCTACTCCGGGAAGCACATTTCGGCCGGCGGCTCGCACTTTGGCCAACATGTCGTTCAGAATCGGGAGACCTTGATCCAACGTGGCAATGAAACGTTCCTCTTCGCCCCGGGTCGCCTCGGCCACGACAGCGGCAGCTCCGCGCAATTCGCCGTATGCGCCCGCCATCTCGTGCACGACGGTGGCGGTCAAATCATGTAGAAACGGTTCCGTAATCCCAAGCAGACGCCCGTGCCGAGCGGCGCGTCGGAGGATGCGACGGAGCACGTAACCGCGGCCCTCATTGGAGGGAAGGACGCCGTCGGCCATCAGGAACGTAATGGCCCGCAGATGGTCCGCGATGACCCGCATCGACCGATCCGCTTCTTCCTTGTGGCCGTATGGCTGGCCGGCTCGCTCGCCGATGGCCGACAAGAGGGGCGTAAACAAATCGCTGTCATAGTTGCTATAGCGACCCTGCGCCACAGCCGCCAGCCGCTCCAGACCCATGCCGGTATCGATCGAGGGCTTCGGGAGCGGATGCAGCGTGCCGGCGCCGTCGCGGTTGAACTGCATGAAAACCAAGTTCCATATTTCAATGACCCGATCGCCCTCTCCGTTGGGTCGGTCGTCACCCGGGACAGTCGGTCCTTGGTCGAAATGGAGTTCGGAGCAAGGACCGCAGGGGCCCGTGTCCGCCATCTGCCAAAAATTGTCTTTCTCACCGCAGCGCACGATGCGCTCGGGCGGCAATCCCATTTTCCTCCACAAGCGATCGGCTTCGTCGTCCTCGCGAAATATCGTGACCCACATCCGACTTTTGTCGAGCCCCACCACGGAGGTGAGAAACTCCCAGCCAAAACGAATGGCCTCGTCCTTGAAGTAATCGCCGAACGAGAAATTGCCCAACATTTCAAAGAATGTGTGATGCCGACGCGTATAGCCGACGTTTTCGAGGTCGTTGTGCTTGCCGCCGGCGCGCAGGCATTTTTGGACGGTCACGGCACGCTTATAGGCGCGCGTCTCTTCACCGAGAAAGACCCGCTTGAATTGGTTCATCCCCGCATTGGTGAAAAGCAGCGTCGGATCGGCCTGCGGAATCAACGGAGAGCTGGGCACGGCGCGATGGCCATGCTGCTCGAAGTACCGAATGAACGCCTGCCGTAAGTCCTTTGCGCTGTGGGTCATGATTCTTCCGATCCCGCTTCCAAGTTGATGTGCGTCACATCGTGGATGATCTCGTCGTCGAAGCCCCGTTGCCGGAGAAACCGCGCACGTTGAAGCGGACGAGCGGCCGCCAATTTTCCTTCCAAAGCCCGAGAGGCCAACTCCTCTTCAGTCTGGCCTTGGTAGGCCCCGCGGGCGGCTTTGTCCGCTACCGTTTCACTGAATCCGCGCCGCAGCAACTCGGCTTTGAGCCTCACCTGTCCCATCGGACGTCTCGACAATCTCGATTCGGCCCAGCGGGTGGCGAAGGCCTGATCGTTGAGGTAACCCCGCCGCTCCAGCTCTCGAATCACCGACCGACAGCGCCGGTCATCAGCGCCCCTGACTCGCAGGAACTGCTCGATCCGTGCCACGGTCTTATCGCTCCGAGCCAAAAACCGCAGGGCCAGCGCAAGGTAATCGCGATCGGCCGGTGCCGGAATTCGGGTTGTCTGCTGTCCTGTCAAGACTGCACCCTACGTCGTCACCCTGGCGCTATGACCGCGTTTGTCCTCGTGGCGGCTCTCCGACTTCCGCTCGCCCTTTTCGCTTTTCGGTTCCATCGCCTCGGCCCGCTTCTCTTGGCCACGGACCGCGACTCCGGCAGCTTCGCGGATCCTGGCCTCGATTTCCTTCGCGATCGACGGATTCGTTTTCAATAAGTCGCGGACGGCCTCGCGGCCCTGCCCCAGCCGCTCTCCTTTATAGGAATACCAGGCGCCCGATTTTTCCATGATCCGCTTGTCGACGCCTAAATCCACCAGTTCGCCGGCTTTCGAAATACCTTCGGCAAACATGATGTCGAACTCCGCCTGCTTGAAGGGCGGCGCCATCTTGTTCTTCACCACCTTGACGCGGACTCGGCTGCCGGTCACATCCTGGCCTTCTTTGATCGATTCGATCCGGCGAATATCCAACCGGACGGAGGAGTAAAACTTCAACGCGTTCCCACCGGTGGTCGTTTCCGGGTTTCCAAACATGACGCCGAGCTTCATGCGAATCTGGTTGATGAAGATGACGGTCGTCTGCGATTTGGCGATGGCAGCGGTCAACTTCCGCAACGCCTGCGACATCAGGCGCGCCTGCAGTCCCATGTGCGCATCGCCCATCTCGCCTTCGATTTCCGCCCGCGGAACGAGCGCCGCCACCGAATCGACCACGATCAGGTCGATGGCTCCGCTCCGGACCAACGTTTCGGCAATTTCGAGCGCCTGCTCTCCCGTGTCCGGCTGCGACACCAACAAGTCGTCGGTCTGCACGCCGAGTTTCTTGGCATAGCCGAGATCCAGCGCATGTTCGGCGTCGATGAACGCCGCCACGCCGCCCGCCTTTTGCGCTTCGGCGATCGCATGCAACGTCAAAGTAGTCTTTCCGGACGATTCGGGACCGAAGATTTCCACGACACGGCCCCGCGGAACTCCACCGACGCCGAGCGCGATGTCCAAGCCGAGAGAACCGGTGGAAATGGCCGGCACGTCGGCCGGCCGGTCCTCGGTGCCCAGCTTCATCACCGCGCCCTTGCCGTACTGTTTTTCGATTTGGGCCAGAGCCAAGTCCAACGCGCGCTTTTTCTCGTCTTTTTCAGCCATTGAGCTCTCCTTTAGAAGCGTCCCGTTTGCAAGCTGGTCTCGTCTCACATGTCGCGTGAGACAACGCACCGGCCGGTGTCCAGTTGACCGAGGATGCACCGGTCTGGCCCATGATGACCTGGGATCGGGCAGGCGAATGGCGGATTATACCGGAGACGTTGCGGAGAAACCTAGTCCATGGCCGCACCGGCACTCGGCTCTACATGGTCAGCCACGAGATCCGTACTCCGATGACGTTCCGTTCTTCTTGACGGCCTCTCGGCCACTGCTATGCTTGAACAACAGGCAATCCGGACAAGGCCGCCCGAAGATGTTGCAGGGGTTGCGAACAGATCATTCCACTCAGCCGCTCCCGCTAAACCGGGCCGTCTGGCGCCTCGTCGGGCGAGATGCCGCGCTGCTCTACCTGCTCACCTTCTGGGGAGGCGTAGTGCTGGGTCTTGCGGGATTTTCTCCCACCCCCACGAACGTCACCCTATTCATCGTGGTGTCGGCGATCCTGCTGGTGATAGGCTTCACCATTTCCGGCTTCGCCACCAGATATGAGCGCAGGCGTTATCTCCCGATGGTAGCCGCTTCGCTCTGGTTGCTGTGCTCGGCGAATGTGCCCTTGGGCTTCGATAGTTTCAGCGCCTGGCTTTCGAGCCTCATAGCCTATCTGCTGTACTCGGCCTTGGGTGGAGGCATGGCATCGATCCTCGCCCGCTGCACGAGACCCGCGATCCCAGCATCTCATCACCGGCCGGCCTAATCCCTAATCCGCAGCCGACGAATTCCCACTCGGCAACCGCACTTCCCATAGTTTGGAGTAGAGTGGCCCCTTCGGTCGAAGTTCGCTCTTCATCAATACGATAGCATCGACCGGCAGGAAGCCGAGCGAAACAGGCTGATCCAAAACCCCGCTTCGGGCAAGCGCCTGCCCCACTTCCCGATCCCCTTCTTTCACTCTTGCCAAGGTTAGGTGAGGGCTAAAAGGACGAGCTTCCTTCCCAAAGCCGTACCGCTCACAGCAGTTGTCTATCGCCTGATGCAAGGACGTGAGATTCCCGGCATCGGCACCCTGTTCCCATGACGTCTCCGGACCGATCCACAAAATGCGCGGTTGCTGGGCCCGAGGGAATGCGCCGACTCGCGCGAGCGGTATCCGCGCACGGCGATACCCGACCATCAATTCTTCGATCGAATTCCGTAGCGGCTCGGTGATCTGTTCATCCGTCTCGCCGAGAAATTTCAACGTAAGATGCATCAACTGCGGTTCGACCCATCCGACCCGGACGTTCCGGTTCCATGATCGTTCGAGGCGTCTTTTCAGATCCTGTTGAAAGGATCCCACCACCGTCCGAACGTGACTCGGCAGGTCCACTGCCAAAAACAGCCTCATCGCGAGGGCTCCCGATTCAGCAGCCACCGGCGCAAGAGGTTCAACGCCGCCTGCGAGGAGCGTTGCTTGATAAGGTGGCGATCGCCGTGGAAACGAAATTCATTGCTCGTCACGTTGCCTGCCCCACAATCCATCCCGACATAGACCAGGCCGACGGGTTTGGTCGCCGTCGCCCCGCCCGGCCCCGCGATCCCCGTCACACTGAGACCGATCGAGACCTTGCTGCGCCGACGAACTCCCCTGGCCATGGCGATCGCGACTTCCTTGCTCACGGCTCCATGCCGTGCAATCAGCGAGGCCGGCACCCCGAGGAGATCGGTTTTGGCGCGGTTGCTGTAGCAGACGACGCCGCGGTCCAGGTAGGCGGAAGACCCCGGCACCTGCGTCAGGCGATGTGCGATCAATCCACCCGTGCAGGACTCTGCGACGGCGACAGTAAGGCGACGGGCAGCCAACTCACGTCCCACGACCTCTTCCATCGTCTCGTTGCCTTCCGCATAGACTGCCTCCCGCAGTCGGCGCCGAACCTCTTCGCTCAATCGCTCGAAGTCCAAGCCCTCGACGGCATGGCCGGACTTGGTGGTCAGCGAGACCACCACACCAAGGGGCGAAGCGAGCATCCCCAGATCGACCGGCATGCGCGGAGGAACGAGGCCCGTCAAGGCTGCATCGACGTCGGCCTCGGGTAATCCCACGGTATGAAAGACACGCCTGGTGAGGGGAATGAGGCCCGCAGCCTGTTGCTCCCGCAACCAGTCTCGGATCCGAGGCATTACCTCTTTTTGCATCATGGATTCCATTTCACGCGGCACACCGGGCAAGACAGCGATAAGGGCTCCCTTCCACCTGAGGGCGAAGCCCGGCGCTGATCCGACGGGATTGGAAATGACGGACGCTCCAGCCGGAATCAGGGCCTGGCGCAGTTGTCCCGGGCTAGGCCTGCGTCCCCACTGCGCCAACCGCGCAGTCATCCCTTCCAAGGCTTCCTTGCGGCGCCTCAAGCGATAGCCGCTCAACCTCGCGACGGCCTCGCGCGTGAGGTCGTCGATCGTGGGTCCCAAGCCTCCGGTCATCACGACCACTCGAGCCCGACGCACAGCCGTAGCGAGAGCCGCCATGATGTCCGAGGCATGATCCCCAACCACGGTTTTGAAGCGAAGATTCAGTCCGACCGCCGCGAGCTGCTCGCCGAGAAATAGGCTGTTCGTATCGAGCCGTCCCCCGACGAGCAACTCCGAACCGATGGCGATGGTTTCGGCATTCCAAGCTGTAATCCTCTTTGTTGCCATGATGTCCGGACGCACCTCGCCTGCTGAGTAGGTGAGACAGCTCTGCGCTAATCGATTTCGGAAAAGTCGAGATCGAAACTGACCTCGCCGCCACCGGAAGGAAATACCGTCAATCTGGTCTTCGCCCTTGGATCGATATCGGCATAGGGAAACAGCGCGATGACCTTCGCTCGATAGGCTGGCTGCTGCGGCCATACGCTCGTCCGGTCCGCTCGCGCATCGAATCGGACATTAACGGGTTTGATGCTCCGGCCGTTCTGCTCCAGCAAGACGTAGGTGTCGGCGGCGAAGTTCAGCCGATCACCGTAGATCATGACATTGATCAAGAGATTCGGATTGGCCAGGACTTGCGCGACATCTTGATCGCCCGGAACCTGAGCACGCAAGGAAAGGTGATTGGCCATGATCAGCAAACTGCCCAATTTGGTCATGATGAACCCACGCGGCTTTAGATCGTCGGCCGAACCAAACCCACGATGCAACTGATCGGGCGACAGACGTTGCTCGGCGGCGGCTTTGCCCCGATCGATGACCGCCTTGATCTGCTCGTCCGTCGGCGTGACCTCGATGGCGTCGGCCGGCGGCAGGCCGCCGACCAGACCCAAGTACGACAGCGCGCAGGTGGCCACCCAGCGTCTGAGTTGTGATTTGGTCGGCATGCGTGCGGCCTCCGCCTTCGCAGTAACAGATCGGTTTTTCTCTGTCAATCCGCGACGAGAACCATTCACGCCGTGTTGACAGGCCGCAAGCCGAAATGCTAAACAGAACAGCTCATATTCTTTTACTTTTTCAAGAAGTTGCCTGGAGGACCACCATGTCCAGCCCCGAACAAACTCCGCGCCGTCAGTACGTCAATTTCGCCTTCTACAAGATCGATCCCGCCTGGCGACGTCTTCCGGAAGACGAGCGCACTCGCGGCAAACAGGAATTTCTTCGAGCCATAGAGGACTATTCCGGAAAAGTCCTGGTGATTGCTTACACAACCGTAGGTATCCGAGGCGATTGCGACCTGATGTTGTGGCGCATCAGTTACGAACTGGAGCTGTTCCAGGAAATGACGACGAAGATCCTGGCGTCCGGGCTGGGCAGATATTTGAGCACGCCCTACTCCTATCTCGCCATGACCAAACGTTCGATCTATGTCGATCATCACACGCACGAGAATCAGGAAAGTAAACGACTGACCGTGGTCCCGGGCAAGGCCAAGTACATCTTCGTCTATCCCTTCGTCAAAACGCGGGAATGGTTTCTGCTTACCAAAGCCGCGCGCCAGGGCATGATGGACGAGCACATCGAGGTTGGACACCGTTTTCCCTCGGTGAAACTGAACACGACGTATTCCTTCGGGTTGGACGATCAAGAATGGGTCGTCGCTTTCGAAAGCGACAAGCCTGAGGACTTTTTAGATCTCGTCATGGCCTTGCGCGAAACCGAAGGTAGCCGGTACACCTTGCGCGACACGCCGATCTTTACCTGCATTCGCAAGAGCCTCAAGGAAGCGTTGGACACCTTGGGCGGTTGAACCGTTCCATTCTCATGAGGTGATGCGGCCTTCGGTCTCCTGGACCGGAGGCCGTGTTGTTTTGGGCCCAAACCGGCATCCTGCATGCAGCCATCCACGCCACCCGCCGCTGACCGCCGAGCCGCCTTTCTTTCAGCGTTGCTCCCTGGTTTAGGACAAGTCGTACAAGGCCGCCTGTCTTGGGGGTTGGTCTGCTTCTCTGCTACCGTGACCCTGATGGGACTCAGCGCAGTGCTGGGACGTGTGTCCGGGCGGGCT